>JBBRLA010000087.1:0-18444 GCA_038231615.1 Polyangia bacterium | reverse complement strand
GACATCACCGGGCAGGTGCAGGTCAGCGGGGCGGCCAGCGTGCTGCTCACCGGGCTGGAACTGTCCACGGCCGCCGACGATCAGGTACTGTGCAGCTCCGGCGGGGGAGTGACCCCGGCGCTGGAGATCACGCAGAGTTATGTTCACAACGCCCAGGGCTTCGGGGTCCATGGGAAGCGGTGCTCGCTGAAAGTGCGGCGCAGCGTCATCATCGGCAACGGCCAGGGCGGGGTGAACGCGGAGGGCGGCGGGGAGGTGCTGGTGGAGAACAGCTTCATCGCCATCAACCGCGGGCCCGGAGTGCGGACGGCAAGCGGCACCGGGCGGGTGCGCTTCTGCACCTTGGTGGGCAATGGCAGCCTGGTCAACGCCGGGCCGGGAGCAGTGGATTGCGGCACCACCCCCGGCAGCACCCTGGACGGGACGCTGATCTATAAAAACGGGAAGGCGCTGGGCCTGGCCGGCCAGGTCTCCGCCGGGTGCAAGATGACCGACAGTGCCACCGACGACTCCAGCTTCGCCAACGGGAGCAACAACCATTTCGGCGCCAAGCCGGTGTTCGCCGGGGCCACCGATCTGCATCTGCTGCGGGCCCCGGGGTCCGAGGCGTGCTGCATCGATCAGGTGGCCAAGAGCGATGTGCTGGTGGATTATGATGGGACGGTGCGCCCGCAGGGGCCGAAGTGGGACATCGGGGCCCACGAAGTCAAGTGAGGTCGGTCGTGACCCCGTGTCTCTCGGAAGGAGCGTTCGTCTTGGCAGGTCTGCGGTTCGTGGTGGTCTTCGCCGTGGTCGCTTTTCAAGGAGGGCCGCGCGAGGCCCTGGCGCAGGGGGCGACCCAGGGGCAGGTGGCCTCGGGGGAGCCGGCACCGACCCCCGCGTCGAGCTCGGGCTCGGACGAGGAGGCGCAGCGGCTGGCGGACCAGGGGGTGGCGGCTTACGAGAAACATGACTACCCCAACGCGGCGCGCCTGTTCAAGCAGGCCCACGCCCTGCGGGCGGACCCGACGCTGCTCTACAACCTGGCGAAGATTTACGAGAAGCTGGATGACCCATCGCAAGCGCTGGAGTTTTACCGCCGTTACCTGGTGGCTGACTCGACAGACGTGAAGCTGCGGGAGCGGGCCGAGTCGCGGGTGAAGGCGCTGTCCGGGGGGACGGCGGTGGCGCCGGGCTTGCGAAAAGGGGGCCGGGGCCAAGGGATGACCGCGCCGCCGATCGAGCCGAGGCGGCCCGGCGGTCTGCTCCTGTGGTCGGGGGTGGCGGTCGCCGCCGTGGGGGTGGTGGCCCTGGGGGCGGGCATCGGGCTGGATGTGGCGTCTTCCTCCGAATACTCCACCTTCAAAGGCACGCAGGACGAGCTGGACAAGCGGGCCTCGCGAGACCGGGCGCAGACGCTCTCCAATGGGGCGCTGGCCGGCTATGTCGTCGGCGGGCTGCTGGTGGCGGGCGGGGGGACGCTTTTGGCCCTGGGGTTGAAGAAGCGGCTCGGGTCGGAGCCGCGGATGACGATGTGGCCCCTGCTGGTCCCGCTGCCTGGCGGCGGGGCGGCGGCGCTTGCGGGGAGGTTCTGATGCGCGGCGCGGTGTTTCTCCTGTCAGGTTTGCTCGGGCTAGGGATCGGGGCGCCCGGATGCAGCGTGTCGCAGGACTACAACCAGTGCCAGAAGGACGCGGACTGCCAGCCGGTCGGCGGCACCAAGCGGTTCTGCACCGGCGATCATCTGTGCGTGGCGGGGACCCCGGCGGATAAGCTGTGCACCAAGATGTACCCGGCGCAGCCGTCGGCGGGGGCGGTGCCGGTCGGGGTGCTGGCGCAGCTCGCCACGGACCTGGGGGGGACGGACACGCTGCTGCTCTCGGCGATCGAACTGGCGGTGGACGAGGTCAATACATATGCCGGCGCGGGGCAGCGGCCCATCGTGCTGCACATCTGCGACACCACCGCCACCGATGACGACGCGCTGAAGGCGATGGAGATCCTCACGCGGGAGCGCAACGTGGTGGCGGTGATCGGGCCGACCAGCTCGCGGGAGGTCATCGCGGTGGCGGTCGAGGCGGGGCGGGCCGGGGTTCCGCTGGTCTCGCCTTCGGCCACGGCTTCGGCGATCTCGGATTTGCCCCAGAAGGGTTTGATTTTCCGCACGGCGCCGTCGGACAACCTGCAGGGGCCGGTGCTTTCGCACTTGGTCATCAAGAACGGGGCCAAGCTGGCACTGGTTTTCGTGGACGACGCCTATGGGACCGGGCTTTCGGGGGCGTTCGTCTCCGGCTGGGCCAAGGGCGGGGTGCAGAACACGCCATCGTTTAACCGGGCAGTCAAGGAGGGCGACAAGGCGGCGGTGGCCAAGGCTGTGAGCGACGTGCTGGCGCTGCCGTCCCTGGACTACGTGGTGGCCATCGTCAGCCTGGACGCGGCGCCACTGCTGGAGGGCTGGCGCAATCTGCCGTTCACCACGCAGATCCTGATGACCGATGGGGCCAAAAGCGACACGCTGTTGGCGCTCATCACCGAGCCCAATGCACCGCCGGCAATGCATTTCACGCGGGTCCACGGGACCTCCCCGACGGTATCGCTGAGTTCGTCAGCGTACGTGACCTTTCAGTTGGCTTTCAGCGCCAAGTACAACGGCATGAGCCCGTCGTCGGACCCGTTCACGGCCTACGGCTATGACTGCCTGTACGGGGTGGCGGTGGCGCTGGGCAACGCCAGGGGGGGAGAGGTGACCGGGCCGGTGGTTGCCGCGGGCCTTGCGCGGATCAGCGGGGGAGATTCCCTGACCCCGGTGGGGCGGGCGAGCTACCTTTCGGCGGTGCAGAAGATGGCCGCGGGGAAGAACGTGCCGCTGGATGGGGCCTCGGGGCCGGTGCGCTTCACCGTCACCGGCGACCGGGACCAGGCGCTCTTCGAGGAGTGGGGCATCGACGTGGACAAGAAGATGTTCACCAGCACGCCGGCCAATTGAGCCGCCGCAAACGTGATCCCTCGAAGCACACGGTGTAAACTACCTCCTCATGGCGCAGGCCCAGCCGTTCCCTCCTGAGCCCTTCGGGCCCTACATGCTCCTGTCCCACCTGGGCCGAGGGGGCATGGCGGACGTGTATCGGGCCCGGCTGGAGGGGGTGGCGGGCTTTGCCCGGCAGATCGTCGTCAAGCGCATCCTGAAGGTCCACACCGCGGACCCGCACTTCGTCGAGATGTTCATCAACGAGGCGAAGATCGCGGCGCGGCTCTCGCACCCCAACATCGTGCAGGTCTACGAGCTGGGAGAGGTGGACGGCGAGCTGTTCATGTCGATGGAGTATGTACGAGGGCTGGACCTTTTGCGCCTGATGCGCGCCGCGGCGATGCGCGGGGAGGCGATCCCGCCGCCGACCATGGGGGCGTTTATCGTGCGCGAGGTGGCCCGGGGGCTGTCCCACGCCCACGAACACCTCGACGAGAACCACGCGCCGCGGCCGATCATCCATCGGGACATCTCGCCGCAGAACGTGATGATCGGCTACGACGGGCAGGTGAAGGTGGTGGACTTCGGCATCGCCAAGGCGGTGACGGGCCTGAAGGAGGGGACGCACACCGGGTCGCTGAAAGGGAAGTTCGGCTACATGGCCCCGGAGCAGATCGATACGGGGCTGTGTACGCCGCAGACGGACATCTTCTCGGCCGGGGTGGTGCTGCATGAGGTTCTGACCGGACGGCGCCTGTTCAAGGGGCAGACCGATTACGACACGATGAGCAAGGTGAGGACAGCGCCGTTGCAGGTCCCATCGGCGCTGAACCCGCGGATCGACCCGGAGCTGGACCGGATCACCATGACGGCGCTGGATCGCAACCCCGGGGCGCGCTACCAGAAGGCGTCGCAGCTTTCCCGCGACCTGGATTCGTTCCTGCAGTCGACGCGCTTCACCCTGGAGGACGCGGCGGAGTGGATTCGTCAAGTGGTGCCGCCGGAGGAGCGCGAGGACGGTGAATCGGGGTTCATGGCGCCACCGGGGCGAGGGGGCACGCCGTCGCGTTCCCGCTCGCCTTCGCTTTCGCCCTCCCGCTCGCCCTCGCGTTCACCGTTGCCGGCGTCGTCTCAGCGGCAGGCACAGTCGCTCGGCGATCTGGGCGGGATTGCCGGCACGCCCAGCAACCCGACCCACTCCCGGGCCCTGCCGCCCTCGTCGGCCGCCGGGTCGGCCCCGCCACGGCGGGAACGGGGGCCTGTGGTGATGGTCACGGCGGTCGGGGTGCTGCTGCTCCTGAGCCTGGGCAGCGTGCTGTGGATCGTCAGTCCGCAGAAGCCGCGGCGCCCGGAGGCGGGGCCCGGCGGGACGGAGCCCGGGGCGGCGATCCGGGCGATCGGTCGCGAAGTGCCGCAGGCGCCGGTGCAGGCGCGGCTCTTCGTGGACTCGGACCCGTCGGGGGCGCAGGTCTACGCCGGGCCGCGGCGGCTGGGTGAGACGCCGCTGCCGATCGATCTGCCGGGAGATGCGCTGGAAGTGACGCTTTCGTACGCCGGGCGACCGGACCTTTCCTATATCATCCGGCGCCGGGACGGGCCCAAGCTGATGCTGCGGTTGCCGGCGGGGTCATCGACCTCGGCTGAGCCACGGGGTCCGCATCGGGACCACCACCACCGCGATCATGGCAAGGAGGTCGACCCGGGGAAGCCGACGATCGCCGATCCGTCCGCAAGGCCGGGGACCCCCACGCCGATTGCGCCGACACCCGCGACCTCACCGGGGCCGGTCCAGACCGACCCCGCGACGGCCCGGCCGACCCCGGCCCGCCCTGGCGACAAGAAGCCCCTGAAGGTGAAGGTCCTCGGTGACGAGGACGAAGATCACCCCCGGGCGATCAAGCCGATCGACTAGCCATCCCTCCAGCCCAGGTACAAGGAGAGGCAATCTTCTCTCCCTGCACGTTCGTGCAGCAGTCACGGGGGATTTCAACGTTGCTGCCGAGTCCCTTGGAACTCCTTGGCTTTTGCGGGGTGGCGAGAAAATTAGGTCAAAAAATGGCGATCCTTGATGGCCTTGGGCAAGCTAGATGCTCGCAGGCCTTCCTTTGGGCCAGGACGCGGGAAGCAAAGTTGACCATGGCGAAGCGAGAGGAGCTGATCGTCGGCCTCGACATCGGCACGACGAAGATTGCCTGTCTGGTCGGTGAAGTCACCGAGGACGGCATCGACATCATCGGGGTCGGCACCCATCCCAGCTACGGCCTGAAGAAGGGCGTGGTGGTGAACATCGATTCCACCGTCCAGTCCATCCAGAAGGCGGTGGAAGAGGCCGAGCACATGGCTGGCGTGGAGATCACCTCGGTCTACGCGGGCATCGCCGGGGCGCACATCAAGGCCTTCAACTCCGAGGGCGTGGTGGCCATCCGGGACCGCGAGGTCCGGCCCGGCGACATCGAGCGGGTGATCGAGGCGGCCAAGGCGATCAACATCCCGCAAGATCGCGAGATCATCCACGTGGTGCCGCAGGAGTTCACCATCGACCACCAGGACGGCATCAAGGAGCCGCTGGGGATGGCCGGGGTGCGCCTGGAGGCGCGGGTGCACATCGTCACGGCGGCGGTGACTTCGGCGCAGAACATCATCAAGTGTTGCAGCCGATGCAACCTCCAGGTCTCGGACATCGTGCTGGAGCCCCTGGCCAGCGCCGAGTCGGTGCTGCACGCCGACGAAAAAGAGCTGGGCGTGGCCATGCTCGACATCGGCGGCGGTACCAGCGATCTGGTGATCTTCAGCGAAGGTTCGCTGGTACACACGGCGGTGCTGCCGGTGGGCGGACACCAGTTGACCAATGACATCGCCATCGGCCTGCGGACCCCGATGGCGGAGGCCGAGCGCATCAAGCACCGCCACGGCTGCGCGATGAGCAGCATGCTGCGCCCGGAGGACATCATCGAGGTCCCTTCGGTGGGCGGCAGGGCCCCGCGGGTGATGCCGCGGCAGGTGCTGTGCGACATCCTGAGCCCGCGAGTGGACGAGATTTTCTCGCTGGTGCAGCGCGAGATCCGCAAGTGCGGCCTGGAGGACAGCCTGGCCTCGGGGCTGGTGGTGACCGGAGGCTCGACCATTCTGGAAGGTTTGCCCGAACTGGCCGAAGAGGTCCTGGGCATGCCGGTGCGGCGGGGCGTGCCCAAGGGGGTGGGCGGCCTGTCCGAGGTGGTGAAGTCGCCGATCTATGCCACCGGCGTGGGCCTGACCCTCTACGGGGCGCGACAGCACGAGGGGCTCTACTTCCCGCAGCGCGACATCGACAGGCGCACCGTCTGGAAGCGGATGCGCTCCTGGTTCGCCGAGGTGTTTTAGCCGCACCCCTGTGAATGCGCGGCTTGCCGGGGTCTGGGCCTGCCCTTATACCTTGTGTCACTGAGAGGGTATGTGGCTCTGCGGTTCTTGCCGGGATTGAGGATTCTTGTCGGGGTGTGGCTCCTTCTGGGGACGCTCGATGGCGTCGCGTGGGCAGAGGACGTGGAAGGCCGGCTCGACCTGATCTTCGCCGCCGACCTGGATGGCCGCTTTACTCCCGCGCGCTGCCAGGGGCCGCCAATGGACGTGGGACCGGGACTGGCGGCGCTGGCGGGGGCCGTGGCCCTGGCCCGGGAGCAGGCCCCCACCGCGCTGGCCATTGGCGGGGCGGGCCTTCTGGGTCCGGGCAACGTCGCCCGTTTCCTCCTGTCCGATGCCGCTGGCAGCGGCGACGCGGCGGCCCTCCTGCGCCGCGCCGGCATCGAGATCTTCGCCCCGGGAGCAGCCGAGTTCGAGATGGAGCCGGAGGGCTTTTTGTCTTACCTGCGGGAATTGGGGCGCCTGGGCCCGGCCCCGCTGGTCAGCAACCTGAAATGCGAAAAGGACCGCTCGCTCTGCGCGGCGCTGGTTCCGCAGCAGATCGTCTCGCGCAACGGGGTGCGGGTGGGCCTGCTCAACGTCCTCAGCGAGGACCTGCCGCGGCGGGTCGGCCCCGGCCACCTGCGAGACGGCAAGATTCTGCCGCCCGGGAGCATCGCCGATCGGGTGCGGGCGATGCGCCCGCAGGTGGACGCCATCGTGATCCTGGCCGACCTGGACACCGGCCTGGGGGCGGGGGGCGTCATCGATCTGGTGCGCAGCCTGGACGGCGCCGGTGCCCATGCGGATGTGGTCCTGGCGGCGCGCATGGACGATCGCCGCTCGGCGGTCGCCAGCGTGGCCTTGAGCAGTGGCACCCTGGTGGTCGGCGCACCCTCGGAAGGCGCCGGGGTGGCGGTGGTTTCCCTGGGGATCGACCGTGGGGGCGTGCAGGTCCATGCCCGGCGCCTGCTTTCGGGGGCGCCCGCGAAAACAGTGGCCGCCGAGGTGCAGGGGATCTTCGCGCGCATGTGCCAGCGCTGGGAAAGTCCTCTGGTCGTAGTGCCCGGCGCCGGGCTCCCCCGGGAGGCCTTTGTCAGCGTGGTCCTCGACGCCATGCGCCTCGCCGGCCACGCCGACGTGGCACTCATCAACGCCCACGCCATCGACGATCGCGGGCTGCCCCTGCGCAGCGCCAGCGTGGCGGCCCTGTCTGCGGCCATCCCCTACCCGGCCCAGGTGGTGGTGGGCAAGGTCCTCGGCAAGGACCTGGGCGACGTTTTGGGGAAATATGTGGTCCCGGAGAGCAGGGTCCGCCTCATCGGCCTTACCAAGAAGGACGACGCCTTCAAGGTCAACGGGCGCACCCTGGACCCGGTGGCCACCTACAGAGTGGCGACCCTCGACTTCATCGCCAACGGGGGCGACGGGCTGGTCCCGCCGGAGTTCGTGAAGGGCCCGCCGGTGTGCCACGACCTGCGCCTGTGCGTCCTTTCGTCCTTTGCCCGCGCCGGCGTGCTCCCCCCGCCGCTGCCCCTTTCAGAGCGGCCTCTGTGGATCGGCAACCTGGACCTCGGCGTCGACCTGCAGAGCATCAGCGTGCAGAACCCGCAGGATCGCCCCTACGATCGGCCGCAGCTCAGCAGACAGGCGTCGCTGGCCTTCAAGCTTGACAGCACCGCCCGGGCGCAGATGGACCAGCCGAGCCACCTTTTGCAGGTCTCCCTGCGCGCGCAGTACGGCGGCATCCAGGCCGCCGCCACCGCGGGGAAGGACCCATCGTGGCGAGAGACGGTGGACCTGGTCACCTTCCTGGCCCTTTACAGCTTCCGGGGCCTCTCGGCGCACTTCCCGCTGGTGCCGACGCCCTATTCATCGCTGGGGCTGGAGACCGAGTTCGACCAGCCGGACACCCGGACCTATCACCACCTGGAACTCAGCGCCCTCTTCGGCGCCCGAGAAGCGATCGTGCCCAAACTGAGTCTTGTCGTGGGCGCGGGCCTGCGCCATGAACTCCTGGCCAGCGGCGACGTTCCCGAGCAGGTGCCGGTGGCCCGTCCGCGGTTCCTGCTTTCCGCCACCCTGGAACTGCTGAAGCGGGCGGTGTGGCCGCGCCTGGGGGACAAGCTGTTGGGGGAGGCCAACATCACCTACAGCTACACCGACCCGGCGTTTCTGCGCAGCCACGAGCTGCGGGCTACCGGCAAGCTCTACGTTGCCCTGGGGCGACCGCTCTACGTCACGCTGGGGGCGGATCTGTACCTGTATGGCGATCAGGGGCGCGACCCGGGCGTGTCCTTGGACCTTTCCGCCGGCATCAAGGTCGTGTTGGACGCCCGGCGGCAAACGTTTTGACCCTCCCTGCTACCCGTCCAAGGACAGGTCGGCACTGCTGACCACCCGGTTGCGGCCCGTGCGCTTGGCCCGGTACAGGGCCTCGTCCGCCGCGCCGATCAGTGCGTCCGCCAGCGCCGCGCCCAGTTCGTCCGAGGTGGTGACCCGCTCCTTGACGCGCACCAGGTCGGTTTTCCGCATCCCCGTCGGGTACACCGCCACGCCGATCGAGATGTGCAGGGGCTGTTCATGGACGAAGTGGGTTTCTGCCACCCGCAGCCGCAGCCGCTCCGCCAGGGCGGTGGCCGATCGGCCTTCCGGGCTGCGCGCCAGCACGGCGAATTCCTCCCCGCCCCAGCGGGCTAGAACGTCCTCGCTGCGCAGCTCCGCCAGCATCACCTCGGCCGCCTTTTGCAGCACCGCGTCTCCGGCCTGGTGCCCGAAGCCGTCATTTACCGCCTTGAAATGGTCCACATCCACCACCAGCAGCGCCACGTGGATGCTGTGGCGCTGGGCGAAGGCCAGCTCGGTGCACAGCCGCTGCCGCAGGTAGCGCCGGTTGTAGACATGGGTCAGGCCGTCGCGCAGCGCCGCGTCCGCCAGCTGAAGCTGGAACTGCTCCTCGATCGGGTCCAGCCAGGCGACGCGCAGGATGTTGCCGTCGCCCAGCTCGATTCGATCGCCGCTCCGCAGGAGTTGCTCGTGCACCCGCTTGCCGCGCACATAGGTCCCGTTGGCCGAGCCGAGGTCCCGCAGGAGCAGCGTTTGCCCTCCAACATAGCGGACCTCGGCGTGGCGGCGGCTGACCCGTTCGTCGGCCAGGCGCAGCGCAGCCGAGGGCCCGCGACCGATCACAAGGGGACGGCTGAGACGGAAGGTCTCGCCGGTGCGGGGGCCAGCGATGGCCACCAGATAGGGGCGCGGCCGGCCGATCGGCATGTGCTCGATCGGCGTGACCGGGGTGCGGGCCTCTTCTTCATCCTGTAGATCGCCAAGAGAGGGCAGAAGGGGAGGGCGTTCACGGGCTTCACGGGTGGTGTGGGTCGGGGGGGCGGTCAGCATGGAGACTTTTCTAAGCGCCCAGAGCCCGATGTAAAGGGATGACGTGTTACCAGCCCAAAAGGGCTCCGAATGATCCGCCCAACTCATGTACCAGGCCCTTGTCGTAAATCAGGTTGTAATTGAACTCGGCCAGCAGGGCGAGGTCCGAAGTCAGCCAGAAGTACGCCCCGATCGTCGAGGCGCCCCCGCCGTGGACCGAGTTCCCTTCCTCCAGAAAGGCCGGCACCAGCGCCGGCCCGATGCCGATAAACGGGTGGAACCAGTGGGTCAGATGGAAGGGCTTCTTGAAGAGCAGCTCGATCGGCAGCTCTACTCCGGTCTCGGCGGAGAGCACCCGCGTCGAGAGTTCGATCTCCAGCCAGTTGGGGATGACCAGCATCTCGAAGAACGCGCCGACGCCGACGTGGGCGGTGGTGCCCTCCTCGGCGAGGGCGCCCAGGACGACCCCGAAAACGCCCGCCAGGTAGCGGTGGTGGACCTCGTGAACGCCCCCGTGATGGCCCTGGCCATGGGCTTCGCCGTGGGCCTCGGCTTGGGCTTCGCCGTGGGCCTTGGCATGGCCTTCGCCGTGGGACTCGCCCCGAGGGGAATCCGGCGTCGCGTCATGTTGCGCCTCCTCGGGGGCGTGTTCGCCGGTCCACCCGGCCAGTGGCCAGGCGAGCGCGGTAAGGAAAGCGAGGCTCGCTAAGCGCGAAGTGCCGCGGTGATCAGTCAGGGCCAGCGGGAACGGAGGGGGGTTCGTGCAGCGCATAGATGAAATCTCCAGCGTTCAGAATATCCGGGAACCGGGCTCATGAATCGCTGGAGATATAAGCAGCGGATTTGAAAAAGCATCTGCTTCCGCGCGCCACGCCGGACCCGGTGGACCTGCGCGTGGACAGAAGTGGGCCTGTATGGAAGTCAGGCCGACAGAGCTTACGTCCCTGCCGAGTAGTCGTCCCGGTAGTTGATCTGCTCCGGCGTCAGCCTGTCCATGGCCATGCCCATGGTGCGCAGCTTCCGCGTCGCCAGATCCTCATCCTGCTCCTTGGGCAGGTCGTAGACCCGCTTCTCCATGCTCTTGCCATCGCGCGCCAGCTTCACCAGCCCGAGGAACTGGTTGGCGAAGCTCATGTCCATGACCTCGCTGGGGTGGCCCTCCGCCGCCGCCAGGTTCACCAGGCGCCCCTGTGCCAGCACGTAGATGCGCCGGCCGTCCTTCAGGGTGTATTCTTCGTTGTTCGCCCGCACCTCGCGCTTGCCCTTGGACAGCGCCTGTAGGTCGGTGAGGTTCACCTCGCAGTCGTAGTGGCCGGTGTTGCACACGATGGCCCCGTCCTTCATCGTCTCGAAGTGGCGCTTGACCAGGATGTCCTTCATGCCCGTCGCCGTGCAGAAGATGTCGCCGATCTTGGCCGCCTCGTCCATCGGCATCACCGAGAAGCCCTCCAGCACCGCCTTTAGCGCCTGGGTGGCCTTCACCTCGGTGCACACCACCCGCGCGCCCATGCCCGAGGCCCGCAGGGCCAGCCCGCGCCCGCAGTGGCCGAAGCCGCCGATGACAAAGGTCTTGCCCGCCAGAAACACCGACGTGGCCCGCAGGATGCCGTCGAGAGACGACTGCCCCGTACCGTACACGTTGTCAAAATCCCACTTGGTCTCGGCGTCGTTGATGGCGATGACCGGGTACAGCAGCTTGCCCGCCGCGCCCATCGCCCGCAGCCGGTGCACCCCGGTGGTGGTCTCCTCCGTGCCGCCGTAGACCTCCTTGGCCAGTTGGGGGAAGCGGGTGTGCACGGTGAAGATCAGGTCCGCGCCATCGTCCAGCGTCAGCGTCGGTTTGAAGTCCAGGGTGCGATCGATGCACCAGTAGAACTCTTCCTTGGACAGGCCGTGCCAGGCGTAGATCGACGTCCCCTCGGCGGCCAGCGCCGCGGCGACCTCGTCCTGCGTGGACAGGGGGTTGCAGCCCGACCAGGACAGCTCCGCCCCGGCTGCGCGCAGGGTGCGGATCAGCACCCCGGTCTCCTTGGTCACGTGCAGGCACCCGGCAATCTTGTGTCCCTTGAAGGGCTGCGTCTTTTTAAACTCCTCACGCAGCGACATGAGGACCGGCATCCGGGACTCGGCCCAGTCCATGAGGAGCCGGCCTTTCTCTGCCAGGGCCAGATCAGCGACTTTATAATTGGCTTTCGACATCGGACATCTCCTTGGGCGAGCGTCGGGTCCCTGGGGTAGGCCCCGGCCCGGGTGATGTATGCTCCAGCCTGATGGGTGTCAAGTCAACAGCGGATTTTTGCGATTTTTCGCGAAATAGCCGGGCCTTGCCACCGGTGTCTCGTGCAGGTTCTATACAGCGATTCGCCCCGAGGCAGACATCGCAAGATTGATTGCCTTCAACTACCATCCGCAGCAGGTTCAAAAGAACAAAAAAAGGGGGCCGTGGTTGCCCGCGGCCCCGCTCAGGTCCCCAGAAGGGTCAAAATCTAGTCGCGCTTGCGGCCCAGGTCCTCGACGGCATTCTTGGCCTTGTCGACCAGGTTGCTCGCGGCGTCCTTCGCCTTACCAGCGGCGTCCTTGGCCTTGTCGACCAGGTTGCTCGCGGCATCCTTCGCCTTGCCGGCGAACTGATCGACCTTACCCTCGTTGCGCAACTTGTCGTCGTCGGTGAGGGCCCCCACTGCTTCCTTCACGCGTCCCTTGGCCTGATCCACGGTGCTGTTTGTTGCCATGACTTACTCCTTGTTGCCTATCTATCTTTGCATCCTTGAAACACAGCCGGCCATAACACCCTTATCTCGGGCCTGGCTGCCCACACACCGAGCGCGCCGCTTTTCAGCCCTTCGCTGCTCGCTGCCGATCGTAGACCCAACGTGGGTTGCCCCATTGCATGAGGCAACCTTGACTCAGCTTTTTTTCCTCTGCCGACGAGGCCGTTACCCCCGTAAGATACGGAAATGTTCTTCTTTCCTAGATCTTTGTCCTGCAGGCGGGCACTTGCCTGCGCGCTCCTCTCGCTTTGCGGATGTGACAAGCTCTTCGGCACGAGCGTCCCGGACCCCGCCACTCTCGGGCAGCAGAGCGACGGCGGCGGCGACCTGATGCTGCGCAGCGGACAGGTCCGCGGGCAGATCTGCGTCCTGCTCTCGCTACGCGATTATGCCACCTGCTCCACGGCCTACCCCCACGGGTCGATCATGCTTCATGTGCAGGAGACCGCCACTGATGGACAGGCTGCCGACGATGGGAGCTTCTCGTTGGACTTGGTCGCAGCGCCGCCGCATGTGACAGTGGTGGCCAGGGACATCCGCGGGGCGCTGGTCCCGGCGGTGGTGATCCTGCCCCTGTCGGCAGCGGCGGCGGCGGTGCCCATGGTCACTCTGGAGCAGCAGCAGCAGTTTCGCCTGACTGGTGCGCCTCTGGCAAAGGAACGAGGGGTACTCCTGGCCTACGTCGCCAACGGCAGCGGCCAGCCGGTAGCCGGGGTACAGGTGCGGGTCACCGCGGCGGATACCCGGTTCATCGGGCCCTTCGTCTTTGCTGGCGGGGAGACGCTGATCGGCGGCGCTACCACGGCCACCGATCAGAGCGGTTTCCTGGCGGTGTTCGAGCTGCCCCCGGGCAAGGTGGCGCTGACCCTCTCGGGGGCGGTCTCCGGCACGCGCAACACCGTCGCGGTGGCCGGGGCCAACACCTTCACGCTGCTACAATGACGGACCGGCCCGCCATCCGGTGGGTACCCCGCTCAGACCAGCCAGGACGAGATCCGGCCCGAGAGCGCCGCGTCCAGGCCCAGGGCCCTGCCGGAGCTGCACAGAGTCAGGCTGAGCAGGGCGGCGCACAGGGGGGCGCTGGGGTTCTGGCCCAGCCCATCGCCCGCGGCCAGGAGGTAGCCGACCATCACCACGAAGCCACAGAAGGCCGCCCAGCGGGAGAAGAGCCCCAGGAGCAACGCGGCCCCGGCACCCAACTCGACAAGGGCCACGGTGGTGCTGGCCAACTGGGCGTGGTGCAGAAGATGATGTAGCGCCGGGACGAAGAAGCGGTACGTCCTGCCGGCGGTGAGCCAGTCCTCGATGCGAGGTGCGAGCAGGGGATGGGTCAGCCAGCCGGAGGCCACCTTGCCGAAGCCGGCGGTGCCAAGGACCCAGCCGCAGCACAGGCGCAACGGCAAGAGGAAGAGCAGAGGGGTCTGCGGACCGAGCATTGGGGTCAGCCTAGCGGAAGCGCCCTCTAACGCCAAAATTTTTCCCGCCCCTCCCAAGGTCGCCCTGGCTGCTCGTCCAGGGTGGCCCCGCCAGCGATGGCTTGCCGAGGCGTCAGCAGAAATCATTCGGCCCGACCAATTCTGAAGTGTTGCTCTTTTGTCTTCCGTCGTCTTCTTGCCCGGGGCCCGAAAGCCTGCTACCTAACTTAAGCATATGTTTAGCCAGATTTCCGCCGTGCTCAAGGCAGGTGGCTTCACGCTTGTCGTCATGTTGGTCTGCTCCATCCTGGCCGTCGCGGTGGCCATCGAGCGGAGCATCACCCTGTGGAACTTCCTGGACCACGCCCGCAAGCTGGCCGAGACGGTGAAGCGCTGTCTGTACCGGGGCGCGGTGGCCGAGGCCCGCGCCAGTTGCGAGCGGTCGCGATCCCCGGCGGCGGAGATCTTCTTGGTGGGCTTCGAGCGCCTGGGACGATCGGGGCAGGCGGCGCTGGAGGCGGCAGTGGACCGGGAACGGCAGCGGGTGGCGCTGGGCCTGCGCGGGCCCTTGTGGATTCTCGGGACCATCGGGGCCACCACCCCCTTCATCGGCCTCTTCGGCACGGTGGTGGGGATCATGTCGGCCTTCGAGGCCATCGGCAAGAGCAAGCAGGCCGGCATCGAGGTGGTCGGCCCGGGCATCGCCGAGGCGCTGATCTCCACCGCGGTGGGCATCGGTGTGGCGGTGGTGGCGCTGGTGTGCTTCAACTACTTCCAGGCGCGCCTCGGGCGCACCAACGTGGAGCTGAAGCTCATCGCCGAGGAGTTCGTCGAGGCACTGCGGGACGTGAAGCCCGATGCCAAGAACGAGCCCAAGGGCGACGCGGCCGAAACGGGAGGGCGCTGATGGCGATGGGCAAGGTCCCTGGCGGGGACGACCTTTCCGACGACGAAGGCCTTTTCGCCGAGATCAACATCACCCCGCTGACCGACATCTTCCTGGTGCTGCTCATCATCTTTATGGTGACCTCGTCGGTGATGGCGGATGCGGGGGCGCGCAGCGGGATGCGCGTGAACCTGCCCAAGGGGGCGACCAAGGAGGTTACCTCTGGGGCCCAGGACGTGACCATCGCCATCACTGCCGACGGCAAGATGGTGGTGCGCGGCAAGCCCATCGAGGCCACCGAGCTGGCCAGCCTCTTCGCCGCGGCCAAGGAGAAGAACCCTGACACGCAGGTCATCGTGCAGGCGGACGAGACCACCCACCATGGGCGCGTCGTCTCGGTGATGGAGCTGGCCAAGACCGCAGGCCTGCACCGCCTGGCGATCGCCACCCGCCGAGGCAAGTAGACGCCCGCCCAGAAGGCGACAGCGAAAGAAAAAGACCCGTGAATCCGTCAGACCCGAACCAGAGCGCGTTGCCGCAGTTTCTCTTGTGCGGGGGAGCGGCAGGCGAGATCCTTGCTTCACGAAACTGGCGCGAACATTCGCTGGGTCCGATCCAGGGCTGGCCCCAGAGCCTGAAAACCGCCCTGGGCATTTGCCTGTCCTCGCGCTACCCGATCTGCATCCTCTGGGGCCCGGAGCACATCTACTTCTACAACGATGCCTACACGCCCATGGTCGGGGACAAGCACCCGTGGGCGCTGGGCGAGGGTTATCCCAGGGTCTGGCCGGAGATCTGGGACAGCGACATCCGCCCCATCCTGGAAGCGGTGGAGAGAACCGGGCAGGCCTCGTGGTCGGACAATCTGCTCTTGGTGCTGCATCGCCATGGCTTCCCGGAGGAATGTTACTTCGGCTTCTCCTTCGCCCCGATCCGCGACGAGAGCGGGGGCATTGGGGGGGTGTTTACGGCGATCACCGAGACGACCTCGCAGCTCATCGGCGAGCGGCGCCTGCGCACCCTGCGGGAGATCGGCGTCCGGGTCGGGGAAGCCAAGACGGCGGAGGAGGCCTGCATCCTGTCCGCCTTGGCCCTTTCAGAGAACCGCCACGACCTGCCCTTCGCGCTGCTCTACCTGCTGGAAGCGGATGGCAGACATGCTAACCTGACGGCCCATCTGGGGGTGGAACCCGGACGACATCATCTTTGCGCCCCTGGCAGGATCGTCCTTCACGATCGTTCGTCCACGGAGGTGTGGCCGCTTGGCGAGGCGGGTCGCGGCGCCAGTGTCGTGGTCACCGGCCTTTCGCAGCGTTTCGGCCACCTGCCCGGCGGGCCCTGGACCGAGTCCGCGGATCGCGCGGTGGTGCTGCCGCTGGCCAAAGGGGGGCAGGTCCAGGTGAACGGGTTCCTGATCGCGGGGGTCAGCCCGCGCCGGCCCTTCGACGACGACTACCAAGGTTTTTTCGAGATGGTGGCCCGGAGCATCGGCAGCGGCATCGACAAGGCGCGGGCCTACGAGGAGGTGCAACGCCGCGCGGACGCCCTGGCCGAGCTGGACCGGGTCAAAACCACGTTCTTCAGCAACATCAGCCATGAGTTCCGCACCCCGCTGACCCTGATCCTGGGGCCCCTGGAGGACGCCCTGCAAAAGGGGGGGATGACCTCCGAGAACTTGCACCTGACCTACCGCAACGCCCTGCGCCTGCTCAAGCTGGTGAACGCCCTTCTGGACTTCTCCCGCATCGAGGCCGGTCGGATGGAGGCTCGCTTCGAGCCGATGGACATCGGCGAGTTGACTACGGGACTGGCCGCGGTGTTCCGCTCCGCCATCGAGCGCGCGGGGCTTGCCTTCCTGGTGCGCGGCGACACCATCGCCGACCCGATCTACCTGGACCGCGAGATGTGGGAGAAGATCGTCCTTAACCTCCTGTCCAACGCGCTGAAGTTCACCTTCCAGGGTGAGATCGAGGTCGGGGTGCGGGACGCGGGTGAATGGGTGGAGGTCTTTGTACGGGACACCGGCGTCGGGGTCCCGGCGGATGAGGTGCCGCGGCTCTTCGAGCGCTTCCACCGCATCCAGGGCCAGCGAAGCCGCACCCACGAGGGATCGGGGATCGGCTTGGCGCTGGTCAACGACCTGGTCCACCTGCATGGCGGGACGCTTTCGGTGGAGAGTTTGCCGGGGGTCGGCACCCGGTTCACCGTCTCCGTGAAAAAGGGCCGCGGGCATTTGCCCAAAGACCGCATCGGTGGGACCGGCCAGGCGGCGGGATTGACCGCGAACCGGGCCGGCGCCTACGTGGAGGAGGCGCTGCGCTGGCTGTCCAGTCCGGAAATGGGCGACCCGGGACCCGAGGGGGCACACGGGCTCGCGGCCGAGGGCCCGCAGTCGGTACGGGCGCGCATCCTGGTCGCCGATGACAACGCCGACATGCGGGAGTACCTGGTCCGGGTGCTGGGGCAGTACTGGCAGGTCGACGCTGTCTCCGATGGAGACGCTGCGCTGGCCGCGGCCCGCGCGAATCCGCCCGATCTGCTGCTGACCGATGTGATGATGCCGGGGCTGGACGGATTTCAGCTCTTGCGGGCGCTGCGGCAGGACGTCGCCACGCGGACCCTTCCGGTGCTGATGCTCTCGGCGCGGGCGGGGGAGGAGGCGAGCATCGAGGGGCTTTCCGCGGGCGCCGACGATTATCTGGTGAAGCCGTTCTCGGCCCGGGAACTTCTGGCGCGGGTCGGCACCCATCTGGAGCTGTCGCGGCTGCGCGCCGAGAGCAGTGCCGAGTCAGCGCGGCTGCGGACGCTTTTTCAGCAGGTCCAGACGGCGCGAGCCGAAGCCGAGAGCGCGAACCGGACGAAAGACGAGTTCCTGGCCATGCTGGGCCATGAACTGCGCAATCCGCTGGCCCCGATCCTCACCGCGCTAAAGCTCATGCAGATGCAGGGCAGCGATGTTTTCCAGCGCGAGCGTACGATCATCGACCGGCAGGCCCGGCATCTGGTACGGCTGGTCGACGATCTGCTCGATGTGTCGCGGATGGCTGAAAGCAAGGTAGTGCTGAAGAAGGAGCATGTCGAAATCGCCGAGGTGGTCTCCGGGGCGGTCGAGATGACCAGCCCGCTGCTGGAGCAGCGCCGGCAGGTGCTGGTCATCGAGGTGCCCGATCGCGGTTGCGCGGTGCACGGAGATCCGCAGCGGCTGGCGCAGGTCGTGTCGAACCTGCTCTCGAACGCCGCCAAATACAGCGAGGAGGGTGGGATGATCACGATCGCTGCGGAGCGGGACGAGCAGGAGGTGATGCTGCGGGTGCGCGACAAGGGCATCGGCATTGCCACCGAGATGCTCCCCAGGATCTTCGATCTTTTCGTGCAGGAACGGCAGGCCCTCGCTCGTACGCAGGGGGGCCTGGGGCTGGAGCTGGCGATCGTGCGCAACCTGATCACTGCCCATGGCGGATCAGTGACCGCCCACAGCGATGGACCGGGCACGGGGAGCGAGTTCACAGTCCGGCTGCCGTGCGCGCCGCAGGCTACAGACGGGCAGCCGGTCGGACGCTCTGCCCGGGAGGAAGCTCCTCCGGCGCGGGAACCTTCGCTCGGAGGAAAGCGGGCCCGGGTGCTGGTCGTGGACGACAATGAAGATCTGGCCGATACCATGGCCGAGTTCCT
>JBBRLA010000086.1:0-18634 GCA_038231615.1 Polyangia bacterium | reverse complement strand
TCCCCGGGCCCGGCGTGGGGGGGCGCCGCCGGGGGCGCGCGCGGGCGGGGCGTCGGGGCTTTCGATTGGGATTGGCCGGCTGGCGGCAGCGGGGCCTGCCCCTCGTGGCCCGTCGGGCAGGCCTCGCCTTGCTGGGCGAGGTCTGCCCTCCAAGGGCCGCTTCGGGCAGAACCCCGCTGCCTGCCGGCCAGTCTCCGCCTGGGTCGCATCCTGGCCCGGTGGGGCCAGAATGCGGCCAGGCTTGTTGTCGGGATTGTTCATAAAAGGCGCTAGACTGTGGGCGATGACGCATTTGTTGATGGCCGAGAAGGCTGACTGGGTGGAGGGCGAGAAGGCACTTTTTGGGAAGACCCTGGTGGTGGGCGTGGGAGGGGGAATCGCGGCGTACAAGGCTGCTGAGCTGATCCGGTTGCTGAGGAAGGCAGGGGCGCAGGTCCACGCAATGATGACAGAGGCGGCTCGGCACTTCATCACGCCTTTGACGCTGCAGGCACTGTCGGGGAATGCGGTGGCCACGTCGCTTTTCGACTTGACTCAGGAGTCGGAGATCGGGCACATCCAGCTTGCAGATCGGGCGGACTTGCTGGTGATCGCTCCAGCCACGGCAGACTTGATCGGACGGCTGGCGCTGGGGCTGGGAGACGACATCGTGACCACGGTGGCGCTGGCTTGCACGGCGCCGCTCTTGCTGGCACCGGCGATGAACGTGAACATGTGGAACCACGCTCAGGTGCAGGAGAACCTGGGGCGGCTTGTGCATCGAGGGGCCCATACGTGCGGGCCGGACGCGGGACCACTGGCCTGCGGCTGGGTCGGACAGGGGCGGCTGGTGGACCCGCAGGTGATCGTCGAAAGGGCGGGGCGCATTCTGGCTCTGGCGGGGAGGGCGGATCTGGCGGGGAGGCATGTGGTGGTGACGGCTGGGCCCACGTACGAGGCGATCGATCCGGTGCGGTTCGTGGGCAACCGATCTACGGGAAAGATGGGGTTCGCGGTGGCCCGGGAGGCGGCTCGGCGGGGGGCGCGGGTGACGCTGGTGGCGGGGCCGGTGGCACTGCCCACGCCGATGGGGGTCGGACGGGTGGACGTGGAAAGCGCAGACGAGATGGCAAGGGTGGTGCTGCCTTTGCTGGAAGGCGACGGGGCGGCGGACTTGATCGTCATGGCCGCCGCAGTGGCGGATTACCGGCCTCGGGAGGTCGCCGGGGAGAAGCTGAAGAAGGAAGGGTTGGGGACTACGCCCACGATCTTGCTGGCGCAGAACGTGGACATCCTGGCGGAGCTGGGACGGCGGCGAAAGGGGCGGCGGCCGGTGCTGGTAGGGTTCGCTGCGGAAACCGGGGATCTGATCGGGCGGGCCACGGCGAAGCTCTTGCGGAAAGGGTGCGACTTGCTGGTGGCGAATGATGTGAGCGAGGCGGGCTCGGGGTTTGGCACGGAGACCAACCAGGTGGCGCTGCTGTGCCGGGATGAGAACGGCGAGGCGCGAGTCGAGGGGCTGCCGCTGCTTACCAAGGATGAGGTGGCGGCGCGCATCCTGGATCGGGCGGTGGGGCTGCTGGCGGAGGGGGTGGGCGATTGACGGGACGGGGCGGCGCTCCTACGATGCCAGCCATGGATGCTCCCCCCACAGATAAAGAGGCCGAGGGACTCGTGCCTCGCGAGGAACTGCGCAGCCTGGTGCTGGCGA
Source organism: Polyangia bacterium (assembly GCA_038231615.1). Taxonomy (GTDB): domain Bacteria; phylum Myxococcota_A; class Polyangia; order Palsa-1104; family JAEUJZ01; genus JBBRLA01. The sequence continues at coordinate 16,944 of JBBRLA010000086.1, read as the reverse complement.
TGCGCGCTCATCTGGAGTGGTTGCAGGCCGGCGGAGTGACGGGGCTGCCTCGGGGGGCCGAGGGGGTGGCCGCACCACCCGCACCGCCCACGCGGCCCGCACAACGCCCGGCGGTGACGGAGGCGCGTCCGCCGTGGCGGGAGGCGGCGCCGCTGGCAGACTCTCGCGAACGGCCGGCGCCATCTCGACCGATGGAGCTGCCGCTGCCCGCGGTCGCCTTGGCCCCGGCTTTGCCCATGCCGGCCCCTTCGCGGGCGCCGCAGGTGGTCAGGTACGCGGACTTGCCGGACCCGCTGCCGGTGCTGGGACAGGAGGGCCTGGACCTGACGCGGGGCATTTTGGGGGAATGCACCCGCTGCAAGCTGTGCCATGGCAGGAATTCGCTGGTCTTCGGCAATGGTGCGGCGGACACCAAGCTGGTCTTCGTCGGCGAGGGCCCCGGGGCGGAGGAAGACCGCACGGGCTTGCCCTTCGTCGGGGCGGCAGGGGACCTGCTGACGCGGATGATCGCGGCGATGGGGCTGTCCCGAGACCAGGTCTACATCTGCAACGTGGTCAAGTGCCGCCCGCCAGGCAATCGTACGCCGGAGCCTGACGAGATCGCCGCGTGTCGCCCGTTCCTGCGGGCGCAGATCCAGGCCATCCACCCGCAGATCATCGTGGCCCTGGGGCGCACACCAGCGCAGGTGCTGCTGAACACCACGGCGCCAATCAGCCGCATCCGGGGCAAGTTTTCGTCATGGGAAGGCGTCCCGGTGATGCCGACGTTCCATCCGGCGTATCTGCTTCGCACGCCGTCGGCGAAGCGGCAGGTCTGGGAAGACCTGCAACTGGTGATGACGGCGCTGAAGAAGGCGGCGCTTCCGTCGTGAACGAACTTTGGCGTCCCGGGGCCGGGGTCATTTGACGGGGGCTGGGCTTTTAGAGCTACAATTGCAGCCAAAGGAAAAGGCCATGACAAGCTGTCGGTTCGTTCCCTTCGTCCTGAGCGCACTTCTTCTTTGGGGCACCTCCGCCTGGGCCGGCCCATCGGGCTCGATCGTGGTCACCGATCACAAGATCGAGGCCGGCGCGGACAACTTCGAGAAGGAGCTGAAGGCGGCGGCCAAGTCCACCGTGGTCAAAAGCGGTGACAGTTGGCACATCTACTACGTGGCTTATCTGAAGAGGGCCCCGGGCGCCGAGGAGATCAACGTGGTGTTCTATGAGCCGGGGAAGCGGAGCGAAGTCAACGCCTATCCGTTGCGCACCAGCAAGGGCGCCAAGATCATGGTGTCGGAGGTGGAGATCAAGCTCGAGGACGGATTCAAGGCAGGCGCCAAGTACGACATGCGGATCACCCGCCTCATCGGCGGCAGGGAAGAGGTCTACGCGCGGACCACGGTGGAACTGAAGTGACGGCGTCGCGCCTTCTATAGCTCCGCCGCGGCCAGGTAGATCTTGTTGTTGCTCTCGTCCACGACGTGAAAGCCGGCGCGGAACTCCGCGGGGAGCAGGTTGCGCACGGTCTCCAAGGCGCCCCGCTCCATGACGAAGAACATGCGGCGCCCGCGGTGGTTTTTCAGGTAGTCCTTTAGCTTGTCCTCGCTGTGGTCGCTGGGGAAGGCGGTCTTGTCCTTTTGCCCCAGATGATGGTCGTAGATCTGGTTGGCGGTGTAGAAGTTCTCGCCCCGCCAGTACAGGTGCCACACTATGATCGGCTCCTGCGGGCCCCGGCGCATCTTATAGTAGGTGGTGAAGATGTGCTTCTGGCTCCAGTGGGGCGATAGATCGATGAGGTAGCGGTCGAGCACCCAGCCGTTCCAGGCGATGGCAAACAGGCCCAGCACCCCCAGCGCCGCCGCCAGGTCCTTGCGCCGCGGCAGCCAGAGTCGCTGCCTGAGCAGCAGGCCCGCCATGAGCCCCATCCACAGGGCCGCCGCGCCCGCCGGCAGCAACCAACCCCAGCGCATCCACCCGGGCAAAGTAGTGGAGGTCGGCAGGGTGGATCGGGACCAGTAGGCCACCGCCTCGTCCCCCGGCGCGATGGCGATGCTGGCGATGAGCAGACCGGCAAAAAGAATCAGCCCGCCCGCAACCCCGAAGCCGCCCGGCATCTGGCCATCACCGACAGGCGAGGTCGAGGTCGAGGTCAGTAGATCCGCGGCGGGCGTGGCAATCGGCGACTGCCGGGGCGAGCGCCACGAAAGGAAGCACACCACCGCCGTTGCCAGCGTCACCAGGATGGCGAACGTCAGGATGCTCGGCGTGCCGTACTCGTAGCGTTCTCCATAGGCGGACACCACAGGCCAGGGGCGGCCGTTGCCCGGGGCGGCGACGTAGTCGTAGTTGAAAAGCCAGCCGATGCGCGCCGGGACGTTGCTCAGGTCGCGCCCGCAAAACCAGGTCAGCGGCAGCCCGAGAAGGAGCAGGGCGGTGGCCGTGTCCCTATATAGCCCCCGGGTCGCCTGGCACATCTCGTCGAGCAGCAGGCCGGCCAGGATCGCCAGGGCGGGCAGCGCCGGCAGGATGTAGTGGTGGAACTTGGTGTTTACCAGCGCCACCACGATGAAGTCCACCAGAAACCACGACAGGCACAAGACCACGAGCTGCCGCTTCGGCGTCCCCACCCATTGCCGCAGCCAGCGCCCGGCCCCGAAAAGCGCCGCCAGCACCACGCCGGACCAGGGGAACATCCCGATGCCGAGCTGCCGCAGGTAGTATTCGAAGGTACCGCGGTCTCCATGGCGGCCCTGCGCCCGGTTCACGTAGTTGTCGCCGATCATCTCGATCCAGAAGGGGAGACCGTGGCGGGCCAGCATGGCCGCATACCACGGCGCCCCGACCAGTAGAAAGATCAGGCTGCCGCGCAGCATCTCCAGGCCGCCTTCGCGATCCGCCAGGAACCGCAGGGGACGGGGCAAAAACGTGCCGAAGAAGAGCGGGTGCTCCCGCCGCTGCCCCAAAAACTCCGACCAGCGCCCGGTGAAGGCCACGTGGAAAAGGAGGATGATTGCCGGCAAGGCGATCCCCGCTGGCCCCTTGGCCAGGGTGGCGATTCCCCCGGTGATGTACGCTACCCACAGGTAGATCGACCGGCGGTCGCGCACTGCGGCGATCCACGGCAGCGAGAGCAGGAAAAGCCCGACAAAGGGCAGCATCGGGACCAGGCCCAGGGTGCGGTAGCTGTGTGCGTAAAAGGCAAAGGTGAAGTCCCGGAGCTGGACGCAATCCACCACGAGCTGCGGCACCACGCAAAGGACATACAGGGCCACCACCCCGTAGAACGCTCGATCATGGGGCCAGGAAAACTCCCTGCCCCAAAGGCGCGTGCGCTTGCGCGGGAGCGGGCGCGTCATTTCATCCTGCGGCAAAATCAGCGCCAGCCCGGCGAAGGCCAGGCCCACGGTCATCGGGGTGACGAAGGCCATATCGGTCATGGCCTGCCGGGTGATCAGCGCCCACTGGGTGCAGGTCGAAAGCACCAGGCAGGACCACAGGGCGGCGCCGCGCCCGGCGACTCGGCGGACTAGATGCCACACGGCCCACACCCCGAGGATGCCCAGGGCGACAAACGGCAGGCGCAGGGCCCACTCGGCCTTCCAGCCGATGGCCAACTCCCCCGCGTGGGCCGCGCCGCCGTGCTGAAGACCGAAGAGCTTCAGCGACAGGGCCATCAGCCAGAAGGTCAGCACGGGCTTGGACCAGAACGTCGCGGCGTCGCTGGGCGAACCGGGCCACCACAGGCTGATCCAGTCGTTCCGCTCGACCATCTGCCGGGCGACCTCGCCGTAGTGGCCCTCCCAGGGGTCCCACAGGCCGTAGTTGCCGGCGAAGGGGACGTAGAGCAGCACCAGGAACCCGAGGAGCAAGAGGGTCACCCAGCGCCCGCGAAGGCTGGAGACGAGTGCGGTGAACGACATGCCACAAGGAGGGTGCCGCATCCGGGCCCGGGACTCAACAGGGGGCCGCGGTTCGTTGCCGGTCCCTTGGCGGCGTGTCCCCTCGGCGGGCCAAGAACGGGGCCTTATTTCGGCAGTCGACTTCCGAAATAAGGCGGGTTCAGGGCCGGCGAGCCGAGTCGAGCGAGTCAAATTCGTCACCACGGGGTCAGGGTCACCGAGGACAGCACCGGGGTCACGCCGTCCGCGAGGGTACTCAGGTCGATCTGGACCTCGATGATCCGCCCTGAAAGCCCGGTGGCATCGTTGGCCGCTAAGGTCCCTCCATTGGTCACGACCCGCCACGGCGCCGCCCCCAGCAGCACCGGCGTTCTCGCCGATCGGGCCCGCGGTCACGGTGGTCCCCGGGGGCAGCGACAGGATGTTCCACGAGACCGACTTCCAGTACATGCAGGTGGTGCCGCAGTCTACGTTGGCGACCCTGGGTGGAGCTGACGCGGCCCTGGAGGCGGCCCGGCAGCGGCTGGGACACGAGCCGGGCAGCAGCATTTCGAGGAATTCAAGGCACGGCCCTCTCTTCTCGCCGGTCACATCGCTCGTTTTCTTTGATCCACACTCAATGCGAACCTGGTTAGCATCCTTTTGTGCTAGAGATCAGATAGACGGGAAAGCTTCCGGAGGTGCCCCCATGTCCACGGCGAGCCAGGATCGCTTCTTCACCATCGAGGAGGCCAACGCGATGATTCCGCAGTTGCAGGTACGCTTCGGGCGAATCCTGCAGATGCGGACCCAGCTTCGCAGCGCCCACCACGCCCTGGAGCAGTTCGGCGAGCCCCCCAGCCCCGAGTCGCTGCGCCGGCAGGACGGCTCCCCGGAGCTGCGCTCGACTCGGGGCAAGTTCCGCGCCCTGATGGAGGCCCTGCGCGAGGAGGTCCAGGCCATCGACCAGGCCGGCGTCGAGGTGAAGGACCTGGACACCGGCCTCTGCGACTTCCGCAGCAAGCGCGCCGGCCGCGAGGTCTACCTGTGCTGGCAGTACGGCGAGAAGAGCGTCGGCTACTGGCACGACCTGGGCACCGGCTTCGGCGGCAGGCAGCCCGTCGAAGAGACCCCCCCGGTCCCGCAAATCCTGCACTGACAGGGGGGACGTTCCCGTCCCCTTCCCCGCGGATTCCTGTTTCCCTAAAACCCTCAGAATTCTGAGGCCCCTTTGGCCAACCCTCTCAGATTCCCCCCGCCGTTTTCGCGGCCATCCCCCCGGCCCGCGCGGACTTCGCCGCCTGTGAGCGATGGCACGCGGGTTGCTTCACCCCTGGCCCAAGGAGGGATTTCAATCATGATGCGACCCACGACGAGGAATGCGAAGTACAAAAGGGGCAAGGCGGTTGCCGGCGGAGCGGCGGTGGCCCTTTCGACGGCCCTTTTCGCCCTGCCCCTTTCCGGAGACGCGCTGGCCTGCGGCTGCCTGGCCCCGCCCGACCCCTCGGTGCCGCTGGTGCAGGCCGGGGAGCGGCTGCTCTTCGTCGAGGACAACGGCCAGGTCACGGCGCACATCCAGGTACAGTATTCAGGCAAGCCCGGCGACTTCGGCTGGCTTTTGCCACTGCCCTCGATCCCCAAGACCCGCGATGGCAAGGACGGCATCGACGTGGGCTCCGACGAGCTGTTCACCCAGCTCATCGCCACCACCCAGCCCAAATACCGCTTGCAGCGCAACTATGACCAGTGCGGCAGCTCGCGAAACACCTTCGGCGGCTCCGGCACCCCCGCGCCGCAGGACGCCGGCGGCGGCGACAAGGGGCAGAACGGCCCGGGCTCGCCCCTGGTGGTGCAGGACACCGTCGGTCCCTACGACTTCGCCGTCCTCAAGGCCGACGACAAGAGTGCGATGCTCGACTGGCTCAACAAGAACCACTTCATCGTGCCCCAGCCGCCTCCGGGCGTCGACGCCATCGGCCCCTACATCCACCCGGGGGCCTACTTCCTGGCGCTGAAGCTGCATGCCGGCGAGTCCGCTGGGGACATGCAGCCGGTGGTGCTGCGCTACCAGTCCGACTTGCCGATGATCCCCATCGTCCTGACGTCGGTGGGGGCCAAGCCGAACATGGGCATCCAGGTGTGGATGCTGGGTGGGGGCCGGGCCATCCCGCGCAACTACTACCACACGGTCATCGACGACGCACAGATCGACTGGCTGAACGCCGGCAAGAACTACAACGACGTCATCATCAAGGCCGTGGGCGAGGCCACCGGCAAGCACTCCTTCGTCACCGAATTCGCCGGGGCCGACACCCCTATGCGCGGGGTGCTCGATTCGCCTGGACGCTTTGGCAATGTCGACGCGCTGGCGACGCAGACCGACCCCATCGCCATGGTCCGCGCCATCCTTTCCAGCGGCTTTACGCTGAATGGGCAGCTCACTTCTCTGCTCGGGCACTACCTGCCGGTGCCCGCGAAGCTCCTGCAGCAGAGCATCAGCGCGGCGCAGTACTACCAGGGCCTGGCCAATCAGCAATTCACCGAGGTCGACACCACCAACTACGACCCGGCCAAGCTGGCCGCCGACCTGCGCGACAAGATCGTAACGCCGACGCTGGAGGCGGGCAAGCTCTTCACCAGCTACCCGTACCTGACGCGGCTTTACACCACCTTGTCGCCCGAAGACATGAACAAGGACCCGGTGTTCAGCTACAATAAGAGCCTGCCGGACTACGCGAACCTCCACACCGCCACGTTGACCTACCACTGCAACAACTCGTTCTTCGGCAACGGTACCTACAACGGGGCGACGCTGATCACCGAGAGCGGCTGGTCGTTCAACTACAGCATCGACCAGGTCAATCAGGGCAGCTTCACGCCCCCGGCGGTACCCTACAGCCAGCGCATCGAGACCCTGAGCGAGGTGGGAGACCCGACGGTGGTAGTGGACAACACCGATGCCATCAAGAGCAAGCTGGGCGCCAGCGGGTGCTCGGTGGTGGTGGGCTCGGGCACGACGTCGGGCGGGGCGCAGGCCGGGCTGCTCGGGCTGCTTTTGGGCGCGGGCGTCCTTCTGCGCCGCCGTCGGCAGGCGGAGTAGCGGGGCTTCCAGGGGCAAGGATACAAACCATCGTGCGGCCGGCTTGTTTTCTCTTTCTGCTTCTGTGCGCCCTCAGCATCGGTTGCGGGGACCCTCCCCCGCCGCCGGGGCCGGGGCAGGTAACGTTGGGCACCATCGACCCACGGCGCTATGGAGACAGCCGCTGGGTGGACATCGTCGACGGGCAGGACGCGGAGCTGCACCCGGGGGCGCAGGGGGGCTTTCACATCTGGTTGCTCTACCGCACCGTCGGAATCTCCGGCAGCGTGACCGTGAACCGGCAATCCGACCGCGTCGCCCCCGACGGTTCCGTCCAGCGGGTGCTGACCACCCAGGGGGTGCAGCAGATCGCCGAAGGCCCCTCATGGCAACTGCCGGCGCCGATCCCCAACTTCACCTGTCCCACGCCCATCGGGGTGAATGTCATCGACCAGCCCCTAGAGATGTCGGTAAAAGTCCAAGCCCAGGACGGCAGCGAGTCGGGCCATGGCCGGGCCCGAGTGACCGTGCGCTGCCCCCCAGATGGCGACCCCCAGCGGACATTCTGCCTCCAGATCTGCAGCGGCTGACCCCTCCGGATTGGCGACTCACGCAGCGCCAAGTGCTCCGCTTAACCACATCACTGAAATGCACTGAAATGCTGGCAAGCGTCGCAGCATCACCGCCATGCGCACCCCATCCGAGGGGATCTGAGGTGAACCGGCTTTTTGTCCCCCGAGCACCGACCCCAGTGAACTTGTCCTTGCATCCCCGGGCTGAGCATGCACACTTTCGTATTCAGGCCCACGAATGAAGCACGTCGAGCCGGTTCATCCGGTGCATAACCCGCCATACGATCATGAAGCGCCGCAGGCGCCGCGGTCCATTGCTCGCGAAGCGCCGCAGGCGCCGCGGTTCATCGATGCGCACCTCCACCCGCCCCACCTGTGGGCGGTCCCGGCCGATCCGTCTCTCGAGTTTCCCATCGAAGATCCAACGCCGCTGCCCGCTGCGCCGCGCACCCTGAACCTGCTCTCGCTCTGCGCGGCGACCTTTTTCATCGTTTCGGGCGGCCCCTACGGCCTGGAGGAGATTGTCCAGGGCCACGGCTACGCCCGTAGCATCGGTCTGCTCATCCTCATCCCTTTCGTGTGGAGCCTGCCGGTCGCCTTGCTGGTCGGTGAGCTGAGCAGCTCCCTGCCCAAGGAGGGCGGCTACTACGCCTGGGTGCGCCGGGCGCTGGGCCCCTTCTGGGGTTTTGAAGAAGCCTGGCTGATGCTGGCTACCAGCCTCTTCGACATGGCCATCTACCCGACCCTTTTCGTCAGCTATCTCTCGCGGGTGTGGCCCGTGCTGGAGAAGACCGCGCCGGGACAGCCCGGCTGGCTCTTGGGCGTCGCCATGATCGTCGCCTGCGCCGCCTGGAACATCCGGGGCAGTCGCGCCGTTGGCGTCGGGGCCACCATTTTAGGCGCGCTCCTGCTCTCGCCCTTTTTGATCCTCGTCGCCTGCGCCGTGGTGTCGCTGCAAGGCGGCGGCTGGCACCACGCGGTCACCCTGCTCCGCGCCGCGCCGCCACACAGGGAGGGCTCGGTGTGGATCGCCGGCATCCTTCTGTGCATGTGGAACTACATGGGCTGGGACAACGCCTCGACGGTGGCCGGCGAGGTCGAGAACCCGCAAAAAAACTACCCGCGGGCGATGCTGCTGGCGGTGGCCGGGGTGTCGGGGATCTACGTGCTGACGGTGCTGGCCGCCGCGGTGAGCGGCCTGCCGCCCGATGAATGGGCTGCGGCAAGCTGGGTTGAAGTGGCGCGGCGGCTGGGGGGGCCGGTGCTCTCGATGCTGGTGGTGGTGGGCGGGGCGCTCTGCGGCCTGGGCATGTTCAACGTGCTGATGATGACCTACTCGCGCCTGCCGGTGGCGATGGCCGAGGACGGCGCGCTGCCCCGGGCGCTGGCCCGGCGCAACCCAAAAAATGGGGCGCCGGTGCTAGCGATCGTGCTGGCGGCGGGGCTTTATACCGCGTGCCTGGGGATGGGGCTTTCCCGGCTGGTGGAGATCGACGTGATGCTCTACGGCTCGGCGCTGACTCTGGAGTTCGTCGCGCTGGTGGTGCTGCGGATACGCGAGCCGGAGTTGCCGCGGCCCTTCCGCATCCCGGGGGGCACGGTGGGGGTGGTGCTGCTCTCGCTGCCGCCCCTGGGCCTTCTGGGTCTGGCGGCGTGGTCCGGGCGCCACGAGAACGCGGTGCTGGGGCTCTCGTCGGCGCAACTGTCCGGCGCGGTGATGATCTCGGGCGCAGTGGTATACGGGGTGAAGGAGGCCGTCCTGAAGCGGCAGCGGCAGCCGGTGATCGTGCTGGCCCCGCCTGCGTGAAGGGGGGTACGGCCGTCGCGGTGTCAAGTTGGCGCTCGATCGATCGAGTGCGTGCGTGCACCTGTGATTAGACCACCAGGTTCAGCAGCCGCCCCTTCACGAAGATCGCCTTGCGCAGCGGCTTCCCGGCCAGATGTTGTGCCACGTTGGCGTCCGCCAGCGCCAGCGCCTTGACCTCGTCCTCGCCGGCCTCCGGGGCCACCGAAAGTTCCGCGCGCTTCTTGCCGTTCACCTGCACCACGATGACGATCTGCTCGTCCCGGGCCGCCGCTTCGTCATAAACCGGCCACGGGTGCAGGGCCACCAGGTCGTCGTGCCCCAGCGCGTGCCACAGTTCCTCGGCGATGTGCGGGGCCATCGGCGCCAAGAGCAGCACCGCCGTCTCGATCGCCTCCCGCGCCGCGCGGGAGATTGACATCGACACCGGCACCGGCACCGTCGCCCCTGGGCCGTGGCCTGGGCCGTGGCCCACCGCGTCGCCCGTGTCGTTGCACAGCTCCATCACCGCCGCGATCGCCGTGTTGTACTGCTGCCGCTCGAACACGTCGTGCGTCACCCGGCGGATCGTCTTGTGCGTCTTGCGCCGGAGCGCCGTCTCCGCCTCAAGCGACGCCGTCCCTTCCGCGCCGTCGGCCCGCTGCGCCTTTTGCACCAGCCGGTAAAGTCGCGACAGAAAACGGCTCGCCCCCTCGACCCCGGCCTCGTTCCACTCCAGCACCGAGTCCGGCGGCGCCGCGAAGAGGCAAAAGAGCCGCGCCGTGTCCGCCCCGTACCGCTCGATGAGCGACATCGGCTCGACTACGTTGCGGAAGGTCTTCGACATCTTCATCTGCCGCAGGTGCTGCGCCGGCTTGCCGCAGCGCTTGCAGTGGTCGTCCTCGACCTCCTCGGGATACAGGTAGTCGTGCTCGGCGCAGCGGTAGGCGTCCTTCAGCACCATGCCTTGCGTCAAGAGCCGCCGGAACGGCTCGCGCATGTCCTTGGGCAGCACTCCCCAGTCGCTGAGCATCTTGGTGAAAAAGCGCGCGTAGATAAGGTGCTTGGTGGCATGTTCCGACCCGCCGACGTACTGGTCCACCGGCAGAAAACTCAAACCCTCCGCGTCGACGATCCCGTCCTTGTACCCCGGCGACGGGTAGCGCAGGAAGTACCACGAGGACTCCATGAATCCATCCATGGTGTCGGTCTCCCGCCGCGCCGGCCCGCCGCACACCGGGCAGCGGGTGTGCTGCCACGTCGGGTGCGCCGAGAGCGGAGACTTCCCGCCCTCCTTGAACTCGACGTCCTCGGGCAGCATCACCGGCAGCTCTGCGTCGGGCACCGGCTGGTAGCCGTGGCCCCCGGTCAGGCACTCGACCATCGGGATGGGGCAGCCCCAATACCGCTGCCGCGACACCAGCCAGTCCCGCAGCCGGTAGTTGATCGTCTGTCCCCCCTGCCCTCGCGCGAAAAGCCATGCGGTGATCTTCCCCTTGGCCTCCTCGCTCGGCAGGCCGTCGAACGGGCCGCAGCCGTGAAGCGTCCCGGGCCCGGTGTAGGCCGCGGTCATCGTCGCCGGGTCCAGCTTTTCTTCTATTGGCACCGGTGGCACCGGCTGGATCACCACCTCGATGGGCAGCCCGTAGCGCCGCGCGAACTCGAAGTCCCGCTGGTCGTGCGCCGGCACCGCCATCACCGCTCCGGTGCCATAGTCCATCAGCACGAAGTTGGCGATGTACACCGGCATCTGCCTGCCGGTGGCCGGGTTTGTGACATGGGCCCCGGTGAACACCCCCTCCTTGACGTAGTCCTCGGCGCCGCGCTTGAACCGGTCTTCGGCGCGGATCTTCTCGACGAAGGCGCGGACCTCGGCTTCGCGGTCGCTGCCCGCGGCCAGCTTCAGCGCCAGCGGGTGCTCCGCGGCGATGGACATGAACGTGGCCCCGAAGAGCGTGTCCGGTCGGGTAGTGAACACCTCGATGACCGCCTCCGCGGCCTCCGGGCCTGCCAGATCCGGAAGGACTACCGGATTCAGCGGAAAGTGGATGCGCGCCCCCTCGGATCGTCCCATCCATTGGCGCTGCATGTTCAGCACCTTGTCCGGCCACTTCCCTTCCAAAAGCTTCAGGTCGTCCAGGAGCTGCTCGGCGTAGTCCGTGATTCGAATAAACCACTGGGTCAGCTCCTTCTGCACCACCCCAGATGAGCAGCGCCAGCACTGGCCGTCCTCGACCTGCTCGTTGGCCAGCACGGTGGCGCAGCTTGGGCACCAGTTGACCAGCGCGCCCTTGCGGTAGCACAGGCCGCGGCGGAACATCTCGATGAAGATGCGCTGCTCGTGAACGAAGTAGGCCGGGTCGCAGGTGGACAGTTCCCGCGACCAGTCGTAGGACAGCCCCAGCCGCACGAAGGGGTCCTTCATCGCGGCGATGTTCTTCTCGGTCCACAGGCGAGGGTGGACCCGGGCCTTGATGGCGGCGTTCTCGGCGGGCATGCCGAAGGCGTCCCAGCCCATGGGGTAAAGCACCCGGAACCCGCGCATCCGGTGCGCCCGCGCCAGCACGTCGCCGATGGAATAGTTGCGCGCGTGCCCCATGTGGATGCGCCCCGAGGGATACGGGAACATCTCAAGCACGTAGAACTTGGGCCGCGGGTCGGGCGAGCCGTCTTTGCGCAGGGACGGCGGCGCGGTGAAGACGCCGGCCTCCTGCCAGGCCCGCTGCCAGCGGGGTTCCAGCTCTTTGGGGTCGTACTTGTCAGCCAGGGGAGGGGTGGGTTCGCTTGCCATGAGGAAAGAGGAAGTAGCACACCGACGAGAGTGCGGCAAGCAGGATCTAATGCACCCGCGCCTGCGAGGCCGGCCGGAAGTTTGCCAGGATGGCCTGGGCCTGCGCCCCGGTCATCCCCAGAAGCGCCCTCAGGTTCTGCGCCCGCTTGGGCAGTTCTTTTTGCAGGAAATCATCGATGACCGCCCGCCCCGCCGGCTCGAAGCCCGAGCCCACCTGCTTGCCCAGCCGCTCGCCCATGTGCACGAAGGGCGACTTGGTCTCCGTCAGGTGGCAGCCCGCGCACGAGAGCTGGTTCAGCGCCTTCTCCGCCGCCAGCAACTCCGGGTCCGTCTGGCTGTTCAGAAGGTGCAGCCGCCCGCCGTTCTCCGCCGATGCCGCGTCCAGGAACTTGTCCGGCACGATGACCGTGCCCGCCTTGATGGCCGCAAGATTGCCCTTGACCCACGAGAGCAGCGCCGCATCCTGCCCCAACGTCGGCGACACCGTCTGCTTCACCGGAGCCAGCGCCAGCATGCCCTGCGCAGTCAGGTGCCATTCCCGCAGCTCCCACGGCAGGTTCCCCGAAAGGTTGATGAATTCATTGGTCCGCACCTGCCCCAGATGCGCCGACGACAGAAGCGCCTTCTGGTCCACGTCTTGAGGGTCGGTATAGATGCCGATCAGCCGCGCCTTGCGAGTCGCCGCGTCATCGATGAGAGACAACTCGCCCCACTTTTGGGCCACCGTGCGGCAGCCGTTGTGGTCATCCGGCACCTTCAGTTCGACGATCGTCGTCATGCGCTGATTGCCGTTGCCGTAGCCGTCGGAAAGCGCAAACGTCACCCGCGCCTCGCCGCAGTTTCCGGCGCTGGCCAGGTCCAGGCGGTTTACCAGCGAGGTCGTGTGGAACCGGGTGGCCAAAAACTTCGCCGTCACCGGCTGCCCATGGCTCACCGAAGAAAGCCACTTGTAGAATGCGTCCCGGGGCTTGGCGACGGCGCCGTTGTCCAGCGACTGCGCCGTGCCAAACTGCTTTAGCCAGCTATCGACGAAAGCGTCGACCTGTCCCGCGGGCGAAAGCGCAGCCAGAACGTTGTCGATGCGGAAGGTCGGGTCGCTGACGATCTCCGGGTCGCGGACCAGCAGGCTGCGTTCCTCGCGCAGGCCGAAGACCGGGTCCTGGGGCGCGCAGCCCGCGAAGCTGTCTTCGCAACCGCAGTTGTGCCCCGGATCGCTGGGGTCGCCCGGGCCGAAGGAGCCTGCCTTCGGGGCGTCCTCTCCCCCGCCGGTGCTGCAATAAGGCTTGGGCACGCACACCGTGGCGTAGGTGCCGCCGTTGCACGCGGACTGGGCGTTGCAGCGCCCCTCGCCGAAGCCGGCGCAGCCGGTCGGGACGCAGGCCCCCAGGCAGCTTCCGGTGCCGGGGACCGGGTCTGCGCCGCTTTGCGCCTGGGCGAAGATGCGCGGCGCGATGCATGCCTCGTCGTTGTCGCAGCGTTCGCCGCTCTGGCAATCGGCGTTGGCCTGGCAGCGGTGCAGGCGGTCATTGGGCTCGCAGGCGCCGAACGTGCCGCCGTCTTTCGAGCACCGGGCCCCTTTTGGGCAGTACGCCGCGCTGCCGATGACCTGGCAGGCCGGGTTGGTCAGGCAGGACAGGGCATCCGCCGAATCGCAGGTGGTGCTGCGCGGGTTGCGCTCGAAGCACAGGCCCAGGTTTGCGTGGGCCGGATCGCCGGCGATGGGCGTCCCATCGGCGCCGAAGTTGACCCGCGGGACCGGCACGCCCTTGCCCACGCCGTTCGGCGAGTCGGCGGTGCAGTCGCGGCGCAGGCCGCACTTTTCCTGGGTCAGCGCGGTGCAGGCGGTTTGCGGGGCGATCTGCGGGACCGCGCGGCAGCCGGCGTAGGCGCGGGCGGTATTGGGGAAGCAGGAGAAGCCCTGGGGGCCCGGGTGCTTGGGGGAAAGGCCGTTGTTCACGCCGGGCGCGTCGGCGCCTTGCACGCCGCCGTTGACCAGGGGCGGCGACGTGGGGGCGCCCCCGCCGTTGCAGGCGATGTCGATCTGGGGGCCGCCACGGCTGCCGTTGCCGGTCGGGGCCGAGTACAGCGGGTTCTCGTAAGCCGGCTGGCAGCGGCTGTCCGTGAGGCAGCCATTTTCGGCCAGGCCCTGGCAGGGGTCCTGGCTGCACGTCTTCCAGTCGAGCTGCTCGTTGGTAAGATAGCACCCCGATAGGGCCGTGCATGCACCGCTCTTCGGGTCCACGGCGAACAGTGCCGTGTCGCACGAGAGCGACTGGCAGATCGCGCCGGCGCAGACGTCGCCGCCGCCGCACTGCGATGTGGTCTGGCAGGGTTTGCTGCACCCCGCCAAGGTCAAGCTGCCGATGCCGCCCATCCCGACGACGAGGGCGAGCCACAAGATGCTCCGGTTCATGCGGACCTCCTTGAGGTTATCATTATCAGGGCCATGGTTTTACTATGGTCGAGGACAATGCATCGACCATGCCAATCCCGACAAAGCCTGGAACGCCGCGGGAATCGTCGCACTCATCATGGACTTGGGACCAGAGAGAAGCCAGCAGAACTCAGAAAACTGAGGGGAGAAAGGTCCAGGCGACAGTTTTTCCGCACGGGCTCGCAGCCGCCGTCCCGTCTTGCGTCACGCCCCGCCCAAACTGCCAGGGAATGCGCCCGCTTCGCTCGGCTAGGACGCAGGCGGCTGGGGGATGCTCTTGATGCGAGTAACCAGGCTGCGCAGCGCGTCTTCGTCCGCGAGGATCGCGGCGTCGTCGAACCAGGATTCGAGCAGGGGCATGCGGGTCTCGGCCAGGACCCGCGCCGAGAGCGATTCATCTACGTAATCGAAGCGGCGCAAGAGCAACCTGAGCAAAGCCTTCGCCTGTCGTATGGCCTCGCCTTCCTGAAGGATGCTTTGGTAGAACTGGCTTTCTATCATCTTGTTCCTCGGGATCAATTCTAGCAGAAGTTGTATGGGGAGCCCCTCGGCTTCCGCCACGAATCTGAGCACGGCCAGGTGATCGGCCTGCACTGGCGACGAGATATCCTGCCTCGCCAGGATCGCCGCGGTCACCTGCTTCATCGGCTCCGGCGCGGCGCCGTCCCGCGTCAGCGGCAAAAGCGGCCACAAGGAAGGCGGCGCTTCCCGAAAGAGCTGTTGCCAGGACAGGGCCCGCAGGTTCACTCGCCGGTAGGTGCTCTGGCAGCCGGGTCCGAACTCGATCGTATGGTCCTTCAGCAACGGGGCCTTGGCATCGCCATACAGGTCCCAAACCTGGGACAGCACCGGCGTCTTCTCGCGTCGGAAGATGCGGACCTGGGCCTCGGCCACGTCGAAGGCCAGCTCGTCCTTGGCCTGGTGCCGGCGGTGGTATTCCAGGTGGCTGATGAAGAGGCGGTCGCCTACGCGAATGCGATAGATGTCGTCCACGGCGCGGGCACGGGATGGCAGCGCCGTGGACTCGGGCCGGATGACCTCCACCTGGGGCAGGCCGAGGCCGAAGGCAATGAAGTCCCCGGGCTTTTCCTGGACCAGACATTTGACCCAGCTATCGAAGGACTCCATGGGCGCACCTGAGCACGTTCCGCTTGTCGTGGCAATTGTCATGACAACTGAACGCCCCGACAAATCCCGTCCGTGTTGTCCGAAAGGCAGGGAAACCAGGTACTTGCAAAAGGGCGTTGCCGTCCACTCTGCCGTCCTCCCGGGCCAGTCGTGATGGCCGGGGCACGGGGGTTTGTCGCGGGGGCACGGGGGTTTGTCGCGGGGGCACGGGGGTTTGTCGCGGGGCAACGGGGGTTTGTCGCGGGGCAACGGGAGTTTGTCGCGGGGCAACGGGAGTTTGTCGCGGGGCAACGGGCGCGGGTGGCGAAAAGAGGCGACCGACCGATGCAGGTAAGCCTTTGGAGGGTTACCCAGAGCGGTCCCACCCTCGCCCGCAAGCGAATGGACCCTCGGGGAAAGCCTCCCCGCGCCGTGCACCAACGATTTGCACGCTGGCTCTTCAGCGCAGCTGCGTGGCCGCCGATGAAGAATGCATGCCCATCCTGGACAACGACGTTCTCGGCCTGATCGACACCGTGGCCGCTGCCGCTGCTGCCATACTTCCCGAGATCGACATGCTTCCCGGCGAGCGCATGACGCGCAGTGGAAACCTCTTCCAGAGCGGACCCGACCTGGTGCGCCTCACCGCCGCTGCCTTGCGCGACCAGCCGGGGTTATATGATGACGTCCCCATCGACCCGGACCTCCTCGACACGCAGCAGATCCGGGCCGTGGCCTGGATGAAGCTGCACCTCCTTCTGAAGGTCCTCGCGCAGCGGGCCACGGACATGTATCTATTGGATCAGTCCGATGTGATCGCCCGCGCCATGTGCGTGGTCAATCAGGTGCGCGCTGACGAGATACGCCCGTTCCCTCACCACCGAAAACGGGAACGCCGGGCAGGCATGGTCCTACCCGAGCAAGTGCTGGCGGAGCGGTACGAGCGGAAGCGCAAGCGGGGCCGCATCAACAAAAAAAAGGCCGCCCAGGCGCAGGGCCCCGCCCGGCAGGTGGGCGACCCACAGGCGATCCGCGGTCAGACGATCGGCGATGGCCAGCCAGTCACGGCGCAGAGGATCGCACAGCCGCCAAAGAAAGCCCGGCCCGCGGCCCGCTCCCACCGTGAGGCGATGCGCGACTATCAACGCATCCTCAACCAACGGATTTTCTTGCGGCGAGAGCGGCAGGTGAAGGACAGTTGCCGCCCCACGCCGTCGCCGCCCGCGCCCACGACGCCACCGCCTCCCGCGCCCACTTCGCCTCCCGCGCCACCGCCGCCCGCGCCCACGACGCTACCGCCTCCCGCGCCCACGACGCT
>JBBRLA010000085.1:0-18642 GCA_038231615.1 Polyangia bacterium | reverse complement strand
CCAGATCCGCCAGGAAGTGCGGCAGGCAGGCCACGAGGCCGGGCACAAGGCCGGCCACGAGGTCGGGCACAAGGCAGGCCACGAGGCCGGGCACAAGGCCGGCCTGGATGAAGGACGGCGGGTCCAGGCCCGGGACATGCTGCTCAGGATCTTGTCTCGCCGCGAGTTCGCCTTGCCGCCGGACCTGCGCGCCAGCATCCTGTCCTGCCCGGATCTGGCGGCGCTGACGACCTGGGCCGACCGAGCCATCACCGCCGCTGCTCTGGCCGAGGTCTTCGCCGGCTGAACCGGCCGCAAACGCCCGGCGGTTCGCTCCCCGTCCCGGTCAGGCTTTTTGCCGAGATCCAGGCTAAAGTGAAGCTGCATGACTTCCCGGCCCCCAGACGTGGTGTTTTCCACCCCCCGCATCCTCCCCGAAGCCAGCCGCCTGAACGGCCGGGTGGCGGTGCTCGATCTGGCCTTCGCCGCCGACGGCCTGGGCACCTCGTACAAGAACATCACCCTGCGCTTCATCAACGATCTGGGCTCGCGCCTGGCAGCCTGGGTCGACCACCACGACCATGATCACCACGTGGACTTCGCCGGCGATCGCCGCTTCATCCTCTGCACCAAGGCCGAGCACGGCGCCTGCCCTGAAATGATCACCCCGGAACTGGTGCGCGAGGCGGGCCCGCTGGAGACGATTTTGTGTCACCTGGACCTGGACGGCATCTACGCCGCGGCCAAGTGGATCCGCGGGGGCCATCCCCCGTACGAGGGCGCCGACGAGGATGCCCGGGCGGTGGACACGCGGGTGGGCGAGCCGGGTAAGGTGGGCACCCTGATTGATCGGGCGCTGCGGGCCCATTTTCGCGACGATGCCCTGAAGCACCGGGTGGTGCACTGGCTGGTCGGGGGGCTGAAGGACAAGGAGCACCGGAGCGTTATTGAGCAGGCCGCCGCCGATTTCGAGCGTATGGCCGGGGAGGCCCGCCGCCTGGCCGCGCTTTACGAGCGCCGGGGCCGGGCGGTCTACGTCGATGCACAGCGACTGGCACAGGGGACCTTCGACAAGACGCTCCTTTTGCTGATCGGGCAGGAGCAGGCGGAGGTGGCCATCGTGCGTGACGCCGGGATGATCACCGTGGCGGCGGCCTATAACTCGGGGCTGGATTTCGTGCGGCTGCTCGAACTGGGGGGCGGGATGCCGACGCGCATTTCCCTGCCCGATCGGCGGCTGGTGGAATTCCTGGAGAAGCTGAACGCGTAACGCCTGGAAGCCAGCAGCAAAAACCCCCGGCCGAGATACGCCCGGCCGAGGGATACTGATCCTAGTTCCGCCCTATTCAGAGTCAAGCCGACGAAAAGCCATCAAGAAGCACATGGCCGGAGCAGATTTTGGCGCTCCCCACGGCTTCGCATTCGCTCAGCCGCGTGGGCCCATTCCGCAGCGACCGAGGGAGCGTACTACTGTACGTGACCGAGGAAGCGAGGAGGTACGCCAAAAGCTGCCCGGCCAGGTGCTTCTGTTTATGCGCGCTTCTGGCGGCGGCGCCGGAGGCCAAGTGCCACCACCACCCCCAGCGGCACCACCGAGTAAAGCGGCTTCGTTTCGCCGCCCACCCTGCATGAGCAACCCGAGTTCGGCGTCGGGCACACCGCCGGCGTCATGGACCCGTCGGTGCCGGTCTTTTGCATGCCGTCGGTGCCCGGGACCAGGCCCAGGTCCGCTTGGGCGGGGCCGGCCATGTCAGCAAGGACGGCCGCGTCAGGGCCCGCCTGTGGATAGCTGGGCCCCTTGACGAAGGTGACGCGGTTGTTGCCCGTGCCCGGGAAGCCGAACTGGATGCTGCCCGCCTTTACCCCCTGCATCGAGGTGCCGCCCCCATCGGAGACCATCAGCCCCTGTGGCAGGGCCAGGACGGCGGTGGGGTTCCACAGGCCGTTTTGCACGTTGATCGGCACCTCGTTGCTCAGCGAGTTCACGTTGATCTGCTTGCTGGTGAAGTTGGGGTTGCCCATCGCGTCGAGCTGCCCGATCACGGTGGTGGCCGGCGGCTGGAAGCCGGCGCTGATCGGTGCATAGACCAGCACCCGGTTGTTGTAGCTGTCGGCGACCACGATGGCCACGGTGGTCTTCTTGCCGGCGTTGTCGGTGGCGATTTCCACTGAGATGCCCTCGGGCCTGCCCAGCGACTTGGCGGTGGGCAAGGGCATGCCGTTGTTCAACGCGCCCATCAGGTGGTCCGGCTGTCCCAGGGCCACCAGCACCTTGGGGTTTAACTGGAAGGAACCCATGGCCACCTGGGTGCTGTACATGCCGGCGCGGTTGTTGTCCCGGTCGGCGACCCACAGGTTGCCCGCGGCGTCCATCGCCACGGCGCACGGTCCGCAGACGAAGGACCCGTTGCCGCGGACGGTGCAACCCGGCTTGGTGAAGGCGGTCGTGTCGGCGGGGAAGCCGGGGCCGATGAGCAGGCGATTGGCGTTCATCGCGCTGCTGAAGGCCACGCCGTCCGCGCCGAAGCCGAGCACGCGGTCGTTGTCGCGGTCGGCGACCCACAGGATGCCGTTGTCGTCGAAGACCAGGCCCGAGGGGCTGTTCATGGAGTGGGCCGTGGGGTTCAAGGTGCCGTCGCCATTCTGCAGGCCCCCCAGAGGGCTGGTCTGCCCGAGCACCAGATCGGCGACGTGGTCCTTGTGGGAGAAGGGCGCGGGGAAGCGCAGGACGCGGTGGTTCCACGTGTCGGCGACCCACAGGTTGCCCTGCTTGTCGACGGTCACGCCGCGGGGCCAGCATACCGATCGGAGGGACACGCCGCCGCCCATGTTGCACGTGTAGTCGGCGAAGTTCTTCTGGCCGATCACCAGGTCCGCGGGCTTGCCGTCGTGCAGGGCACCCAGGTCCCAAAAGCCCAGGATGCGGCTGTTGCCGGTGTCGGCGATGTAGACGTGATCCGGCTCGCCCGAGGCGACGGCAGGGTGGTCGACGGCGATGCCGACGGGGTACTGGATGCCGGCCTGCTTGGTGCGGGTCTCGCCGCCGTGGACGAAGTCGAACTGCCCCAAAACCTGGTTGGCCGCGGGGGTCATCTGGGCCGGGTTATCATAGAAGAGCACCCGGTTGTTGGCGGTGTCGACGACGATGAGGCGTCCCTTGGGGTCGGTGGCCAGGCCGCGGGCGCCGGCCAGGGTGGTGGCGCTGGGAGGGAAGGTGGGCTTGCCGGCGATGCCCTGGTTGATGATGGCGCCGTTGGCGTCGAGCTGGCCGATGATGTAGGCGGCCCCGGCGCCCATGGCGGCAAGGGGCGGAGCGTAGCCGACGATGCGGCTGGAATGGGTGTCGGCGATCCACAGGTTGCCCTGGCCGTCCATCGTGGCGGCGATCGGCTGGTACAGGCGATCCGGGCCGACGCCGCCGCCGTTCAGGGTCAGGGCCTGCTGGCCGAAGACCCCGGTGGCGGTCTGCTGGTTCAGGGGATCGTCATAGTAAGTCACCCGGTTGTTGTCGCTGTCGACGACGAAGAGGCGGCTTGCGCCCTTGTCTTGCTGGACGAAGATGCCCTGGGGGCGGCACAGGGTGGTGCCATCCACGGTGGCGCCGCGGTTGCACAGGGCGGTGGCGGCGGCGTTCATGGTGGCCTGGCCGATGACCACCGCGGCGGCGGTGCCCTTGGCGGCGATGGGGGCCTTGAAGATGAGCACCCGGCTGTTCTGGGTGTCGGCGACGTAAAGGTTATCCGCGCCGTCGATGGCCAGGCCGCTGGGGTTGCACAGGGACTGGGCGCTGGCGGGGCCGGCGGGGCCGCCGTAGTTGAAGCCGCCATTGCAACCCTTGTCGGGGTAGCCCAGGCCGTAGTCAGGCTGGCCGACCATGAAGTCGGTGGTGACGTTGTCGGTGGCGGTCTGGCTGGGATCGAAGGGCCACTTGAAGCCCTGGACGCGGCCGTTGTCGTAGTCGGCGACCCACAGGGTGCCCTGGCTGTCGACGGCCAGGGCCGACGGGATGCCGAAGGACTTGCTGTCGTTTCGGAAGCGCTCGGTGGCGTAGCCGTCCTGCTGGCCGAGTATTAGATCGGCGGGGGCGCCGTTCTTGAAGTGGGTGACGTCCTTCCAGCCAAGGACGCGGCCGTTCTGGGGATCGGAGACATACAGGTGCTTGCGCACCGGGTCGACGGCGACGCCGAAGGGGCCTGAAAGGGTGCTCGGGTCGGCGCTGTTGGTGCGCCGGGTGTCCTTGCGGACCTGGCCCAAAACCACGTCGGTGGTGAAGTGGTCGGGCAGGGCCAGGGCGGGGCCCGCCTGCCAGAGCCAAAGGCCCAGAGTAAGGGTGGAAAGGATGATGAGAGATGCCAATGATGGCGATGACGATCGTTGTCGTGTCACTGAAGTGACCTCCTTGTGCTGGGGAGATCGGTCGCGAAAAGAGCGGATCAAGGGGTTGGCTCAAGAAAGACGATAAAAGTGAAACGCGCCCGTCTTTGGCCAAGGCGCGGTTCCAGGCTAAACTTTCAAGAGCGCTCTTCTAAAGGAGCGCCTTTCCCAATGGCGACCCAAAGGACACGAGCAAAAGGCAAGACGGCCAAAAGCCCGCCCCGGGGCCCGGCGATCTCCTTCGCCGGCATTCGCATCTGGCGCTGGGTCCTGTTCCTGGGCCTTTCGGGGGTGCTTTTGCTGTGCAGCCTGATCGCCGGGGTGTTTCTCTACTACACCTCCGACGGGTCGCTGCCCACCATCGACAAGGCCGGCGACTACCGGCCCAAGGTGATCACCCGGGTGCTGTCCCGGGACGGCCAGGTGATCGGCGAGATCTTCGAGGAGCGGCGCACGGTGGTGAAGCGGGACCGCATCCCCCGGGTCCTCATCAACGCCATCGTGGATGCCGAGGACGCCGAGTTCTTTCAGCACCAGGGCCTTTCCTACTGGGGCATGCTGCGGGCCTTCCTTCACGATCTGAAGCCCGGCGCCCACATGCACGGGGCCTCGACCATCACCCAGCAACTGGTCCGCACCTACGTATTGAAAAGCGACGCCCGCACCCTGCGCCGCAAGGTGCAGGAGATGTACCTGTCCCTGCGGCTGGAGCAGAAGCTGAAGGACAAGGGGGAGATCCTGTGGATCTACCTGAATCAGATCTACCTGGGACACAACCGCTACGGGGTCGAGGAGATCTCGCGCTTCTTCTTCGGCAAGTCGGTCAGCGACATCACCCTGGCCGAGGCGGCGGTGCTGGCGTCTTTGCCCAAGGGGCCTGAACAAATTTCGCCGCGGCACGACCCGGCGCGGGCCAAGGAGCGGCAGCGCTACGTGCTCTCGCAGATGGTCCGCTACCACCACATCACCGAGGCCGAGGCCAAAAAGGCCGCGGACGAGCCCATTCGCCTGATCCCGGAGCCGCCGTCCCTGTCCTGGCTGGCGCCGGAGTATGTCGACGAGGTGGAACGGGCGCTGGCCGATCGGTTTGGGCAAAAGCAGCTCCCGTATCTGGGGCTTTCCGTGCGGACGACCTGCGATCTGGAGGTCCAGCGGGCGGCGCGGGAGGCGCTGGAGAGGGGCTTGCAGCGCATCGACGATCGCACCGGGAACCGGCGGGCGCTGCGGCGGCTTTCGGGGGCCGATCGGGCGGCCTACGTCCAGAAGCTGGGGCGGGAATATCCCGGCGGCCCGCCGCCCAACCACATCGTCGAGGGGATGGTGACGCAGGTGGAGGACGGCGACGGGCAGTCCGGGGCCGGGGCGGTGGTCTCGCTGGGGGGCGCCATCACCGGCTGGCTGCCGCTGCCCGCGGTGCAGGACCGCTACAACGTGAAGGGCCTGCCGCCAAAGAAGCGCTTTGGCGCGGGGGACGTGCTGCGGGTGCGCGTCGCCCACGGCGGCAAGGACGGCCTGGTGCTGGCGCTGGAGAGCGGCCCGCAGGGGGCGGTGATGGTGCTTTCCCCCGAGACCCGGGAGATTTTGGCGATGGTTGGCGGCTATGGCTTTCCCCGTGGGGGGTTTAACCGGGCGCTCAAGGCCAAGCGGCAGCCGGGGTCCTCGTTCAAGCCGTTCCTTTACGCGGCGGCCTTCGATACCCGGCGCTATACCCCGGCCAGCATCGTGAACGACTCGCCGCAGGTCTACGATCTGCCGGGGATGGCGCCGTGGAAGCCGCACAACGCCGAGCACAACGAATATCTCGGGCCGGTGCGCCTGCGAGTGGCGCTGGCCAAGTCGCTGAACACGGTGGCCTCGCAGCTCATTTACGAGATCAAGCCGGACCTGGTGATCGCCACCGCCCGCGCCGCCGGCATCGAGTCGGACCTGGAAAGCAACTATTCCTTGGCGCTGGGGACCTCGGTGGTCAGCCTGCAGGAGCTGACCGACAGCTATGCCACCTTCGCCGCCAGGGGCCGGCACGGGAAGCCGTTTTTGCTCTTGCAGGTGGGGGTTGACGAAAAGGCGGCGGCGGCGGAACTTTCTCAGGCGATGAGCCCGGAGCTTTCGTATGTGATGAGTTCCATGCTCCAGAGCGTGTTCGAGGAGGGGACGGCGATCTCGGCCAAGGGGAAACTGCACCGGCCGGTGGCGGGGAAGACCGGCACCACCAACTCGCAGAAGGACGCCTGGTTCGTCGGGTACACGCCGGACGTGGCGGCGGGGGTGTGGGTCGGCTTCGACGACATGCGGGTTTTGGGCGAGAAGGAGCAGGGGGCGCGGGCGGCGCTGCCGATCTGGGTGGAGACGATGCAGGCGGCGCTGCGCACGCGGAAGGTGGTGCCCTTCGTGCAGCCCCCCGGGGTGGTGGTGCAGCGCATCGATCCCCAGAGCGGCAATCTGGCCGCCACCGGCACGCCACTATCGCCAGCGCAACCGCAACCGCAATCGCCAGCGCAACCGATAGACGAGGTCTTCCTGGAAGGGACGGCGCCCACCCAGCAGGCGCTGGCGCCCGGCGAGAGCGATCCGAACAACTTCAACCAGGAACCAGAGTAACCCCCCAAGCTGGCGATATCGCCCTCGTTTGGACTGGACGGGAAAAAAAAGGGAGCAAAAATTTGCTCCGCTGACGACGCCCCGGCACCATGAGACATTAACCCCAACCCTGTGACCCCGATGCGGAACTGGCGCGGTACCCCTGGTGGCGCGGAACGGCTTCCCGAGGCTCTGGGTCTCTCCATCGCTCCCTCGGTGGCGTGGCTCTGGGCCCGGCGGCTGTGCACGGCCCTGTGCCTGGCCTTCGCCCTGGGCTACCTGCCCTATCGCTTCTACCTTCGCACGGGGCTCTCGCAGTACCTGTTGCTGAAGGCGGAGCTCTTGCAGATTCGCGCCGGCAACCAGAAGCTGCTCAAGGACAACCGGCACCTGCGCATGGAGCTGGACCTGCTGTCGGGAGACGACCATGCCATCGAGCGGGTGGCCCGGGACGAACTGGGCCTGATCCGCACCAAGGAGCTGGTCTTCAAGGTCGAGGAGACGCAGCCATGATGGCGACGCCCCGGCTGCGCCGCCTTCGTCGCCTGGGGAGGGCGTTGCGCAAGGGCGTCTTGCGCGGCCTGGGGGCGATCACGGTGATCCTGGGGCTTGTGCTGCTGGGGCGGGGCACGTTGGCGCAGCTCGCGGCGTTCCGCACCGGCCCTGGCGAGGGGCTGCTGCTGGGGGTCACGTCGGCGCTTTTGCTCTACAAGATCCTGGAGCACCTGCGGCTCTTGCCGCGGGCCCGTACCTCGCCCTCGTCTCAGGAGGACCGGCTGCCGCCGCTGTCCAAGGCGCAGCGCGACCGACTTCAGCTTGAATCGGGGGCGGCCCTGTGCGTGGCCACCTTCTTCGTGCTTCAGGCCCTGGGGGGGGCCCGATCGCCGCTGCACCCGCTGGTCTATGCCCTGGTGGCGTTTTTATCGATCCAGCACCGCACCCGGAACCTGGCGGTCCTGCTCGGGTTGGTGTTGCTTTGCGAGGCGCTGCTCTTGCGCGGGGATGGGCTGCTTACGGCCGAGCCGGTGCGGCTTTTGGTGCATGGGCTCTTCATCGCCCTTTTCGCGGTACTGCACCTGCTCTTCTTCAAGGGCGAGATGCTGCGGCAGCGGGGGGACTACGACCGCCGCATCGGCGCGGAGATCCAGCGCATGCGCGAGGAGGCCGTCGATTTCCGCCTGCTCTCCGCCGGTCCCGCCCGGCCCGCCCGGCCTCTGGCGGAAACCGGAGTCGCGCGCAGCCGGGCCGAGGAGGAGGTCATCCTGGCGCAGAGCGCGGTGGTGGTGATCCGCCAGAGCATGCGCTTGCTGATCGCCCTTCTGCGGCGGTCCCTGGGGCTGCACACCTGCGTGCTGCTCTGGCCCGCGCGTGGCGGCGAGGTGCTTCGGGTGCAGGAGGGCTGCACTGCCGAGGGGGTGATCCTGGAGGAGGAGATGGCGGCGGACAAAGGGGCGCTGGGGACGATCATCAAGAGTCGCACGCTGCTGAACCTGCCGTCACCCAAGCCGGGCCACCTGCCGTATTACCGCGTGGACGGGCGCCCCCGGGGAGACGCCGAGGAGATCGGGGCCTTCGTGGGCGTCCCGATGCTGGAACAGGATTCGGGGCAGCCTTTGGACCGGGTACCGGGGCAGCTTTGCGGGGTGCTGTGCTGCGATCGCCGCGAGCCCTTCACCGCGGAGGAGGTTGCGCTGATCCAGGGGGTCGCGGATCAGCTTCTGCGCAGCGTGCAGTCCGAGCGGGTCTTCGCCGCCGTCGAGCGCCGCAAGTATGAGCATGAGCGCCTGTACTCCGCCTCGGAGAAGCTGAACCGGGCGCTGACCCTGGAGCAGGTCCACGCCACCGCCTTTTCCGCGGTGCAGGAGATCTGCGAGTTCGACTTCGCGGCGATCGTGTCCTACGATCGCCAGGCCCGGCGGCACGCGGTGGTGGCGCTGGCGCCGAACGGCGACGGCCAGCCGGCCGGGGAGCTTCGGGACCTGAGCTTCCCGGACAACGCGGGGCTCTGCGCCATGGCGGTGAAGAACCGCACGGCGCTGCCGCAGGACGGCGTACTGCGCGAGAAAGAGACCCCGATCTTCGACGAGAAGGTCCGGCTGCGGGGGATGGAGTCGCTGCTGGTGCTGCCGCTCATCTGCGCCGGGGAACCGGTGGGCACGCTGGTGTGCGCCGGCAGGCGACCGCGGGGCTTTTCCCGGGACAAGCGGGAGATGCTGGGGGTGATCGCCAACCAGGTGGCGGTGTCGCTGGAGAACGCCCGCATGTACCAGGCCATGGAGGCCATGGCCACCACCGACGGGCTGACCGGGCTGACCAACCGGCGGGCCTTCCAGGAGCGGTTTACCCAGATGTTGCAGCGGGCCGAGCGCCAGGGCAAGTCGCTGACGCTGCTGATGACCGACGTGGACCATTTCAAGAAGGTCAACGACACCTACGGGCACCCGGTGGGCGACGTGGTGTTGAAGCGGGTGGCCCAGGTGGTGCAGTCGTGCGTGCGCAAGATCGACATCGCGGCGCGCTACGGCGGCGAGGAGTTCGCGGTGGTGCTGGAGGCCAACGATCGGGAGGGGGGGCGGCAACTGGCGGAGCGGGTGCGGCAGGAGGTGCAGCGCCTGTGGTTCCACAGCGACAAGGGGCCCTTCCAGTGCACGCTTTCTCTGGGCGTGGCGACCTTTCCCCTGGACGGGCGCGACGTGAAGACGTTGACGGCCCATGCGGACCAGGCGCTCTACCACGCCAAGCACGGCGGCAGGAACCAGACGGTGGCCTATGATGACATGCGGGAGCGCCTGACGGCGTAGGGCGCCCGCGGCGCCATCGTCTGGCGAAAACAAGACCCAAACAGATCGACTGGTTTTGCGGCGGACGCTTGGCGATGAGGCAAGGACGAGAAATCGTATATCAGGCCTGGCAACGCCCGCGCGGGTGCCTATCTCCTTGGGTACATGAAACTCTCGACCGCTTGCTCCATTCCTAAGTACCCCTCGCGCCGGCCAGGCGCCCTTCGATGCCCGCTCTTCGCGCTTTTCGCCGCCGCCGGCCTTTCCGGCTGCGGCGATGACACGCCGCCTGCGCGCTGCGAATCCATCCACGGGACGCAGCAGGCCGCGCTTTCCCAGGCGGACTGCAAAAGCCCGGTCGGCATCTGCACCGCGGGGACGCTCACCGGCACCGGTTTTCTCGATGGAACGACCGTGATGGCCACGCAGAAGTTAGCCTCCTCCGCCGGCCTGGGGACTGCCGAGGAGATGACGACGCTCTCGTACACCGGCCTGCTCTCGATCACCGCCCCCGCAGGGACGCTCTCGCTGCGGGAGACCGGCCTTTTCGACACCGGCTATCCGGGAGGGCTCTTCGTCTCCCGGGACATCATCCTTTCGGGGACCGGCAGCCTGGCCGACAGGACCGGCTACCTCTTCTTTGAAGGGAGCGGGAGCACCCGTTTCACCAACGCGGTTTCCGGGGAGGTCTGCCTGCCGGGGTCGGCGCCAGCCGCTGCCGCGACGGCGAGAAGGGAATGACCCTGGGGAGCCGGGCCCGCGGTCAACTGGGGAGGCGGGTCGGGGGCATGCGGGTGGGCAGCAGGCCGACCTGCTGCTGGGTTTCGTGAAGATCCTTTATCGCCTTGTCGTAGTGCTGCTGCGTGGATCGGGCGCGCTCGCCGATCTTGTCGTCCATCTCGCGCAGCCACTCCATGGCCGCGTACCGGGCGGCGCAGATGTCCGAGTAGAGCCCGGCCAGAAGGTCGCCCTTGTGGCTGGGCGCTTCGCTAACGATGGACCGCGGCGCTTCGCGAACGCACAGACGCAGGGTGACGAAGGCCACGAACTCGCCGACCCAGCGATCGCCTTCGTGGAGGATCTGCCCCGGCAGTTCCTCCGGGTGCTCCCTGTAGGGGCAGTGGCCGTCGGTCATGCACACCAGCACGTCCATCGTCAGCTTGCACACCTTCAATCGCCAGCCGCTGCCGTTGTGCCTGCCGTCATACTCGTGGACGTCCTCGCCCTGCCACATCTCGTCAGGGGCCCGCCGCTCCGCCATCAGTTCACCACCTTGGGGACTCGGTGAGAAAGATCCTCCTCCAGGACCTTCAGGGTGCGCTGCTGGACCTGGCGGATCCACGCCAGGACCTGGCTCTGTTCGGCCATGAGGGTCCGCACGGCCTCGTTGCGGGCCTCGTGGAGGTCGGAGAAGAGTTCGCCCAGCGCCTTCAGCCCGGCCAAGGTCAGGACCAGGTGCTTGGCCACCGGCTCCAGCAGCCAGAGCCGACCGTCGCTGCGTACGAACGTGTCTGCGCGCAGGAGGTCTTCCAGGGTACGCCGCCCGTCGTCGCGGAGCTTGTCGCGGAGGTTGTCGATGTCCACCACGGAGTGCATGGTGTTCCGGCAGGTCCTGATGCGCCAGCCGTTTTCGCCGACGTGGTCGACGTACCGGTCTTTCCAGTCCAGCCACTCAGCCATGTCCGTTGGGGTGTCCATCACGCACCTCGATGCCGTTCTTCAGAACCGATCGCACTGTCGGCGTTTTACGATCACGGGAAGCACAGACGCAAGCGCCATTGGCAGGAGATCGGCATTCCTTCGATATTTGTACAGATCGCATGCACACATCCAGACCTCGGGTGTCTTCAGAGATGAGGGGCCTGACACGCCTGACACCGGCGCCTGGGCCTGATATCGAACTACCTGAAGCTGGAGACTAAGAACATGCATACGATCACGAAGGCGACTCTTTCCATGCTGACGATGGGCTTCTGCTCGGCGCTTCTGGGCTGCTCGGATGCGCCCAAGGGGCCGGACGACCTGGGGACGACACCGCCGGCGCCCATCGTCGGACACTGGCAAGCCAAGGACGCTCAGGGCAACCCGGTGAAGCTCTCCTTCGGCACGGACAACAAGGTCACCCTGGATGCCAATGGCATGGCCCGCGCCGACGCCACCTACAAGCTGGACAGCGGCAAGCTGATCAGCCAGTTCGTCGACGCCGCCGACCAGAAGCAGCATCGGCAGACGGCGGCATACTACATCAGCAAGGACAACAAGACCCTGGCCTATCCGGCGTGGGTGGCGATGCCGGCGGGGGATGGCAAGAGCGTCGTCGGGGTTTGGGACAAGACGATCATCGATGAGACCCTGGACGATGGCGGCAAGGCCACCGCCACTTCGACGATC
Organism: Polyangia bacterium; assembly: GCA_038231615.1. GTDB lineage: Bacteria > Myxococcota_A > Polyangia > Palsa-1104 > JAEUJZ01 > JBBRLA01. The sequence continues at coordinate 6,541 of JBBRLA010000085.1, read as the reverse complement.
GATACGTCGCTGACCTTCACCGCGGACAACAAGGTCAGCCGGGTCTCTACCAAGGACGGCACGGCCGATCCGGCGGTCGATGGGACCTACAAGGACGCCGACGGGATGCCCGGGTGGATCGCGCTGACCCTGCCGGTGACGGGATCGCCGGACCCCATGACGATCGTCATCGAGGCGCTCGACTTCGCCGCGCTGACTTCGCAGCCCTTCGATCGCCAGCCGGCCCCGTAAGCGCAGACGTCGCAGACTTCCTGGACCTTTAACCCGGGCGCTCCGCGGCGGTGCGGAGCGCCCCGATTTTGCACTTCATGGGCTGTGGGCTCTCCCCAAAAACCGATCCGAGGGAGAACTTTTGTCCCTGCCGGGCGTATCTTGACGGGTTACGATAGGAGCAATCGCACCCATGACCACGATGCGGAACTTGTTGAACGGGTGGCTCATCGCCGCCATCGGACTGGTGCTGTCCACCGCCATCGCGGCCCGATCCTGGGTCGAGGTGCGCATGCATCGCGACCGCACCATCGAGGTCACCGGATCGGCCAAGCGGCGCATCGTGGCCGATCTGATCGAGTGGCAGGGGAACATCTCGACCGAGAACAGCGATCGCACCGCGGCCTACCGCGCCCTGCGCGAGCATGTCAGCAGCACCCAGGCCTACCTCAAGTCTCAGGGCATCGCCGACGCCGAGGTCCGCGTGTCCTCGGCCGGCACCGAGCAGCTCTTCGACACCGAGTACAAGGGCACCGGCGAGGAGCGCATCGAAAAAAAGGTCTTTCGCGGCTTCAAGACCAGCCAGTCGATCCAGATCCGATCCAAGGACGTGGCCAAGGTCGAGCGCGTCTCCCGCGAGGTGACGCAGCTCATCGAAAGGGGGGTGCCGATCACCTCGGAGGCACCCAGCTACTACTACACCCAGCTTGGCGCGCTGAAGATCGAGATGCTGGCCGAGGCGGCCAAGGACGCTCGCACCCGGTCCGATCGCATCCTCCAGTCTGCCGGGGGGGCCTCTTTGGGACGGCTGCGCCGGGCAGACATGGGGGTCATCAACATCAATCCGGCCAACTCGACCTCGGTGTCCGCTGATGGGAACAACGACACCACGTCGCTGGAGAAGGACATCCTGACCATCGTGCACTGCTCCTTCGAACTGGACCGCTAGCCCGGCTCCTTTTTCCCCTCGGGCCCTGATGCGCTTTTGCGTAGGGGCGGGCGCCGCGACTGATCGATCAGCTTCTGCACCTCCTCCGGCGGCGCATGGTCCTCGATGGGGAAGCGCGCCAGCGCCTGGGAAAGGATGCTGACCCGCTCTGTCGGGGTGGTGCGCTTGTCGACGATCACCCGCCATTCCCCCTTCACCTTGCACAGCCCGCCAGCCCCCAGTTCGCCGCCGATCGCCTCGTAGGTGACGCGCACGGCGACCTTCTTCGCCAGCCCTTCCAGTTCCAGCAGCACTGCTTCCAGCTTCATCGGAAAACGGACCTCTTGACAGAGGTAGTTCTACTCTCGCCGGGCGCGGATGGCGCTCCTTTTCGCACGATTTTCCACCGCGGGCGCGGGAGGCCGCCCGGGACGCTCGGCCCGTCTGGCCTTCTTCACCGTCGGGTCGCAGAGCGGCGCCGCCGCCGGGAACACCACCCGGAAGGTGGTGCCGCTCCCGCTCTGGGTCTCGAAGCTCACGTGGCCCCCGTGGGCATCGACGATGTTCTTGACGATCGGCAGCCCCAGGCCCGTACCCAGCCCCTCGGCCTTGGTGCTGAAGAACGGCTCGAAGATCCGCGCCCGGTGGGTCTCGGGGATGCCGCTGCCGGTATCCGCCACCAGCAACGCCACCGCTTGCTGGCCGTTCAAGGTGGCCGCCGTGGTCTCGACCCGGATGCTGCCGCCGCCAGGCCGCCCGTCGCCGGGCAGGGCGTGACAGGCGTTGGTCAACAGGTTCACTACCACCTGCTGGAGCTGCCGCCGCACCCCGTGAATCGCCGGCAGCCCCGGCCCGTTGAGCACCTGTACCGACACCCCGCTGCCCCGCAAGAGGGGGTCGCAGAGCGAGAGCGATTGGGTCACGACCTCTGCCAGTTCGACCCGCTCGCGCTCGCCGGTGGGCCGGCCATAGCTCATCAGGTCCCGGGTCAGCTTCTGGATGCGCTCGGCCCCCTCGCAGATCCGCCGCGCTTTTTCGGCATCGCCGCGAAAACCGTCCCCGGCCAGCGAGAGTCGCCGGGCCAGCTGGTCGCCGTAGGCCACGATGGCCGTCAGCGGGTTGTTCAGCTCGTGGACCACGCCCGCGGCAAGCTGCCCCAGGGTGGCCAGCCGCTCCGCCTGAAGCACCTGCCGCTCCAGGCTGCGCACCTGTTCCAGGTTCTGCCCCATGGCGGCGGCGCCGTCGATGGCCCCGGTGGCGTCGCGCAGCGCGGTCACGTTGAACACCGCGCGGGTGGCCAGGGCCCCGGTGACCCCGGTGTTGTGCAGGAGCAGTTCGACGCCCTCGGCGTCCTCGCCCGAAAGGGCCCGCTGCAAGAGCGCCGCCAGGTGCGGCTCGGCCTCGACGCCGCGTCCATAGACCGGGCGGGACTCGGCGGCCTCGGGGCCGGTCTCCTGGGACTTTAGCAGGAGCGTCGGCAGATCCGTGCCGGCGACGTAACCGCTGGCCTGCTCCATCGGGCGGTTGACGATGGTCAGCCGCTGGTCGCGGTCCACCACCACCATCAGGGCGTTGGCCCCGTCGATCATGCGGCGCAGATAGCCCTCGTAGGATCGGGCCCGGTGCAGGAGCCGCAGGTTGCGCAGCGCCACGGAGAGCTGATTGCACAGGGGAATGATCGCCGCCTCGTCCTTTTTGGCCAGCTCGACGGGGGGGCGCTGGGGCAGGGGGTACTCGCAGTTGAGCATCCCCAGAAGCTCACCGCTGGCCACCAGCGGCACCGAGAACCCCGCGATGGTGCCGCTGAACAGAAGCACGTATCGATCGGTAAGCTGCACCCGCGCCGAGGTGGCGATGTCCGCCGGCAGCCCGGTGTGGCGCAGCGCCGCCCGCTTCACCAAAAGCGGCCCCTTGCTGGCCTCGGGTTGCAGGTGCGGCAGGCGTGTCACCGCTGTGTCGTCGATAGCGGGGGCTTCGTTCGGGCACAGCGCGGGCAGACCCAGGAAGATCGAGGTCAACTCATGGCGTTGTCCATCCACCATGCGCAGGCACAGGGCGCGGCCGGGCAAAAGCTCCCGCAGGGTGTTCATGAAGCCGGCCCCGATGGCCTCCTCGGACAGGTCCAGCGACAGGTCCTTGGCCAGGGTCAGCGTCGCCTGCAAAAGCGCGGCTGGGAGCGGCGGGGTCATGGGTCCTGCCTGCCGTCGTCGTCGTCGTCGTCCTTGAGCGGCGCGGGCCGGGCCGGCGGCAGCAATACCTCGCCGGTGACCGGGGCCTCGGGCAGTGCCGACTTGTCCAGGTCGATGATGCGCGCCTCGCCGACATAGGGTTTGGTCTCATACCGGGTGATGCGACCGATCTTGCGCACCAGTTCTGCCATGCGCTCCGATTCGCGGACGATGATGTCCAGGAATTCCAGCAACTCGGGGTTGTCCCCGGGCAAGCGGCGGCGCAGGAGGCCGGCATATCCCATCACCGAGGTCAGCGGCTGGTTCAATTCGTGGGCCGCGGTGCCCGCCAACTCGGCGATCAGCGCCTGCTTTTCGCTTTGCACCAGCATCTCCTGCGCTTGCTGGAGCCGCTGCTCGATGTGCAGCCGCTCGCGCAGGTCCGCCACCACGCCCACCGTGGCCACCTCGCGCCCCTCCTCGTAGATGATCGACGCGGTCAACGACACCGGCACGGCCACCCCGTTTTTGCCCAGAAGCGTCCGCCGCGACTGGAGCAGCCGCCCCGGTCCCCCGTGCTCGCCCGAGCGGAGCTGCATCATGGTGCGCCGCGCCTCGCCCTCGGGGTACAGACGCCACACCGGGAGGTGGCTGATGACCTCCTCGGGTGCATAGCCGGTGATGCGTGCCGCCCCCTGGTTGAACAGGATCACGTTGCCGTACATGTCCGCGGCGACGATCCCGTCCACCGTCGAATCGATGAGGCGCTCCAAGAAGTCCTTGGTCTTGCGCAGTTCGTGTTCCAGGATGCGCTGTTCGGTGACGTCGCGGAACGAGAGGACCGCGCAGCCATGGTCGGCCAACACCGAAGAGGTGGACACCGACAGGATCAGCGTCTCGCCGGAGGTGGTGGTGAGCTGCAGATCGAAGGGCAAGAGGTTGGTGCAGCCGATCACCTGCCGGATCGCGTCGAGCAGGCCGTCCCGCTGGTTCTCGGGTACGAAGGCGAAGATCGGCCGCCCGGAGATCCCCGCCGCCGCGTAGCCGGTCATCTGCTCGGCGCTGCGGTTCAGGTACAGCACCTGCCCTTGCCCATCGAGGATCATCATCCCATCGGTGCTGGATTCGAAGAACTCGCGGTACTGGAGGACCGCTTCCCGCCGGCGCTCCTCGGCGTAGCCGCGCAGGTTCACCCGCCGGGTCTTGTTCCGCAGCGCATCCATGACGACGTTCCTGCCACGCAGCCCGAGCGCGGTGACCTGGGCCGCGGTCTTCAGAAACTCCCAGGTGTCGTCCGGGAGGGATCGGATCGGTTCGTCACTCAGGAAAAGGTAGAAGAAGTCGCTCTGGCCTTCGCCGCGAGGGCTCTTTGCCACCGGGCAGAAGAGGGCAGCGCCCTCATGGACCGGCTTGCCCGAGACCAGGCCGCGCAGGAGCGACCGCTCCCGGGCGCAGACCAGCATCGTCGGACGGCCGCCGTTCAGAGCGGCGCGCAGTTCCGGGCAGTCGGCGAGCGGGAACGCAGCGTCGGTCCCCGTCCCCTCGCCCAGAGCATTGATCGAGTCCTCCAGCGATCCCCCGGCTTCGGCGATCAGCAAGAGCAGGTTGGTCTCCTCCTCGTTTAGCACCAGGGCCCCGGCGGAGAAGCCGAGCGCCCGGCACAGGACGCCGACCCCCTGCTGAAAGATCTGCGCCCGATCCCGGGGGGCGTCAGGCAGGGGGACGCCGTCGCTGTCGGCAGATGGAGCGGGATGGACCGCGCAGAGGATGACATCCAGCAGCTCTTCGATGGCCTGCCGGTACACGGCGGCGCGCTGGGTCTTTTGCCGCGATGCCGCCATTCGCGATGCCGCCAGCAGGCGGGTCAGCAGCACAGGCGGCGCGGGCACCCCAAAGAGCAAATCGTCGGCCCCGCTGTCGAGAATTCGTCCGACCGCATGCTCGTCGAGGAACCCGGCCGGCCAGAAGCACGCCAGCACCGCCAAAAGGGGGACCGCGGCGCGGGTCCGGGCACAGGCCGAGCACAGCGCCTCCAGCTCGCTGCCGATGACCAGCACGGCCGCGAATTCCGCCGGCAGGACGATCGCCTCGGTGATATTTGCGCCGCCCGCCGCCCCTGATAGGGGGCCGATGACGTCGGTGGCCACGCCCAGGGCGGCGAATGCACCGATCAGCTCGTCCAGCCCTGCTCGATCGGCTGCGGTTTCTCCGAAAAGCGCCAGCTTCCCAGGTAGACAGTCGCTCCTGGCGATGGGAATCCGGGGGTCGCGCAAGGCCAGCACAGGCAGAGTTTACTCCACTTTGGCGCCAACTCCGCGCAAGATCACCGGCACCTTTACCTGTCCGGCACGCCTTCATCCCCATCCACGCCGTCCCGCGGACGTTTCGGACGTCCGCGGCCCACGTCGCGGCATCTGGGTCCCGAAAGAACCGGGGCAGGGGCAGCGGCCACGGCGCGGATGCGATGGAGAACGTCGCGGAAGCAGAAAGGTACGGGATATTCATCGAAAGCTACGCTGCCGCGATGCCGCCATAGCCTGAACGGCCATGATGCACGGCGAGGGGACCCTTCTTGTGACGGTCTGATCGCTTGCGGGTAACCGTGGCGGCCCTGCGGATAAGGGTCTGGACCCTTATCCGCAACGGTCACTTGCCAGTTTTTCCTGCCAGCACCCGTAGTTGCGCGGTCCAGGAGCGTTCTCGCAACGCGCAGGGGCGTTCTCGCAACGCGCAGGGGCGTGGCCGGGGCATTCGCGGGCGTGGTGTCCTGCTTCCAGGTCGAGGAGCCATAGTCGGGGCGGGTCGGCGGCGGCGGCATCCTGGCGCTCGGCGCCGATGACGGGCTGATCCCGACAACCTGGCTTTCAGCCAGGGAGCCGCTGGCGATGTAGCCGGGGCCGCGAACCATCCCTCCGGCTATCCTCATCCCGCGGACGTTTCGGACGTCCGCGGGCCTCCGAAAGGGCCCTGCCAGAGTCCCCTATCAGCGACGGAAAATCCCACGCGACACCGGGTCGCCGCCATTACACGGAAGGGCGACATCTTGACGCATGGCGGCCCTCGCCACGCAGGAAGGGGCCCGAGGCCGCCTGCCTTCTTGCCAAAAAATTGACCCCCCAAGCGCCCGATGTTACGAGGCTCCATGACCCAGAAGATTCATGACCGATCGCTCAAGTTCCTGGTCACAGATGACCCCACCGGGTTCATTCTCTTCGGCCTGCGACCGCGGACCTTG
>JBBRLA010000084.1:0-18809 GCA_038231615.1 Polyangia bacterium | reverse complement strand
TGACCCTGGCGCTACTCGGGGGCCTGGGCAACTATTTGGCGAACAGCCTCAGGCATCCGATCCCTTCGCCGTCGAAGACGGCGGAGCCAAAGCGCCCAGCGTCTCTGCCCATCATCGTGCTCCCCGAAAGCCCGATCCCCGCGCCTGACCAGTCCCCGGCGGCCCATGAAGAGCCCGGTCTTCCTGCCGTGCTCTCTCCCCAGGAACCGCCGCCACGCTCCCCGGTGCGGAGTCCGCGCTCCTCGGAGCCCAGGCGCGCGCCGTCGGCTCCGGTCCTTCGTCCCTCCCCGCCGGGAAGCCTCCCGCCCTCGGAGGAAGACTTGCTGGGCTTGTAGTGGGAAAGAAAAAACTCGTCAAGGAGGAGTGATCATGAACCAAAAGGCCCGTTTTTGTTTCTCACTCATACTGCTCTGCGCTTTTTGTTCGGCTTCCGCTGGCGTGATGGCCTGCCCGCACGAAGACCATGACCCCCCTGCGGACGCCAATGCCTGGGATGAGCGCGCTCGCTGCCAGCTAAAGGAGGGGTCCTGCTGTGATGCCATCACTTCCTGGACGAACCTGCTGGCGCTCGACCCCGATCGCCACGGCCCGCCGGTCCCAGACATATACCGTCGGCTGGCGGTGGCTCAGAACGCTTGCGGACAGGTGAAGGAGGCGATCAAGTCCCTCGAGACGTTCTTCGAACGCGCTCCCCCTTATGCCCCTTTCCGGCACGAGGCAGAGATCCGGATGCAAGCGCTGAAGCAAGCGCTGAAGAACCCGCGCCGGCCCCTTGTCGATCGATGCATCCATGGCGAAGCATCGCCGCCGCCCCCGCCGCCCCGGCCCCCGCCCCCTCTGCCGCCGCCGCCGCGGACGGAGACGTTCCGCCCCTCCTGGCGAACGCCTGTCGCCGCAGTCCTTGTGCTGGGGGCCGCCGGTCTCGTCTCCTACGGCTCGGCGAGCCTCTACCTTGACGGCACATGCGCCAGCGACCCCAGCCTGGTCCCGTCCCTGCACAAAACCGACGGCGCGTGCCCGCAGGTCTACCACTCCCTGGTACCCGGCGCCGCGACGCTGGCGGGGGGAATCGCCCTGGCCGTCATCGGCACGGTGATCTTCGCGCTCCCCAAAGAGGTCCGCCTGATCCGGCTCTCGTTCGACCCGATCCGCGGCGAGGCCCGGGGCGGCCTGCTGCTGAACTTCTGAACCAAGGAGGAATCACCATGCGCACCTTTCTGTTCCTTTCCTTTCTGTTCCTTTCCTTCCTGTGCCTCATCGGCTGCATCCCGATGGCCCCCAACGGCCCGGATAACGAGGCGGCCCCTCCCGATCTGGGCTCAGGCTCGTCTGATATGGGCAAAAATATGCCCGATTTATTCCTCGCGGCGTGCCACGCGATGAGCGACTGCCCCTCATCCGGGCTGTGCCGCTCGGTGGAGCCCCATGCCGCGGGCACCTGCATCGCCGCGGAGCAGATCCTGTACGTCAACCAGGACGAGACGTCGTGCTGCCCCGCGGTCCACGACGGCTGCGGGACCCGGACGCTGCCCTACTGCCAGATCCAGGCGGCAATCGACGCCGCGAACACCGAGGTCCCGCCCCGGCTCGGCGAGCGGTTCCTCCTGGTCACTCCTTCGGCTCGCGCCTATGCGCCTGTTGCCGCCAAAAAAGGCCGCTTCATCATCGTCGGCCCCTGGGCCGACCCCAAGCTTGCCGGCGAGCCGTGGAACGACCTCTCGCCCACCGGGGTGATCCTCCGGAGCCCGCTCGGCGGTCCGGCGTCGAGTTTGACAGTGACCGAATTGGCGGACGTGGAGGTCGACGGCATCCGCATCGAGAATGCGTCGATGAACCAGGCCGTCCTCTGCGATTCGCAGACGGCTACCTTGACCCTCCGCAGGTCCCTGGTCGCGAACAGCGCCAACGAAGGGGTGCGAGGGCGGGGCTACTGCAACCTCTCCATCGCCCACAGCAGGATTGACAACGCCCAGTATTCGGGAATCCACCTCAACTGCAACCGGTGCTCGGTGACCGATACCACCGTCTACCACTGCGGCGGGGTCGGCATTCTGGTGGTGGGTGACGACACCCCCGGTCAGCCCCTTTCGGCCACCTTCGCTCGCGACATCCTCACCAACAACGGCTGGAGTTTGACCGTGGCAGACCAGCAGCCTGGAGGGGCCTGGTGCTCGATCGAACCTCCTACCCCCAAGATCAGGCTGATCGACTGCATCCTCATGGGGAACTTCCTGTACATGGGCATGCAGACCAATTGCGAGCTGTGATCGGCTGGCATCCCCGGCCCTCGCACGGCGCCGCCAGCGCTCAAAGGGGGTGACGATGGTCACGCAACATCGCGGACTTTCATTCGATAATGTCTTTGTGCGCAGGCAGAAGTGAAGCTACAATGCGCCAAAAGCAGGCGCTAGGGTGCCAACATGCAAGAGCAGATGCTGGAAGCGACGCGGCGGCTCAGGTCGGCCGAGCGGGCCGATGCCGACAAAGGGCAAGGGGACAAAGACGAGGCGGGCGGCGATGACAAGAACACCCTCACCCCCGAGGAGTTCGACCTCATGCGGACGAGCCACCACGTCGAGGACGCCGCCATCCGGGACCAAGGACCTGCCCATGGGCTGACCTCGCCCCAGATCGAGGCATTGCTGAGCGGATCGCCCATTTCGATCACCGCCCCTCAGCGGGCCGAGGTGGACCACGCCCTGCGCGCCCAGCCCGAGGCGGCGGTCGAGCAGGCCGAGGTGCTCCATGGCGCCTGGTCGGGTTGTGCCCCCACCCCGGCGACCGCCTTGCAGGCGCCCACGGCCGCCGATCTGTCCACCAACCCGGTGGTCGTCGCCGCCATGAATGCCGCCTGGACCGATTCCAAGGCCGCCGACTCGGTGAATCGCCATGAAGAAGGGGGCTGGATCTACATGGACACCACCTCCGGGGCCCTCAGCACCGGGCGGGCCCCCGCCGGGGCCCAGGCCGCGCTAGACGTAAACAACCCGCCGGTCGTCGCCGGCTCGGTCGTGGTGGGCCTCTTCCACACCCACCCCAACCCGACCTCGGAGGGCTGGGAGCCGGGACCGAGCGGGGCGGACGTCGCTTACCACAATGCCCACGGCATCCCCGGGGTCATCAAGGCCGACGACGGCATCCACACGGTCGGCCCCTTGCGCCGCACCAGCCTGAGCGGCCCGGCGGGGTATCCACAATGAGACCCCGGGAAAAGAAACCCAGCGCAGGGGCCCTGTGGGGGGCCCAAAAGACCCTTGTGTCGGCGGCCCTTCTGGCCGTCCTACTGGGTGGGTGCTCTTCGAACACGAACATTCCGCAGGAGCGAAAGTGCATGATGACCGATAAGCAGATCGAGGAGATCGCGCGGACCGACGCCGGCAAGAAGTACCGTGATCTGTCCATCTACGACGTCCAGATGCGCCAGAAGGAAGACAAGAGCTGGGAGGTCGAATTCAAGCTCAAGGACCCGAGCAAACTCGGTGGCGGCCCGCACTACGTGATCGACTGCACGGGCAAGATCGTTTCAGCCAAGTACTTTCAGTAGCGATCGACCGCGCGATGGACACCCCCCTCCGGCTTCGAGAGAAGCTCCATCGTGAGACGCTGGCGCACGATCTGATCCCGCAAAGTGCCGAGCTTTCGCACGCCGTCCGGCGCCTCATCGAGTGCGGGCGCACGCTGTGGCGAGACGAACTGGTGCCGACCCTGGGCTGGCGGCTCCCGGGGCTCTTCTCTGCGCTTGCCCCGTCCCCGGTGCAGGCCACCTTGCGGCGGGTCGGGGCCTTCGGCTACCGGGCCGGCGAAATCACCCGGCTCTGCCTGGGCCATCCCTCTCATCCCCGGGTCAACCTGGCCAGCGCGTGGTTCTCGCTGGCGGTCAGCGCGATCGACACGGCCCTGGACCAAAAAGACGGTCTGTCGGGGGAGGAGGTCTCTCGCCATCTGAACCCCGAGGCGTTTCTTGCCGCCTTCCCGGAAGACCCCGAAAAGCCGCACCGGGCGCTGGACCGCCACGACCTTGCGCCCCGCCTGGTTCCCTGCGTGGCCTCCCTGGACGTGTTTTTCGCGCACGTGCGCGCCCTGTACAAGGAGGCCGAGGACCGCGCCTACGCCGGGGCGGTGCGCGACGAGATGCTCGACTGCCTGGCCGCCGCGGTCGAGGCCGAGGTCGCCACCGTCCATCTCTCCTTCGACATGGACCCGGACGATCCGCGGGTCCTGGGCACCTTGCGCGCCGCCAATACGCTGCCGCAGTGGCTGATCTGTTATCTGGTGCTGCTCTCCGTCCCCGCGCTTGCGCCGATCGTGCGCACGCAGGTTCTGGAGGCCACGGCGAGCCTGGCGGAGATCGTCTGGCTGATCGACGATCTGGTGGACTGCGTCGAGGACCTGGCGGCGGGTACGTGGAGCAGCGTCTGGGTGGAAGTGGCGCGGACGCAGCCGGAGTGTCTCGCCCTTTTGCGGACCGGGGACACAGGGGCCGCCCTGGCGATGCTCCTTTACGGACCGGTGATCGAGGACCTCACCGGAAGGATCGAGTCCGCCCACCGGCGCTTCTTGTCGCTCACCGCGCTCGACGCAGCGGCCCTTCTGGACGTGCGCGCCTTTTGCCTCTTCGTCATCTGGTCGTGGTCCGCGCCAAAAGGGGGCAGCGTTGTCTAGCGCGGCCCTTGACCCGCCCCGTCATCTGGCGTTGACCACCGGCCACTTTCGCTCTCTGGCCGCGCCCGGGCCCGCCCCCTTTGGGGACGTGTACGCCCACCTGGCGATGGAGCTGGAATGGGCGCGGCTCCTCATCCTGAAGCGGGCGCTTCGCCTTCACAAGGACCCAAGAAGGACCGCCGCCATGCTGGGCATGTCCCAGGGGTCCATCATTGACCATGGGGCCCACGGGGACAGCGGCGCGGTCATCCTGCGGCGCATCGAACGACGCTGCCTGGCCCTGCGAAAAGAAATCGACGGGCGCCTGCGAGAAGGAACCCGGGGGGCGCCGCGGCTTCCCGCGCTGGTGTGCCAGGAGCGATTCGGGCTGGGCCCGCAAGAAGGCCACGTCCTTTCGCTGCTGCTTTCGCTGGAGCGCAGCCTGCCCTGTCTTCTGGCGCTGCGGGAAGGCGACCGGGACCCGGTCTTCTTTCCCTCTCTGGGCATGGTGGACGAGCTGCTCGCCGAGCACGAAGGGGCCCCCCTTTCGGCGGTCCAGTCGCTCCTGTCTTCCGACCGGGTGGGGCTGCGCAGCCTGATCCAGGTGATGGACGGCGCCGGGATGCGCGGGGCGCCCTTGTGCCGGCTTTCGGTGCGCCTGCGACCGCGGGTGCGCGACTTTCTGCTGGGCCTTTCTGCGATCGCCGAATCGTTGCGGACCCTGCTTTCGGCGGCCCCGTCTTCGGGCCATGAGATCGTGACCCAGGACCTGCGTATCTACGAGCGCCTGCGGCCGGCACCGCCGCCGATGGGCAATACACTGTGGCTCATCGGCCCGCCCGGGGCGGGGCGGCGCACGCTGGCGGGCCAGATCTGCGCGCGCTGGGGCCGTCCCTTGTGGATCATCTCCTGGGATGACCTGGCCGCAGAGGCGGGGCAGATGGAAGAGCGCCTTTCCGATCTGGAGCTGGAGTCCCGGCTCACGGGTCCGGTGCTCATGCTCGACTTCCGGGGCCCCTTCGAACCGCAGCGGGAACGCGCGCTGCGCGTTTTGCGCCGGGTGTCGTCGGAAGTGCCCTCGCCGCTCATCCTGGGCACGGACGATGCCACAACCGGCGTCCCCACGGCGATGCGCAGTGTGATGCCCTACCGATTGAAGGTCCCGGACGAGCCGGACCGAAAGCGCATCCTCGAGCAGGTCCTGTCCGAGCGGGGCGGCGCACTGTCGGAACAGGACCTGGACGAGCTGGCCCGCGACTTTCGTCTGCACGTCGGTCCCCTTCGCGCGGTGGTCTCGATGTGCGATGGGGATCTGGACGGCGCGGGGCTTTGCGGGCAGATCCGTCAGCAGGGCTTCGCCCGCATCCACGCAGAGCTGGCGGAGCTGGCGGAGCCGGTGCGCACCTCGTTCGGGTTTGCCGATCTGGTGGTCTCGGAGGAGACCCTGGACGGTCTGCACGAGATCACGCGTGCCCTGGCCTACCGGGACGTGGTCATGGGCGAGTGGGGGATGGGAGACAAGATGCCCTACGGGCGGGGGGTCCACGCGATCTTTTCGGGCCCTCCCGGCACGGGGAAGACCATGGCGGCGTCAGTCATCGCCAACGAGCTGGGGCGCGAGCTGTTCCGGGTGGAGATCTCCCGTCTGGTCAGCAAGTACATCGGCGAGACCGAGAAGAACCTGGGGCGGATTTTCGATGCCGCCGCCGGCACTCAGGCGGTGCTCTTCTTCGATGAGGCGGATGCTCTGTTCTCGCGCCGGACGAGTGTGCAGTCCTCGGTGGATCGGTATGCCAACCTGGAGACAGGCTACTTGCTGCAGCGGATGGAGCAGCATGAGGGGATGACCATCCTGGCCACCAACCTGCCGGGATCCATGGACGAGGCGTTCGTGCGGCGCATCCCCTACCGCGTCGCCTTCGAGATGCCTGATGCGGGGATGCGCGGGGGCATTTGGGCCGCGTACCTGCGCTGGCCCTTGCCGGTGGGCGATGACGTTGACTTCCAGGCCCTGGGCGAGCGCTTCGATCTGTCGGCGGCTCACATCAAAAACGCAGTTGTGCGCGCCGCGCTGCATGCGGCGGAGGCCGGCGGGCTCATGGACATGGACCGGCTTTGCCACGCCGCCGTCCAGGAGATGCAGAACCTGGGCCGTGTGGTGACATCGGCAGCGCGCCGCTGAGGGCTACGAATGAGCGTCTTGCTCGTCATGGCCCCGCAGTCCCGCGCGCCACCCTGACGGGCTGACGCCGAGTTGCCGCCGGAAGGCCCGGCTGAAGGCGGTCTCCGAGGCGTAGCCGACCTTCGCCGCCACCTGCGCCAGGCTGGCGTCGGGCCGGCCCAACTCGACCCGGGCCAGGTACATGCGCCAGCGGGTCAGATACGATGAGGGCGCTTCTCCCACCACAGAAAGGAAGCGCACGAAAAACGCGGAGCGGGACATTCCCGCCTCCCGCGCCAGCACCGCGGCTTGCCAGGGGCGGGCCGGCTCGCGGTGGATAAGGGAGAGCGCGCGGCCAAGCGCCGGATCGCCAAGCGCCCTGAGCCACCCGGTGCTCCCCGGGGGCGCGCGCTCGATATGGGCACGCAGCACCTGGACGAAGAGCATGTCCGTGAGGCGATCCAGGAGCACCTTAGCGCCCGGTCGCCGCAGCGCCAGGTCATCACCCAGCAACCGCAGTGTGGCGTCAAACCACGGCGCGGCACGGGAGTGGCCCCCGGTCACATGGATCAGCCTGGGCAGGAGCGGCAGCAGAAAGTCCCGCCCCGCCGCGGCGAGACCGAAGGTGCCGCAGACAATCGAGGTGAGGGCGCCGGGGCCGCCGTGGCGCAGGCAAAGGAGTCCATCCTCGCCCATCTGCTCCAGCATCCCGGCGCGGTGGCAAGCGCTGGTGTGCGGTGAGTCGCTCAGGGCATGCGGCGCCCCGCCCGGCAGCAAGAGGATGTCGCCCGCGAAAAACGGCACCGGTCCCACCCCCTGTTCCGTGACAAAGCCCGTGCCGGAGATGATGACATGGAAGATGGTGTCCATGGCGCCTCGCGTGAAGATCCCCCAGGGGGCGGTGAGCTGGCCCCGGGACACCAGGCTCCCCTTCACCGGGATTGCGGACATGACTTCGCTCAGGAGATCCGCCCCAGGCGCAGATACGATGGGCCCCTGGCCCCGGGTTGCCGGGAGTTCCCGGCCTGGCTCTGTCTTGCGCGCGGGCATGCTGGCTACCTCAAGCTTCATTTTATCACGAAACTTCCTCACCGAGGCCTCCGCTGACGGCGGCGACCGGTGCCAGCGGAAGATTGGACGATCGGCGCGGTGGTTCGGACCCGCAATCTCAGGGGACCTGTCAGCATCTGAGCATCGAGGTCACGGCGCCGGGAGATCCTCTTCGGCGACACGCGACCTTTCTGGAGGCAAAAGCGATGCGTTCCTTCGATTGCACCATGATGCTGGGCGTTCTGGGTACGGTGCTGCTCATCAGTGGACCGGGTGGCTGCTCGGGCAATGATACGCCGGCGAGTGACATGACAACGGGCGGCAGGGACCTGACGACAGGCGGCAGGGACCTGACGACGAGCAGCCCCGACCTCATGCCGCGGTTGGTGCCATACGCGGCGCTGGTCCGGGGCAAGCTTTTCACCACCGACCTGACCCGGGCCAGGACGCTGCACGACATGGTGGCTAAGGGAGGCGAAGCCAGCTCCATGGCCGCAGGCGACGTGGCCCACGACGTGCAACTGGGGACCACCCTGCTGGGCACCACGGAGAATGGGTTTCTGGCCCTCGATCAATGGACCGACAAGCAGAATATGCTGATGTTTTACCAGAACCCCGACATCCAGAAGGCTTTTGGCATGCTCTTTCAAGGAGCGCCCGACATCCAGTTCTTCGAGCGCCAGCCGAGTTGGCACGGATGGGGTGACCTGAAGGCGGGCAACCCCTTCACGCCGCACTTCTTCGTGGTGGTCCGCGGCCGTTTCAAGGTGGGCGTCGGGATGCAGCAGCACGACATGCTCGCCGCCATGGGCGAGGGCCCCGCCAAGGCCGCGGGCGACGTGGCCCACGTGCCCTTCCTGGACGCATCCGATCCCCGCGAGTTCTTCAACATCGACATCTGGAAGGACAGCACGAACCTCGCGGCGTTCTATTCCGACCCGAACTTCCAGGCCGCCTTCGCCGCTCTCTTCGAAACCCAGCCCAGTGTCACGGTGTATGGCTCGACCGACTGGTTTCAGTGGTAGTCTGCCGTGGGCGCGGTTCCCGGCGCATTCACCCTTCATGCACTGGCAAGGTCCTGCTGATGATGAAGTGCAGTTGGCGGTGGCCCTCACGCAGGGCTGCCTCCGCCTCCGCCGGGGTCGCCCCCCGGGCGAAGAGGAACCCCAGGTACGCCGAACCCTCGGGCAATGGCACCAGTTCGTCCCCTGGCCTTTTGGTGAGGGTCACCTCGACGATGCCCGGAACGGCGCGGGCCTCCTTTATGCCGTGGACCTCGCGCAGCACCCCCGGCCCCGGCCCGGGAATGGGCAGCATCATCACCCCGGCGGATCCGCGCTCCCGGTGCAAGTCTTCGTCTTTCACGGGGATGCCGGCGGCGTGCAGCAGGATCAGCTCCTCCAGGGAACGGCCGGTGCCGAAGCGCAGGGTGCGACCGCAGAGCCCACCGATCGATCGGGCCGCCAGCTCGATGAGGTGGGGCACGTCGCCCGGCGGCAGACGCAATTCGGCGTGAATCGGCCCATCCCGCAGGCCCAGGGTGCGGGCGGCCTCGGCGGTCGTGGCCAGCACCGCTTGCTGGGTCGCTTCATCCAGGCGCGAGGGGGTCACGTAGATTGTTTCCTCGAAGAAGGGGCCATCCAGGGGGTCCGGCTTGTCGAAGATCGCCAGCGGCTCCAGGCGGCCGTTTCGCAAAAGGGCCTCGACCGCCACCTCCTGGCCCGGCACGAAGGACTCGTAGAGCAGCACCTTGGCATCGTCCCCGTGGACGCCGACGATCTCGGGCTTTTGCAGGAGCGCGGCAATACGCTGGTGCGCCACGCGGACCTGCTCCTTGTCATCGGCGCGAATGACTCCCCTGCTGGCCGACAGGATAAGGGGCTTCAGCACGCACGGCAGGCCGACCTCCGCGGCGGCGGCGGCACGCTCTTCGGCTGACGCGGAGATTGGCACCAGACAAACCCGCGGCTGTGCCACACCGGCCGCGGCCAGACGCTGCCGCATCCTGAGCTTGTTCCTGGCCGACACCACTGCATCCACGGGGTTGTGTGGCAGGCCCAGCGCCTCCGCCGCCAGCGCGGCCACCACCGTGGTGGCTTCATCGGTGGGGACGATGGCGCAAAAGGGCGTCTTTTCGTGCTGCATAAGAAGTGTCGCCACCGCCGTTTCGGGCGGGCGCAGCTCGATGGAGATCGAGCCCGTGGCCTCGGCGGTGAAGTCCCGTGCCAGGACGTGGCAGCGGTCGGTGGCGACGACCACCTCGATCCCCAGGCGGGAGGCGGCGGCCAGGAAGTCGTCGGCGCGGTAGCTCGTCGTGGGCGTCAACAAAAGGACCCGGGGCTTCATGGCTGCTCGAAGCATAGCACCGCTCGCGAACGCGGGCGGGCGGGCCTGTAAAGCGCCCTACGTTCGCGGGGCACTCCCAAGGGGCATCGTCTCGGCCAGCCGCGCCTGCAGCGCCCGGATGCGGTACAGAAACCACCCGGCCACCGCCATGGTCAGCACGATGGACAGGCCCACCGCCCCGGTGGGGACCTTATCCGCAGCTTCCTGGGCCCAGGTCGCGGCCATGGTCAGCGTCGAGGCGCCCAGGCCGAAGGTCGGGCTCAGGGCCCCGATGAAGAGCACGGTGTCGCCGTCCGCCCCGCCGCTCTTGGCGATCCCGGAGAGCATCCACGGCAGCGCCATCAGCACGAAGACGATCAGCATCCCCCAACTCCGCGCCGAGCGCCGCTGCGAGAGCTTGGTGTACTCCGTCGCCCCGGACACCAGCGAGAGGAACGAGACGCAGGCCAGCACGCACACCGCGGTCTTTGGCGAGAGCAGCGCGGAGAGCGGCACCCGCCCGCCCAGCCCCGCGGCCAGCGCCGCGAGGCCCAGGAACACCAGCATCGAGAAGAGCGCCGCCAGCGGCCACGCCGCCCCGCCGTCATCCAGCCACGTCGCCTCGGGTACTCCGCGCCGCCGTGCCCGCCGCAGCGCCCGCACGTACTCCAGGTACGACGGCGAAAGGCCGATCAAAAGCCCGCTGGAAAGCGCCACCGCCGCGAACAGATAGCACGGCACCAGCAACATCATCCCGCCCGCCGCCGAAAGCTCTTCCGCGGTCTTGCCCGCGCCGGTGATCCACGACCACGCCCCGCCGAAGCACAGGAACACCACCAGCCCGAAGAAGGCCGACGCGCCCATCCGGGAGAAGGTGGTCGCCCCCTCGCGGCGCAGCTTCCGCTTGGCGCCCAGGAACAGAAACCCCAGCATGCTCCCCTGCACCAGCAGGGTGAAGAGCAGCGGGTGCAGCACCAGGCCGAAGAAGCTCACCGACTGCCCCAGCGTCGGATCGTCCATATGCAGCAGGCGGAAGGCCGCGGGGAAGGGGGTCAGGTAGGCCAGGGTGACAAACCCCGCCTTGTAAAGCGGCACCGCCGCCCACAGGGTCATCAGCACCACCACGATCGCCACTCCGCTGACGCCGCGCTTGCTGTTGATCGACAGCCCCACCACCATGGCCACCGCGTGGTAAAGCCAGGTGCTGAGCAGCATCACGCTCAGAAAGAGCACGGCATTCGGGAGCGACATTCGGGGGCCGGAAAGGACCACTCCCAGAAGGAAGAAGGGCAGGCCCACCGCCGCGACCAGATACTCGCGGGCCGCCGCGCCCAGAAGATAGCCCAGCCCGTCGGTCCACGGCGTCGTAGGCGTGGCCCGGTGGAAGTCGAGGATGCCGGAGCGCCGCTCTTCTCCCAGGGTGCCGGCGACCTGCATCGTCCCGCGCAGGAAAAGCACCAAACCCATGTAGATCACCGAAGCGTAGGACAGCATGGCCCAGGCCTGCTGGCGGTCGGTCCGGGTCTGCGTCGCCAGAAGCACCCCGCAGAGCCCCAAAAGAGTCGGGACCAGCAACGCCGGCAGCACCTGCCGCCGCCGCAGCCGCCGCCGGGCCTGCCCGATGAGGATCGGGTTGTCGGCGAAGCGCAGCAGTGGCTCCGCGCGCCCGGGACCCTGTGCCGATGCCGATGCCAACAATTGAGAAGCCGACTGCTCGCTCATGAGACCCTCCCGGTGCTGACCTGCAGGAAGATGTCCTGCAGGTTGCCCGCATGCTCAGTAAAATGGACCACGGGGAAGCCGGCGGCGCACAGCTCGCGCAGGAGCCGGGCCGCCTCGTCCGCTTCTCCCGAAAGTTTGAAGGTGGCCGCCGCGCCGTCCACCGCGACCGCGCTGACCCCGGCGAAGGCCGCTAGCGCCGCGCCCAGCCGATCGTCGGTGCGCAGCAGCCGCACGTTCATCGAATGTCCCGGCTTCAGCTCGCGCAGGATGTCCTCGATGCGCCCCGACACCATCATCTTCCCCTGCTCCATGATGCCGACGCTGGTGCAGAAGTCGGCCATCTCGGCCAAAATGTGGCTCGACACCACCACCGCCTTGCCCTGCTTGCCCAGCCCCACGATGACATCGCGCAGCTCCAGGCGGGCCCGGGGGTCCAGGCCGGAAGCCGGCTCGTCGAGCAGCAGCAGGTCGGGGTCGTGCAGCAGGGTCTTGGCCAGGAAAAGCCGCTGCTTCATCCCCCGGGACAGGCCCCCGGCCTCGGTGTGCAGCTTCTCGCCAAGCTGCACCTTGTCGACCAGCTCCTCGATGCGCTGGCGCCGGTCCTGTGCCGGCAGCCCGTAGGCCGAGGCGAACATGTCCAAAAACTCCAACACCGTCAGGTCTTCGTAAAGTGGCGGGAAGTCGGGCATGTAGCCGATGCGCCGCACTGCCCGCAGGGGATCGTCGACCAGATCGATCACCGCGGGGCTTCGCCCTTCGCGATCGACACCGCCGATGCGCACCCGCCCGTAGGTCGGTTCCAGCAGGGTGGCCAGCACCCGGATGATGGACGTCTTGCCGGCCCCGTTGGGACCGATCAGGCCATAAACCGTGCCGGGTTCGATGCGGAAGGACACGTCGTTGACCGCGGTCAGGTCCTCGTAATCGACCCGCAGTTCCTCTACTTCAAGCAGCGCCTGGTTCATCGAGATCATAGTACGGGAAGGAGGGTCGATTGGCTTCCTTCCTATGATTCGGCCTGCGATTCGAGGGCTTGGCGCAGGTCGTCCCACAGGTCGTCGGGGGACTCCACGCCGACGGACAGGCGCAGGAGGTTCAAGGGTGCAAGGGAGTGCGGGCCTTCGACGGTGGCGCGGTGCTCGATCAGGCTTTCGACGCCCCCCAGGGAGGTGGCGCGGAGGAACACGCGGGCGCGGCGGGCCACGGCAATGGCGGCGGCGGCGTCCCCGCGCACCAGGAACGAAAGCATGGCGCCAAAACCGTCGTGCATCTGCCGGGCGGCCACGGCATGGTTGGGGTGGGAGGGCAGGCCCGGGTAGAGCACGCGCTCGACCGCGGGATGGGCGAAGAGGCGCTGCGCCAGAAGGGCCGCGGTGCGACTGGCCTTCTCGACGCGGACAAAGAGGGTGCGCAGGCCCCGCAGAAGGAGCCACGCCTCGAAGGGCCCCAGCACCGCCCCCTGCTGTCGCCGCACCTGCCGCAGCGCGTGCCACGCCGGGTCATCGCTTTGGGCGGTGACCAGGGCCCCGGCGAGGACATCGCTGTGGCCGTTGAGAAACTTGCTGGCCGAATGCATCACCAGATCGGCGCCCAGAAGGAGCGGCTGGGAGTGTACGGGGGTGGCGACGGAGGAATCCACGGCCAGGCGGGCCCCGGCGGCGTGGGCGATCTCGGCGGCGGCGGCCAGATCGACCACGTCCCAGGTGGGGTTGGCGGGGGTCTCGATCCACACCAGGCGGGTCTGCCCCGGCCGCACCGCCGCTCGCAGGGCGTCCAGGTCGGTGGCGTCGACGAAGCTCACCTCGACATGCCAGGTGGGGCCCCATTTTTGCAGCCAGGTGCGCAGGCCGTGGTACATGGCCCGGGAGGCGACCATATGGGCCCCAGGGGAAAGGCCGGCGTGCATCACAGCAGTGGCCGCCGCCATGCCCGAGCTGAAGAGCAGGGCCTCGGCGCCGCCTTCGAGGCGGGCCAGGAGCTGCTCGGGCAAAAGATGGGTCGGGTTGTCGTCGCGGCCATACTCCAGCCCCGCGAGCAGGGCGTAGCGTTCGTCGCGAACGTAGGTGGTGGCGGGGTAGATCGGCGGCACCACGGAGCCGGTCGATGGGTCGATGCGGTGCAGGACCTGTGCGGCCAGCGTTTCGGGTTTCAGTTCGGGCTTCATCTTTTGGGCTATTATACAGGGTTCTGGATCGTGCTACCTTTCCTGGTCGTGGGCCTCGTCAACCAACCAGTGCCCGGCTTCTTCTCTTTCTTCACGGCACAGGACCCCCGAGGCCCTCGGACGGAGACGCACGAGATCGGCTGCTGGCTCTTCCTGCGTCTTCTGGGCGCCGTGTATCTGGCGGCGTTCCTCTCCCTGGTGCCGCAGATCGTCGGGCTGTGCGGCGCACACGGCATCTTGCCCGCGGCGGACTATTTATCCGCGGTGCGGGAACAGGTGGGGAGCGAACGCTACGCCCTTGTGCCAACCCTCTTCTGGTTCGGCGCCAGCGATGCGGCGCTGCGGCTTTGCTGCGCGCTGGGGGCGGCGTTATCGGTGCTTCTGCTCTGCGGCGTGGGCTGCGTCCCGCTGCTCGTCGCGCTCTATGCCCTGTACCTCTCACTGCTGGGGATCGGGCGGGATTTTCTCTCGTTCCAGTGGGACATCTTGCTTTTGGAAGCTGGCTTCCTGGCCATTTTCCTTGTCCCGCTCTGGCCCCGGCGCGGCCCGCAGCGGGTGGCCCCGGCAGTGCTGCTGCTCTTCTCGCTGCTGCTCTTCCGGCTGATGTTCGGTTCGGGAGCGGTCAAGCTCCTTTCAGGCGACCCGACCTGGCGCGACCTTTCCGCGCTGCATCACCACTTCGAGACGCAGCCGCTGCCGACCCTCGTCGGCTACTATTTGCATCAGTTCCCCGGATGGATCAAGACCCTGTCGACGGCGCTGATGTTCGTCATCGAACTGGCGGTGCCCCTGCTGATCCTCATGCCGAGCAGGGTGCGGCGCCACGCCTTCTTCCCGCTGGCGCTGCTCCAGGTGCTCATCGAGGCCTCCGGCAACTTCGCGTTCTTCAACTGGCTGACCCTCGCCCTGTGCATGCCGCTCCTGCCGGACTCGTGGCTGCGCCGGGTGTTCCCCGGACGCTGGCAAAATGAACCTGCGGCACCGCGGGCATCGCGGACTTCCCTTGCGACCGCCCGCCGCATCGTCATCGGGGCTTCTTTCGTGGGGCTCGCCGGGCTTTCGTTTTTCCAGCTCGCCGGTCCTTTCCTGCGGGGCCGGATGCCGGGGTTCGCCCGCGACGCGCTGGGCGCCTTGGCACCCTTTCATCTGGTCAACCGCTACGGCCTCTTCGCGGTGATGACCACCACCCGGCCGGAGATCATCATCGAGGGCAGCAACGACCAGAAAACCTGGCGGCCCTACGAGTTCCGCTACAAGCCCGGGGACCTGTCGCGGCGGCCGGGCTTCATCGCGCCCCATCAGCCACGTCTGGACTGGCAGATGTGGTTCGCCGCGCTGGGCACCCCCAGGGACAATCCATGGTTCGGCAGGCTGTGCCTGCGCCTGCTGGAAGGCCGCCCCGAGGTCCTCTCGCTCCTGGGCCCAAACCCCTTCCCCTCCGCGCTGCCTCCGCGCTACCTTCGCGCCACGGTCTACGACTACCATTTCACCACCCTGGCCGAGAAGCACCGCACCGGGGACACCTGGCGCCGCACTGCGCAGGGGCCCTACCTGCCCACGGTCTCCCTGCGCTCCGCTGAATGAGTCCTGACACACCCTACCGATAAAGCTCCACGACCAGATAATCCAGGGCCCGATGCTTGGCCTGCGCCCAGGCCTTCTTGCCAAACACGTGGTCATGCTCGGCGTAGTAGTGCACCTCCACCGCGCCGCCGCCCGCCTCCTGCGGCGCCGCGACAACTCCCGCAATGCCTGGGGGGCCCCCTTGCCTGCCGCAAACCGGGTAGGGGGGCACATCCCGGCCGCCGTGATCGAAGTAGCGTTCGGTCACCTGCCGCCCCTGCCGGCGCAAGGCGTCGCTCATCCAGCAGGTCTCGTCCACCGGGACGATGCAGTCCGAGGTGCCATGGATCAGCAAGAGCGGCATCCGCGGCAGCGGCCCGTAAAGCGGCGAGCGGGCCGCCCACTGCCGCGGCAGCGCCTGGGGATTGCCGCCGACCCAGGCTTGCAGCCGTCCTCCCAGCCAGCCGGCGAAGCCGAGCATCCCCAGGGGATGATCGAGCAGGTGCTGGTAGGTGAAGGCGGCCTCGGTGGGCGCCGAGAAGGTCACCACCCCTTTCACCCGCGGGTCGCTCTCTGCCGTGCGCAACGCGATACACCCCCCGTGAGAGGCCCCCAGAAGCCCGATGCGCTCCGGGTCCACGTCGGGCCGCTCCCGCAGCCGATGCAGCAGCACCAGCGTGTCCTCCACCTCGCCGCCGCAGAAGTCGATCCGCCCCTGGCTGCGCGCTCCGTCCAGGCCGCGCTTCTCGCCACGGTAGCTGGGCACCACCGCCAGCACCCCCCGCGCCGAAAGCTCCCGGGCCATGGCCCGGGTGGGGCCATCATCCCCGAAAAAGCCGCCATGCAGCAGCACCACCGCGGGGCCTCGCACCCGCCCCTGAGACGACGACACCGGCGGGTAAAGCGTGGCAAACTCCCGGTTTTTACCCACGCGGTACGCCATCGGAACGCCTGGGCCGCTGGCACAGCCGCCCATCAGCGCCAAAAGGACCCACGACGCCAGCGAACGAAAAAGGTTCCGCGGTCCACCCCGCGGTGCGTGGATGTAGACCATTCCGTGCTTGACCATGAAGCTACGCCTCTTTTCAGGATGTTGCGGAAGGCGAGCCTTACCACGAATCTCGGGGCAGCGAAAAGGCCCACCCTTCCCGCTGCCCCATCAACGGGAAGAATCGCGGGCAGGTCAGCAACCCGGGGTCTTTTGTGCTAGGACTTCCGGGTGCGGATCCAGCGCGGCAAGAAGTGCGAGACGCTCTCCCCGGATGAGTTTCTGGAGATCCTTCGCCCCTACCCCCGCGTCCTTCTGGACGTCGGCGCCGGGGATGGGGCTTTTGTTTACCGAGAGGCGCGGGAGCACGCCGACACCCTGTGCATCGCCCTGGAGCCGGTCGGCGAGAACCTGATCGAGTTTTCCGCCAAGGCCATGAAAAAGCCGGCGCGCGGCGGGGTCGAGAACGTGCTCTTTCTGGTGGACTCCGCCGAAAACCTGCCGGCCGCCCTGTCCGGACGGGCGACCCGGCTCACCATCAACTATCCCTGGGGGGCCCTGCTGCGCGCCATGGCCCGGCCGGAGCCGACCCTGCTTTCCCGGCTGGCCGCCACCTGCCAGCCGGACGCCAGGATGATATGCCTCCTGAACGCCAGCGTCTTCGCGGACCCCGGCTACGTCGAACGGCTGGACCTGCCCAGTCTCGACGTGGAATACGTCGCCCGGCACCTGGTGCCGGCCTATCTGGGCGTCGGACTGCGCATTGACCAGTACCGCTACCTGGAACACGAGCCGCCGCCCCACCGGACGACCTGGGGCCAGCGCCTGGTCCGCGGCTCGCAGCGCCAGACGCTGCTGATCGAGGCCACGGTCCATCCGCAAAGCCCCCTGCCCGAACGCCCGGTCTCCTGGTAGTCAACAAAAGCGCCCCAGGCACGCCTCTCCGTGGCGGACAAGACCTTTCCCGTGGCCACGCTTCTGGCATCGCTGCCTCATGCCGGGATGTCAGCACCATCTTTACTACCTGTATGAGCCTGCGGCGCAGATGATCCGCGTGTTGGCCGTGTGGAGCGCGCGTCGAGGAAAAGGGCCGCGGGTCTAAGCGGGCGAGCGATGGGCTACGCGGCCGAAAGCGCCTCTTGCTGAAATGATCAGTCGTGCTGGAAACATCGGCTTGGCCAGTGCTGGAAACACCCAGCCGGGCGATCAGCTCCCTGAACTGGCGCAGCTCCTGCCCGCGCAAGATGTCGAAGTCAAAACTCTCCTTGAAATCGCTCGCCCATCTGCTGGAGATGTAATCGACCAAAACCCGGCCCGGCACATAGCCGATCGCTTCCCCGAGCTGCGCAGCGATGAGACAGCCGCGCCCCTTGAACAGGATAAAGGTGAGCTGGTGGTGTTCAAAGAGGTAGGAGCGGAAGAACTGGAAGGGTGTGTTCATGAGAACCTCTCAGCGCTTGCTGAGGGCAGTTGCCTGATCTTGCGACCCGTGGACGATGGCCACCACTTCGATCCCGGTCGCCGCGGGAGAATAGTAGATGTTGTAATTGCCGACGGGACAGAGCAGGAGGCCGGGGCTCAGGCCGTCGCGGTGCGCGCCCTCGCCGGGCATCCTGGCCAGGGCAAAGCATCGGGCTCGGAGGCGCATGACGAGACGGGCCGCTGCCTTCTTGTCGTGCTTGGCGATGTGGCGCTGGATGTCGCGGATTTCAAGACGGGCCGCCGGGGTGAAGGTGGGCCGCTTCATTCGTCGTCTTCAAACTCGTCGGGGTACTTGCCGTGGTCCTCTTTGAAATCTTCCCAGACGCCATCCCAGAACTCATCATGAGGAATTCCCTTGTCCTCGCCGCTGGCCAGGCGATCGGCCCGTTCGGTGATGAGCTGGCGGAGTGCTTCGTTGCCGTCTTCGGTCGGTGGCGCTGGCTGGCGAAGGGGATGAGGGGTTGCTGCGCTGCTGGCCATGGGGAAAACCTCCGATAAGGTTGAACCTAGCAGGGCGAGATCGTGTGTGCAATGAAATACAGGCTCATTAGTTGCTCATGTCTGGTCTAGTCGCAATGCCGCTCGTTTAGCGCAAACCTACCGTCGCTGACCGATGACAGGACACAGGAAGAGCTTGCTTGGTGGACGCGAAGGATCATCATGAGCCGATCTCTTCCCAGAGGTCCCCATGCGTCTCGCCGCTTGCCTGACAG
>JBBRLA010000083.1:0-18850 GCA_038231615.1 Polyangia bacterium | reverse complement strand
GGGGGGTGACACACCGATCGCGGCGGTCGGCGTCCCGGAGCCGACGACGCCCAGGGGCCCGAAGCCCGCGGCAGCACCCAGACAGAACACCCGCCGTGCCCGCCGATCGCGATCGGCCCCCACCGCCGGCCTGGATCCCGCCGCCGGCCTGGACCCCGCCGCCGCCGATCTTGACGCCGCCCTCTCCGATAGCGGCCCCTCGACTTCTGAAGAGCCCCTCGCCGAAGAAAAAGACGACGACCCGCCCCCCTACGACATTCCGGCCGCCACGCCCCGCATGCCGCCCCTGTGCATCACCCTGCCACCCGGCTGGAAGGACGACCCAGCCCGCATCCCCACCATCTATGCCACCTCGGGCGCCAGGGCCCCTTCCCTGCAGTACGGCGCCATCGGCACCTGCTTGCGCAGAAACGAGATCATCGCCCAGGACTACAACGAACCCTTCGCTCACGGATATTTCGGCCCGCCTGGAATGGGAAAATCTTACGCAGTCGCGGTCCACATCGAAAACGCCGTGATCGCAAACCCGCACCTGGGCCTTCTGCCCGCGCCCCTCTGCGTTATCGTCATCAGCGTCGGGCGCCACGGCGGCGGCAGCCACGGCTCCGAGTTCCTGGACGCCCGCTTCCCCAACGGCGACCCCGCCGAAGTCGCCCGGCTGGTCAACGTCTTCCACACGCTGCCCCAGGGCATCGAGGACATCGTAGCCTTCGCCCTGGACCAGCAGGCCCTGCGCCTGCACCGCGCCCACCCCTTCTGCCGCACCGTCGGCCTGAAGCATTCGTGCGGCGAGCTGGGCATCGAGGGCCTCTCGGGCTTCATGGCCCTGCGCGACAACGACGAGTCGCTGCTCCATGAAGAGATCGGCAACATGCTGGGCACCCTGGGCAAGAAGTTCACCAAGGACGATGTCCGGCGGGCGGTGGAGCTTTACCCCTACCGCAACAAGTACCTGCGCAACACCGTGCGCCGCCGCTTCGTCCTGGCCGGCGCGCACATCCACGACGCCGCGCACCTGCGGGGCATGGTGTTCCCGGGGCGCGTGATCAACATCGATCTGCGGGACAGCTTCGTGACCACGGCGACCCTCATGCAGCATGTCATCAGCGTCCTCAACACACTGGTGCTGGGAGACGACGAGCTGCCGTGCAACCTGCTCATCGTGCTGGACGAGGCGCACATCATTTTGGAGCACAAAGTGCCGCGGCAACTGGTCGAGCGCATCATCAAGGGGCGGCGGCACCTGCGGACCTCGATGATCTTGTCGAGCCAGTACCCGGTGAAGGTGCCGCACAGCACGCTCTCCGAACTGGATGGGGTGGGGCTCTTCCCGACGGGGTCGGAGCGGGTGATCCGGCACCTGTCGCAGCACGTGGAGCCGTTCGCGCACCTGGACCCCGAAATGTGGCAGAAGGCCCGTCCGTCGCAGATGGCCCTGTGGGCGCAACACTGGTACCAGCCCCTGACGCCCGGGGAGTTTGACGGAAGCCTGGTGCGCATGCAACTCCGCTCGCGCCTCTCGCAGCACGGCGGCAGAAGCAAGATGGCGGTGCGCTGAACAGGCCCACAGTCGGTCAGGATGTCACAGATGCTACCAGCCCCGGGTGGCAATGACGGCGAAGATGGCCGGCAAGAGTCCCCCGAGCAGCAGCACCAGAAGGATCTCCCAGATCGACAGGCGCATCTCGAACTCCGGCAGCCGGTCCCGCGAAACGCCGTAGAACGCCGCCACGATGCCCACCGGGAAGAGCCACATCACGTCGTAGCTCAGCGACAGGAAGGTCACGCACCAGCCGACCCCCACCAGCATCGACAGCAGGGTCATCCCCAGATGCTTCAGTTCGATGATCTCCGCGGCGCCTGCTTCGCCGTCGTTCTCGTCATTTTCGTCGGGCTCGAATTCTTCGATCTCGTGGCCGTTCTCATCGTAAGTCGGAGCGAAATTTCTCTCGGGCGGCCCCTGTCCGTCTGGGTCGTCCTCGGGCTCTGGCTCGGGCACTGGCCAGCGCACCACCTGGAAAAGAAGTTTGAATGAGACGTACACCGCCAACACGAAGAGCGCGCTGCCGATGACGCCGGCCTCGGTGGCGCTGAGCAGGAAGCTGTTGTGGGCGGTGATGAAGCTGATTTTCTCATAATTCCCAAACCCCACGCCAAACAGGGGCTGGTCGAGGAACGCCATGTAGCCGTTCACCTGGGTCTCGATGCGGGTCAGGGTGGAGTAGGCCGCCTCGACCTGGTTGCGTCGCGAGAGCAGCGCCAGGGGCAGGCCGCCCGCGGCGCCGATCAGGGTACCTATCGGCCCGATGCGCGTATAAAAGAAGCACAGCAGCGTCACCCCCAGCGCCGCCTGGGCAGCCCGGGACGCGGCGTAGTACACCGCCAGCCCCATGACGACGAGGGCGGCAAAAAGCGCCAGCCGGATGAGGGTGCGCCAAAAGGGGGATTCCCGGCCGGTCTGCGGCCAGAAAAGCAGGCCCAGGGCAAGGGCGCAGGCCATGACCAGCGCCTGGGCCTGTGCGTTGGGGTCGGCGAGGTTGCCGACGTAGTGGATGCGGTCGATGACGGTGGCCAGGCCCCAGGGGCCCTCGTGCTCGCAGGCCCAGCCGTCGTCCTTCCACTCGGATTCGCCTTGGGGCACGTTGTAGCATTCGGCGGCAGTGGCGCAGGGGCGGTTGTCGGCGAGCTGGTTGTAGCCCAGAACATCGGCGAACCTGTAGTGGAAGCACTTGCGGTCGCCGTCGCGCTGTGGGAGGGTCACCAGGGCCACCAGGGTCAACACGGCGACGAAGACCCAGGCCAGCTGCTTGAGCTTGCGCACGCTATCGAAAAAGACGCTGATGAGGGTGGCGAAGATCAGGTCCTTGGTGAAGTCGTGGGTCGCGAACGCACGCAGGGTAGCGGGGCCGTCGGCGACGACCTTGGTGATGCCGGCCCAACCCCAGGCGGCCCACTGGATGACCATGGGGAAAAGCAGGCGCAGGCGCAGGCGGCCGCGGAACAGGTCGTAGAGCGTCGCCACCAAAAGGAGACCCAGGAGCACCACCGGGGGGTGCAGCTGCGCGACCCAATCCTTGGTGAGGTCCAGACGCAGGAAGCGGTGGGCCACGATGAGGAGCATGACGACGAAAGCTGCCACGACCGGAGGATCGTCGCTTTCCGGCGGCAGGGGTGTCAAGTTATCCCGATTGCCGATGGCTTGCGCGGGCGTCCCGCAGGGGCTCAGGCGGGGCGACGGCCGATGAGGTCGAAGAGGGCGCCCTCGCGGCCGATGGTGAACATCCAGCCGAGCTGGCGCAGGACGTGGGCGAAAGATCGGCCCGGATCGGTCTTGTGGAAAAGGCGCGGCCCGGCCTTGGACCCGGAGTCGCCTGCATCGGATGGCCCGCCGGGCCCGCCCCCGGAACCGATAAACGTGATGCGCGGATAAGCGTTGATGTAGTCCAGGCCCGCCTCGCGGAACCAGCCCAAAAGTTCATCGACGCTGTGCCAGGTCTCGTGGGGGTGGTTGTACTGGTCTTCCCACCAGATGCGGCGCTTCTCCTTGCTCTGGATGACGTTGCGCATGATGTAGTCGCCGCCGAAAGCGTCGCGGCCAAAGGCGCGGTAGAGCTGCTTGCGCAACCAGCTTGGGACGCGGCCATATAAATTGTACAGGCCGATGATGACGTAGCCGCCGGGGCGCACGCGCTTCACCACTTCAAGGAACGCCTTGTGGGCATCGGGTGTGTGGTGCAGGACGCCTTTGGAGATGACCAGGTCGAAGGTGCCCTCGGCGATGGGCAGGTCGAAGAGGTTGCCCTGGATGAAGTCCACGGTACGCAGGGCGTGCTTGTCGCGGAAACGTTTGCCGCAGCGCAGCGAGGCCATGCACAGGTCCACGCCCAGGCAGCGGCGGTTGGCGATGGACAGAAAGGTCGAGAGCTGTCCGGTGCCGCAGCCGCACTCCAGCACCTTGGCCGACACGGGGATCTGATCGTCGAGGAGCTTGGCGTAGACCCCGCGTCCGGCTTTTTCCACCAGGGAGCCGACGGAGTCCAGGTCATCGTAGGTTGGGAAGGGATTTTTCTCATAAAACTCGCGCACGGCGCCCTCGATGGCGGCGTGGCGGGTGTCGCCTTCCGCGGTCCCCTGTCCGGTCCCTTGGCCAGCGTGGGTCGGCCCGCTGGCCAGCATGGGGATGCCTTCGAGCACCGGCCATGAAGCGCCGCAGGCGGAGCAGCGGACCTCATCCGCAAGAACCGTCAAGCCCGGCTTCTGGCAGGCGGTGCATTTGAGCAGGGCGGCGTACCAGGGCGGTCCCGAATCGGGATCGGGAGCGAAAGAAAGGGGTTCCATGGGCCGCCTAGAAGAGGGTGTAGATGAAGGGCGCCGCGGCGCTGCCTTGCGCCAGGACCAGCAGCGAGGAGACCAAGAGAAGAATCAGGACGATGGGCAAAAGCCAAAGCTTCTTCCTGGTCCTGAGGAAGGAGCCGAACTGGACCAGGGTATTGAACTTGCTCATGGCGCGTTCCCTATTGATGAATAGATCAAAACATGTTCTCGAAGTGTTTGCTGCCGCGCGGGTCCTTTGCCGGGGTTTGCCAGTAGCTCTTGCCGCCGCCGGGCAGGTCGGTGGGCTTGGCATAAAGGGCCGAGCCGGAGATCAGCCGGCGCAGCATGCCCAACGGGGCGATGAGCACCCAGAAGGTAAGGAAGAGCAACACGCGGGTATTGATGGCGCCCAGGACGTGCGCCAGGGCCATCCAGCCGCGGTAGGGCAGGCGCAGCACCTGGGGCAGCACTGCGCCCAAAAAGAAGAGGGCGCCGCCCACGGACACGCCGGGGACGCCGTAGGGCCTGCCGCGGTACAGGCGCACCGCGCCCCAGAAAAGCAGGATGCCGCCTACCAGCAAACCGAAGCTGCGAAGCTTGCCTCGGTCGCCGGCCCTGACCCGGGTCTCGCCGGGCGGCACGGAGACCTGGATCTCGCTAGTCAAGGGCGAACTCCTTCTGCCAGTCGCTGTCGCCGGCAAGGGCCGGCTGGTCCTTTTTGGCCAGGATCAGGTTTTCCATCACCAGGTAGTCCATCTGGGTGCGCTGGAAGCAGCGGTAGGCCTCCTGCGGCCGGCAGACGATGGGCTCGCCGCGCACATTGAAGCTGGTGTTGACCAAAACTGGGCAGCCGGTTTTTTCGGCGAAGCGGCTGAGCAGGGCGTGGACCAGGGGGGCGTCGTCCTTATCCACGGTCTGCACCCGGGCGGAATAGTCCACGTGGGTTACGGCGGGGATGTCCGAGCGCGCCACGTTGAGCTTCTCGATGCCGAAGCGATTTTGCTCCTCGGCGCTCATCTCGCGGCGGCGCTCCTTGCGCACCGGCGCCACCAGCAGCATGTAGGGCGAGTCGCAGTCCATCTCGAAATACTCGCTGACCCGCTCGCGCAGCACCATCGGGGCGAAAGGGCGGAAGGACTCGCGGAACTTGATCTTCAGGTTCATCGTGGCCTGCATGTTCGGCGACCGGGCATCGCCCAGAATGCTGCGGGCGCCCAGGGCCCGGGGGCCGAACTCCATGCGTCCCTGGAACCAGCCGACGACGGCCTCCTGCGCCAGAAGATCGGCGACGCGTTCTGGGAGTTGGGCGAAATCGACCTCCTCGTAGCAGGCGCCCGCGCCATCCAGGAAGGCCTTGATCTCGGCGGTGGAGTAGCTGGGCCCCAGGTAGGACTGCCCCTGGATGCTCTTGCCCTCGCCGCTTGCGCCGGTCGGCACCTCCCGCGGGCGATCCAGGTAGTCATGGTAGGCGGAGAGCGCCGCGCCCAGGGCCCCGCCGGCATCTCCCGCGGCGGGCTGGATCC
This sequence comes from Polyangia bacterium, assembly GCA_038231615.1. GTDB lineage: Bacteria > Myxococcota_A > Polyangia > Palsa-1104 > JAEUJZ01 > JBBRLA01. The sequence continues at coordinate 13,013 of JBBRLA010000083.1, read as the reverse complement.
ACACCCGCTTGAAAGGCCCCTCGCGCAAGATGCGACCGTTGGCCACGCAGTTTAGCGCCACGCCCCCGGCCATGCACAGGTTCTCGGAGCCGGTCAGCTTGTGGACCTGCCGGGCCAGGCGCAGGGTGATGTCCTCGGTGACCTGCTGGATGGAACGGGCCAGGTCCATCTCCCGCTGGGTCAGCCGTCCCTCGGGCTCCCTGGGCGGGCCGCCAAAGAGCCGATGGAATTTTTCATTGGTCATGCGCAGCCCTGAAGCGAAATCGAAGTATTCGAGGTTCAGGCGGAAGGAGCCGTCTTGTGCCACATCCAGCAGGTGATCGTAGATCGGCTTGACGTAGCGCGGCTCGCCGTAGGGGGACAGGCCCATGACCTTGTATTCGCCAGAATTCACCTTGAAGCCGGTGTAGTAGGTGAAGGCCGAATAAAGCAGCCCCAGGGAGTGGGGAAAGCGCAGGTCGGCCAGGCACTTCATTTTGCCGCCCTGTCCGTGCCACAGGGTGGTCGTTTCCCACTCGCCGACCCCGTCGCAGGTGAGGATGGCGGCCTCGGTGAAGGGGGAGGGGTAGAAGGCGCTGGCGGCGTGGCTCTCGTGGTGGCTGCCGAAGAGGACCTTGCCGTCGAAGGCCAGCGCGCCGCGAAGGGTCTCGCCCATCCACAGCTTCTCCTTGATCCACAGGGGCAGCGCCTTTTCGTAGCTGCGAAAGCCCTTGGGGGCGACGGAGAGGTAGGTCTCCAAAAGGCGCTCGAACTTGGTCAGAGGCTTGTCGTAGAAGATGACCAGGTCCAGGTCGGCCGGGCGCAGGCCGCCGGCGGACAGGCAGTAGGCGGCGGCGTTTTTCGGAAAACGGGAGTCGTGCTTCACGCGGGTGAAGCGTTCTTCCTGGGCCGCGGCGACGATGCGGCCGTCCTGCACCAGGCAGGCGGCGGCGTCATGGTAAAAGGCGGAGATCCCTAAGATGGACGTCATCGGTCGGTTTGATGCTAACAACTTCTTCAGGCGGCGCAAACTTGCGGCGCTCACGGCCGGATTGGCGATGGCCAAAAACCACGTGGAGGATGAACGATGCTGGAGATCAAGTTTGACGACATCGAGGCGCTGAGCAAGCGGATCGGCGAGGAATTCAGCCCGTGGGGCGAAAAAATGGAGATCTCGCAGGAACGCATCCACCGCTTCGCGGAGGTGACCGGGGACCTCCAGTGGATTCACCTGGACGTGGAACGGGCGCGGCGGGAAAGTCCCTTTGGCACGACCATCGCCCACGGGTTCCTTTTGCTGAGTCTGCTGCCGGTGCTGCGGGTGCGGACGGACCTTTTGCTGACGGGATACGGGAACATCGTCAACTATGGGGCGGAGAAGCTGCGCTTCGTCAGCCCGGTGCCGGCGGGCAGCACGGTGCACGCGCGGTCGCGAATCGTGCAGGTGGAGAAGAAGGCGAAGGGTACGATGCTGACGGAAGAGGTGCAGGTGGCCGTGGTGGGATCGGAGACCCCGGCGCTGAGCTACATGATGATGATGCTTTTTCAGGGGAAGAAGGGGCCGGTGGTATGACCCTGGGCAAGGGGATATAGTGCGCCGCATGCGCCGGATGCTGGGTCTCGGGCTGGTTTTTTGTCTGATCGGTTCGACAGGGCCCGCCCTGGCGGACCCGGCTGGGATGCAACAGCTAAAAGGGGCGCTCGCGCAGGGCCGGGCGGAGGGCCTGGTCGTCACCTGGACCCTGGGGCTTATCGGGACGGAGAAGCAGCGGCTGGTCATCCGCGAGGGACTGGCGCAAGTGGCGCACTGTCCGGCGGCGTCCTGTACGGATGCGGGGGCGGCGAGCCGGCTTACGGCGGGGCAGCGGGACCGGCTGCTTTCGGGGCTGCGGGCAGCGGGGCTTTCATCGCTGCGCGGCGCGGGCCCGGGGCAGATCGCCAGCGTCGACCGGGAGTTGCGGGTAAAGGCGGGTGGAAATCAAGCCGGGCAGTGGTCGCTGCCGCGGGCCGAATGGCCGGCGCCCCCGGGCGGAGACAGCGAGGGGCTGGCTGCCTTTTTGGACGGTCTTTATCGGGACCTGTCCAGTGCCGCCAGCGCGCGCCACCCGGTGCCGGTGCCGCGTTCTCCAGCGGACCTTTTGGAACTGACCCTGAAGCTGCGCCTGGTCCCACGAACGCGGCCGGGCGGGGTGGTGCTGATCGAGCATGGCGTTGTCAGCGTGACCCCGGAGGAGGGGACCCTGCCGCGGGTGCCGGTGCCGGTGCCGTGGCAGCGCCCGCTCTCCACCGAGGAACAGGCCCGGCTGATCGAGGCCCTGGGCGCCGCCGACCTGTACCAGCTGGAAGGGCAGGTGCCGCGCCGCGAGGCCCCGGCCATTGGCGACGAGGACGGGCGGCTGGCCACGCTGCACCTATTGCCGCTGCCCGGGGGGCGGATGGAATCGTTCCAGCCCTGGGGGTGTCGGCGCTTCTTGCAGGATCTGCTGCGCTCCCCGGCGGCGCCGCTGGCGGAGCAACTGGTGGCGCTGCTCACCCCGCCTGCGCGCCTGCTGCCGCCGCCGCCCAAGGGGCGATCGCGAAGCGCCGCGGTCCTTCCATCGGATGGCAGCCTGGCGGAGGGGCGGCGATGACCTTGAGATTGGTCCGGGAGCAACTCACCCTGGTGTACGGCCTGCGGCTCTTCAGCGGGCCGGCACAGGAGGCCGCCCACGTCCGGGTGGCGGTGCCGGCGCCCGATGGCAGGCAGGAAGAGATGGCCCTGCACACCATCAGCGGCACCCGCGCCGAGATCCGCGAGCAACTGATGCAGTCGATCGACGCGTTCTTCGATCTGGTGGACGCCGAGTGAACCCGATGACTGAAGATCGGGCGCGGCGGGCGGCAAGCGACAAGTGATGTCAGAATAAAGGCCTGATGCTTGGTGAAAATGCCGGAGTCCTGAAGAAGGCGCAGCAGCATCTGGCCCAGGGCCGGCCGCAACAGGCCGAGGAACTGTTTCGCCAGCTCCTGTCCCAGGCCAACGCCATCGACTTCGAGTACAACGAATGGCTCGACGGCGCCGCCAGGACCTACCGCACCCTTTCGCGGGACCGCGAGGCGGGGTACATCTACATCTACCTGGGGCGGCTGGACCGGGCCCGCGACCTGTTCCCTCGGGACACCTGCCCTGTCGATGCCGCCCGGGTGCTGGAACTGCAAGCGCGGCCGCTGTTGAAGCAGTGGCCGGATCGGGCGGCGCCGCTATTCGCCGAGGCGGCGGGGATTTTGGCGGGCGCCGGGCACAACGTGCTCGCGGCGCTTTCCTACGTGGACGCGGGGGACCTTTTGCGGGCGCGGCAGCGGTGGGAGCGGGTACTGGCCGAGCTGCAGATGCAGGAGCGCGACTACGAGCGCGGGCTGGTCCACTTCAACCTGGGGATGCTGGCCCGGCGGGCGGGGGACAAGGCTGCCGGGGGCAAGCACTTCGTGGAGGCGCAGCGCATCCTGGAGGAGGTCGCCGACGACTTCGAGGGGCGCGGCGAACGAGAGCGGGCCTTTGACTGCTACGCGGTGCTGCTGCAGATCGGCAAGGAGCTGAAGAGCTACGAGAACCTGGCCGAGGGGTACATCAACTGCATCCGGGTGCTGAAGGAGGACAACCTCAAGTTCTACGTGCTGCAATACTATGAGGACTTCCTGCGCATCAGCCTGGAGCATGAGGAGTACCACGCGGCGGCGACGATGTTCCGCGAGGCGGCGGATTACACCAGGCGGGCGGGCCTGGTGTGGGACCGGGAGTACAGCCGGCGGGCCGGCGACACCTGGTGCCTGGCGGCGGAGCAGAACCTGCGGCGGGGCGGGCCGGTGAAGTTGACGGAGAATGCCTTTTTGGCGGCGATCGACTCGTTTAATGGCATCGCCGACTTCCCCCGGGTGCGCGAGGTCTACCGGCGGCTCTCGGAGCTGAAGTTATCGGAACGGACCTGCGCCCGCTACCGCCTTCTCATGCAGCGTTATGCCGAGACCCACACCGAGCCGCAGGAAGAATCCCCGTCGTTCCCGGAGTATCTGCGCCACCAGCACGCCTACCCGGACATCTGGCACCTGGACCTCATCGAATGGGAATATGCCGGGGACCCGGCGGCGGTGTGCGCCTCCATCGTGGGGGACGTCAAGTACGCGGACATGGTGCGGCGGCGGGCGCTCTTCGTGCTGCTCCTGCACCTGGATCGGAAGCAGCGCGAACAGGCACCAGCCCAGGCCGGCGACGGTGGCCTAAAGCTGGTGGAGCTGCGGGTGAGCGTCCTTTCGCAGATCGCCCACGAGTTGGGGCAGATGACGACCTACAATTCGCTGCGCCCGCTGGAGCGGCTGTACGAGGACGCGGACCCGCGGGTGCGCCGGGCGGCCATCGACGCGTTGCGCTGCCTTTGCTACAAGCGGACCTTTCCATTGCTCGTGCGCGGGCTGCACGACGCCGATGAGGGGGTGCGCGAGGCGGCGCTGCGGTCGATGAAGGACCTGCACTTCCCGAACGCGGTGGACCCGCTTTCCCGCATCTACCGCGAGCACGAAGACCTGAAGGTGAAGGCCGCCGCGCTGGAGAGCCTGGGTCGGGTCGGGGACCTGTCCGCTGGCGAATTCCTCATTGACGTGCTGCGCCACGGGGAGGATTCCCTGCAGGACGTGGCGCGGCGGCTGCTGTCGCGCTACGACAACCCCGACATTTTGCCGATCCTGCGGCGCCACCGGGAACTGGCCACCGGCCGCACCCGGGACCTGATGGAGGGGGTGCTGCGTGGGCGCTAGGCTGCGTCGGATGATTTTTTCCGGCGTGGTCCTTGGGGCCTTGCCGGTGCTGGCGCAGGGGCCGGCCTGGGGATCGGGCGTCGCCGGGACGTTGTCCGGGAACCCGATCTTCGGGACCGTGGGGGACGGCGCTGGCACCATGAACGGCGAGGTCCTTTTGCTCTTGCGGTCGGCGGACCCGGCCCGGCGGCGGATGGGCATCGATCAACTGGAGGGCCTGCCCGGGCGGGAGCCGGCGCGGCTGATCCTGGAGCGGCTGTCCGATAGCGACGGCGGTGTGCGGGCGCGGTCGGCGCTGGCGCTTTCGCGGCTGCGGCTGATGGAGGCGGCCGGGCCGCTGGTGGACCACCTCGGGGACGCGGACAGCACGGTGCGGGCGGCGGCGGCGGCGGCGCTGGGTCATTTCGGGGCGCTCCCGCCGGGCCTCTCGGGGCGAGCGGCCTCGTCCCTGGCCCGGGCGCTGGGCGACGCGGGCCACGAGGTGCGGCTTTCCGCCCTGCGGGCGCTTGGGGACCTTTTGCTCAACCAGGCGATCCCGGCGAAGGAGCTTCCGTTGCTCATCGGGCCGGTGCTCCTGCGGGTGGACGATGAGAATGTCGGCGTGCGCCGGGCCGCGGTGGTGGCGCTGGGCCGCATGGGCCCGCTGGGGGGCTTCGGGCTTCGCGATCCATCACCGCGGCCCTTCGGGCTTCGCGATCCATCACCGCGGCCCTTCGGGCTTCGCGATCCATCACCGCGGCCCTTCGGGCTTCGCGATCCTGCGGAGCGGGCGGTGGTGCCCTTGCTGGGGCGGCTCTCGGACAGCGCCCGGGACGTGCGGGCCGAGGCGCTGGTCAGCCTGGCGGCGCTGCAAGCCACCGCCGCAACCCCGGCGGCGCTGCGACTCCTGCGGGACCCCGCGGAGGAGGTTCGACGCCAGGCCATCCTCTGCCTGGGAAGCTTCCGAGCCGCGGCGGCGGTGCCAGAACTGGCGCAGATCCTGGAGAGCGGCCCCGAGCCCTTGCGAGCGGCGGCGGCGGTGGCGCTGGGCCAGGTGGCGCGGCCGGGGCCAGAACCAGAGCCAAGGCCAGGGCCAAAGATAGACCCCGCGGACAGGCAGGGAGAGGCCGTGGCAGACGGGGCGCGGGCCGCGGCGGTGGCGGCGCTTCTGCGCGGACTCTCCCGGGAGGAGCTGCGCCCGGCGGCCCGCGAGGCGCTGCTCTCGGTTGGCGTGGCGGTGGTGCCGGCGCTGGCGGAGCAAATCGAGAAGGGCCCCGGCGGGCAGGAGGAGATCGGCGCGCTGGTGGGGCTGCTGGCGGAGCTGGGTGCCCAGGCCCCGGCGCCGCTGCGCAGCCGGGTGGGGGCAACGCTGGTAGGGGAGCTTTCCCGGGGACGGCTTCCGAAAGAGCAGGTGGTGGATGCCCTGGGGGGGGTCGGCGATCGGGCAAGCGCGGCGGCGGTGGCCGGGCTGCTCCTCGACGGCGACGCGGTGGTGCGGCGCCATGCCATCGAGGCCCTGCGGCGGCCCGGCCTGCTGGACGAACGGGCCCTTCACGCGCTGCTCTCGGCCACGGCGGACGAGGACCCCGAGGTGCGGGGTCTTTCGATCGAGGCGCTGGGCGATCTACACGCCCCGGTCGCGGTGCCGCGGCTGCTGGAGGTGCTGGCGCGGGGCGATGCCCGGACGCGGACTGCGGCAGCGCGGGCGCTCGGCGGGTTTGGCAATCCGGCCCCGGGGCCGGCGCTGGACGGCAAGATCGCCCAGGGGCTGACCGACCTGGTAGTGACCGCCCGCACGGGAGACGGCGAACCACGGGCACGGAAGGCCGGGGCCGAAGCGCTGGGGCGGCTTTTAGCCCGGGCCCCGGGGCTTACGCGGATCGTAGTGCCGGCGCTGACGGCGGCGTTGCACCGGCCGGGGAATGCCCGGGGCGAAGGAGCGGCGAAGGAGGTCCTCATCGCCCTGGGCGCGGTGCTGCGCGGGCACCCCGATGAACTGGGACGGGAAGCGCTGCTGGGACTGGCGCAGTCCTCTGCCGAGGCGCATACCCCGGAGGCGGCGCTGGCGCTTTCCGCCCTTGCGGCGCTTTCGGCGATGCGCGACCCGGCCAGCGCCACGCGGTTGCAGCGTTTGCTCTCGCACGGCGATCCCCTGCGGCGGCTGCGGGCGGCCTTCGCCCTGGGGTGCCTCCTTGTTGAGGCCCCGGCGGACGGGCCGGTACAGGGGCTCCTGTCGACCCTGGCCAGCGATGCCGACCCGCGGGTGCGCGCAGAGGCCGCCTGGGCGCTTTCGCGGCTGCGGCCGGGGGCGCGGCAGCAAGCGCGGGTGGTCACGGGTTTGCGGCAGGCGCTTTTGCGCGGCAAGACCGACGGGGATGCCGGGGAGCGGGCCAACCTGGCCGCGGCGCTGGCCATCCTGGGACAGGCCGATCCGGGGGACGCGGACCTGCTGCTGGACGGGGACGTGGCGGTGCGGGCCAACGGGGCGCTGCTTCTCGGGCTGATCGCGCCTTCCTCCGATGGGCTGCGGGCCCGCCTGCGGGCGCTGGCCAACACCGACGAGGACCACCGGGTGCGGCGCAGCGCGGCGCTGGCGCTCTCGGGCAAGGCGGAGGTTGGGCCGGCGACGGCGCTGCGGCGACGGCACTGGCTGCTCCTTTCCTACGTCGACTATGACGGCCGGCCGCTGGCGGAGGCCAGGTACCGGCTCTCGACCCCAGAGGGCCTGATCCGCGTGGGGGTCACCGACGCCAGAGGAGGGGGGCCGGAGGAACTGCTCCTGCCCGGGCGCTGCGAGACAGAGGTGGTGGACGAAGGGGGCCGGGGAAAGTAGCCACCGTGCCCTGCCACCGCCGCTCTTCGCCTACAAGACGCCGGCATCTGCGGCGCCGCAGCCGCCGAGCTTCGCCACGGCCCGGCGCGCATCGGGGATGGCGCCGGCCAGTTCACCTGCCAGAAGGATCGTCCCCGGGGGCTTCGCCGCGGCAAGCACGTCCCCTGCCAGTCCATGAAGGTAGACCGCCGTGCAGGCCGCCTCATAGGGTGCAAAGCCCCGGCAAAGCAGGGCCCCGATCATCCCGGTCAGGACGTCCCCCATGCCGCCGCTGCCCATGCCGCCGTTGCCGGTGGGCGAGATCGACAGCCGCAGGTCATCCCCCTCGTCCCGGCCTTCTTCTTCGCGCTGGCACGGGCCCACGATCACGGTGCGCGCCCCCTTCAACACCACCACGGCGCCGCTGCCCCGGCACAGCTTGCGGGCGCTCTCCAGGCGATCGTCCTGGATCTCCCGGTTGGTCACCTGCAAGAGGCGCGCAGCCTCGCCGGGATGGGGGGTCAGCACCAGGGGGTGCCGCGATTCTTTCAGGACATCGAGGCCGATGTCGCCGGCCAGCATGTTCAGGGCATCGGCATCCAGCACCATGGGGGCCTTTCCCACCGCCAGCAGCCGCCGCACCACCTGCTTCATCGCCTCCCCGGTCGGCATGCCCGGCCCCAGGGCGATGGCCTGCTTGCTTTCGCAAAGGGCGATCAACTCACCGGCGATCATGGCCCCTTCAGAGGACGGTGACTCGCGGCCCCGGTCTCGGGTCCCGTAGATGAAGCTCATCGCCTCCAGCAACCCCCCTTGCAGCGCCGCCTGGGCCGAGGGCGGCGAGGCCAGAGTGCAGAGCCCCACGCCCACCTGCATCGCCCCCCGCACGCAGAGCAGCGCCGCCCCGGACTTCCCCCCTGAACCGGCGATGATGAGCAGATGCCCGTGACTGCCCTTGTGTTCCAGCGGCAAAAGGGGCGTGATGAGCGGCAGGAGGCAGCTTTCGTCCAGCAGCCTGGCGCGGACCCCATGCCCCTCGCACAGGGCGGCCGGGATGCCGATGTCCGCCACGCTCAGCTCGCCAGCGTGAAGGTAACCCGGGGAGGTGCACAGGCCCAGCTTGGGGAAGGCAAAGGTCACGGTGTGGTCCGCCCGGACAATGGCCGGTGTCGCCGCTCCCGTCGGGATGCCTCGATCCGCGTCCAGCCCCGAGGGCAGGTCCACCGACAGTCGACGCGCCGGGCTGCGGTTCATGGCCTGGATGATGTCCAGCAGCGGCCCCGTCACCGGCTGGCTCAGCCCCGTGCCCAGCAGCGCATCGACGATCAGCTCCCGCCGGGAAAGCCCCGAAAGCACCTCGCCGACCCGGGCCACGCCCGCTTCCCCCTCGCACCCCACCGCCTCGACCCCGCAGGCCTCGGCGGCGGACAGGTGCAAAAGGGCGTCGCCGCGCACCCGCTCTCGCGCCGCGCACAGGAGCAGCCGCACCCGCAGCCCCCAGTTGTGCAGGGTACGGGCAATCACCATCCCGTCGCCCCCATTGTTCCCCGGGCCCGCCACCACCACCACCCAGCCCTCCCGATCGACGGTGCCGTCCTTCATCAGCCGGGCCACCCGATCCGCCACGGCCCTACCCGCGTTCTCCATCAACACCGCTCCCGGCAGCCCGATGCGCTGGATCGTCTCCCGATCCATGGCCTGCATCTGCGCCGCGTTCACCAGGGGCCTCATGTTCGCCTCATGCTCATCGACAAGGTATTTATCCCTTGGCCTCGGCCTCGGCCTCGGCGACCACCACCGCCGCCGCCATGTCCCCGGCGTGGGTCAGGCTCAGGTGCAGCCGCTGCACCCCCAGCCGCAGCGCCGCCTTGTGGGCCTCTCCCGAGAGCCGCAGGCAAGGTGCCCCGTTGCTGCCGCTCGCGACCTCCAGCTCGTGCCACGAAAGGCCCGGAGGCACCCCCAGGGCCTTCAGCAGCGCCTCCTTGGCGGCGAAGCGCGCGGCGTAGTGCTGCGCCGGCTGTCCTCGGCCCCGGCAATATTCCTGCTCCGCGGGGGTGAACACCCGCTCCTCGAAGCGCCCGCCGTGCCGGGAGATCGCCCGCTCCATCCTGCTGACCGGGCACAGGTCGATGCCGACCCCGACGATCACGTGCAACTCGCCAAGCGCCACAGGTGCCGCGGTCCATGGCTCACAGGACCGAACGGAGGATCTCGCACATCTCGCGCACCGCCCGTTCCAGACCGACCATCACCGCGCGGGCGATGATGGCGTGGCCGATGTTCAGCTCCTCGACGCCGGGCAGGGCCGCCACCGGGCGGACGTTGGGATAGTCCAGGCCGTGCCCCGCCGCCACGTGCAGGCCATGCCCCACCGCCGCCTCCGCCGCAATCGCCAGGCGCTCGAGCTCGGCCTTGGCCAGTTCCTTCCGGGCCGGGCGCAGCATGGATTCACAATAGGGCCCGGTGTGCAGTTCAATGCGCGGCACCTGAAGCTGGTGCGCGGCCCGGACCTGCTGCAGGTCGGGGGCGATGAACAGGCTCACCGAGACCCCCGCCTGCCGCAGCTTGTGCACCGCCTGGGAAAGCTGCGCCATCTGACCGGCCACGTCCAGGCCGCCCTCGGTGGTACGCTCCTCCCGCTTCTCGGGCACCAGGGTGGCGATGTCCGGGCGCACCGCGCAGGCCAGTTCGACCATGGCGGGCGTCGGTGCCATCTCCAGGTTCAGGGTGCTGCGCACCGTCTGCCGCAAGAGCTGGACGTCGCGGTCCTGGATGTGGCGCCGATCCTCCCGCAGGTGGACGGTGATCCCGTCGGCCCCGGCCAGCTCGCAGAGCGAGGCGGCCCAGATCGGGTCGGGATAGGAGGTGCCGCGCGCCTGCCGCAGCGTGGCGACATGATCGATGTTGACGTGGAGGTCGATGGACATGACCCGGACAGGCTACTACATATCGGGCGTGCCGCCATCCCCCATGCCGCCATCTCCGGCGCCGAGCTTGGCGCAGAAGCCGAAGATGCACGCTCCGGGGCTGCCCAGGAAGGGCGGGCATACCACCCCGCACTTGCCGCAGTTCATCGGGTCGTTGAGGGGGTTTATGCAGCCAAAGCCGCAGCACTTCTCGGCCGCCGTGCAGCCCATGCACATCCCTTCGCAGGTGCCGTTCATGCAGGCCTTGCCGACGGGGCACTTGTTGTCGCACTTGCCGCAGTTCATGGGGTCGGTCTGGATGTCGGCGCAGCCGCTGCCGCAGCAGGCCTTGCCGCCGGTGCACGAGGGGGCCATGCCGCACTTGCACGAACCGGCCGCGCACACCTCGCCGGTCTTGCAGACGTGGCCGCAGGCGCCGCAGTTCTTGCTGTCGGTGGCGACGGCCTTGCAGCCGCCGTTCTGGGGCCCGGGACAGCAGGTGCTGCCGCCCATGCAGGTCTCGTCGGTACCACTGCCCTTGCAAGTACAGGCGCCGCTGGCACAGGTCTCATAGGCGTGGCATTCGTTGCCGCACATGCCGCAATGGCGCATATTGGTCTTGGTGTCGACGCACTCCTCGCCGTTGCAGCACACGGCAGTGGGGTCGGCGCACTTGGAATTCGTGCAGGGATCGCCGGTGCTCATCGCCAGGTCCGCGGTGGACGCATCCCCAAAGGGGTCCCCGTTCTGGGCCTTGCAGCCCGTGCTGCCGACTCCGCCGACGGCGATGGAGAGCAGCAGGGCCCAAGGGACGACGGCGCCGAGGGTGACGGTGACACGCGGCCCAAGGCTGCCGAGGCGGGAAAATGCTACGACCCTCGTCTCCCGCGAAGCTGCTTTGGGGGTGGCCAGAGAGGATCGGATTGTCATTAAAACCTCCTTAATGGTTTGCTGGTCCGGCATGTAAGGCCGGGGCTCGCTCCAGGCCGTGCCAGTCGTGCCAGGGGTAAAAAGATGTGAGTCGTGGGCGCACGTTAGCCACGCAATGTGAGCGGTGTCAACCGGGGGTTTGTGCCACGGGAAAGCCGAATGCCGGAAAAAAACCAAGGTGTTTCGGAGGAGCGACTTACATCGTCCCCTTGGCGGGGCGGCCAGGTGGCGCTAAGGTGATAGTCTGATGAGAAGCGTGCGCCTGCATCCCTGGGTCCTCTCCGTCTGCCTGGCCGTACCGGTCCTTTTGGGCCCTCTGGGTTTGTTCCTGGCACCGGCCCTGGCCCAGAAGAAGCAGAGGCCGAAGACCTCCGCGGCCGACACCGACGAGGGGGTCAATCCATTCCAGGTGCCCCCGACGGCCTCCGCGAACCGGTCGCGCACGCTGACCAAGAACCTTGAGTCGGTGACCAAGCCCCCGGACCCGCAGACGGCCCCAGCGAAAACCGACCCCCAGGGCGACGAGCCGGCGCTTCCCGCCGGGACCCCCGGCGACCCCCAGGCCCAGGCCCAGGAAGGACCGCAGCTTCAGATGCGCTATCACGGGGTTGCCCCGGGGCGGGCGGAACTGCCGCCGCACCCGCCGAAACTCCCCCTGGGCAAGGGCCCGCAGCGGATGACCTTCCCCGGCTTCCAGGTCAACGAAGGCGTCCCGACGGTCTTTCTCCAGCTTTCCGGGCCCGTCGAATATTCGGTCAGCGAGAAGCCCGGGCAGGTGCTGCTCACGCTTCACGACACCGTGGTCAACGTGCGCAACAACCTGCGTCCCCTGAAGGTCGAGGCCTTCCGCACGCCGGTGCAGCAGGTGAGCATCATCAATCGCCCAAATACCAAGAAAACGAAGAACAGCGAAAACACCGTCACCGTGATCGTCGAGGTGAAGGGGCAGGTGGCCCACCAGGAGCGGCTCACCATGGCGGAGAACGGTTATTCCATGCTGGTCATGCAAGTGACCTCCATGGGCCCCGCCACGGCCGCCTCCGCCACCCCCACGCCCGAACCCCGCGAACCCCGGACGCCGTCCAAATGATGCCGAAGACCCGCCGCGGTCCTTCTACAAACATCGCGCAATTGCTTGCGCCCTACCGCGGTCTCTGATATTCAGAGAAAATGTGGTTTAATTTAACCAGGCTCTTGCGCATCAGACCGCCCAGTCAGGCTGCCTGGTCCAACGGCCGCTGGCTCCTGGGTGCGGCACTGGCCGCCCTGGTAGGCCATGCTCCGCCGGCACGGGCGATGGAGGCGCACCACTCCAGCAGCCAGATTGCGGACCCAGAACCGGCCCCCAGGCCGCCAGTTCGCGGCTCGGGCCGGATGGTCAAGCAGGTCGCCCCGTCAGTGGACCGCCAGGCCAGCGGCGCTTCGCGATCGAAAGCCACCGCCCATGCAGGCGGTAGCGGGACTTCCAAAAAGACACCCTCGCCGCGGCAGGCCCGGGTCGCCGTCACCGTGCCGGCCCTTCTGGCACGCTCCCACCCGGCGTGGGAGAACCGCAAGTCTCCGCTTCCCGAGATCGAGATGCAGCACATCACCAGCCACAAGACCTTCCACCTGCGTCC
>JBBRLA010000082.1:0-18899 GCA_038231615.1 Polyangia bacterium | reverse complement strand
GCCCCGAGTCGCGCTCGGCCAACAGGTAGGTGACGTCCCGGGAGGGATACTGCCGGCGCATGTCGTCGTCGGAGACGCCGGCCAGGTAGCCCACCCGCTTGCCGAGGCCGTAGCGGTACTCGTCGAAGCTGGGACAGGCGGCGCGCTGGTAGTAGGCGGGCTCGAAGGAGGCGGCCGAGAGGGGACAGTGGGCCGCGTCGGGACAGGGCACGTCGAGTTTGAGGCGCTGGTCGTCCAGGTACAGGTAGGACGATGGGCTGCCCACGACGTAGCGCATCGCCAGTTCCAGGGGGCCGTCCACCGGATTGCCCGCGGCGTAGCGTTGCAGGAACTGCCCGCCCGCGGAGAAGCCGGTCAGGGTGACCTGCGAAAGGTTAGGGAAGGACTGGGCCAGCGCCTTCACCATCTCGTCCACCGCGGTGAAGGAGAACACCGAGTCGCTGTTGACCGCCTTGTGGCCCTCTTTCCAGCCCTCGCAGCTCCAGTACAGGTCGTCGGGGGCGGGGGTGTCGATCCTGCCGGCGCAGTCCCGGTCGGGGTCGGTCTGGAAGTGCGGGGCGATCACCACCGTGCTGGCCGCCACACCCTGTGCCTGCGCGGCGCGGACCAGGGACTCGTACTCGCGCCGCACGTCGCGGTTGTCGCCGTGGATCACGATCACCGCCCGGTTGACCGCCGGGTCCGAGGTGGCCAGATCGTGGGTCCGGTAGTAAGGCATCTGCTTATCGCCCATGGGCAGTGTCGCCCGGCAGGCGGAGGTGGCGGCGGCGCAGGGCCCGGTGGGGGCCGCCTCCCCGGCGAGGTTCTGGTCGGGACCGACGCACGAGAAGCCGGCCAGCGCCAGCAGGGCAACGAAACCCCGCAGGGCAAAGCAGCCCGGCAAGGGGAGTCGGCAAGCGCGGTGCGGAACGCAGATCATCTCGCTGCCCATGAGGATGGGGCCGGCGGGGCCCTGTGCGGCTTCCTGAAAGGACTTTTCATCAACTGATGCGACCCTGTAGCGTTCCCACAAGCATTACCGGGGGTGGGTGACCGTGGCTTTGCGCTCCAATTGGCCCCAGCCCACCAGGCCCCCCCGCAGCGCGGCGTACACCGACTTGAGCATTACATAGTACATGATCTGCCGATAGCAGACCCGCTGGAGCACGAACCAGAAGAGCAGGCTTTTCTGCTCGCCGCGCTCCAAAAAGAAGCTCAGCGCCGCGCTCAGCCAGTCCACCGCCAGGAAGAAGGCATAGTAGAAGAGTACCGGCTGAAGCTGGCTCAGGGCATGGGCCGCGGGGTGCTCGATGCGTTCCAGCAGCGCCCAGCCCAGCGCCCCGAGCAAGAGCAGGTCCACCAGGGGCGCGAAAAGCGGAAAGAGGATCTGAAAGATCCACACGTTGGGCATGGCAAAAAAACCCAGCGCCCCGTAGCGGGGCCGCAGGAGGGCGTCGCGGTGCTTCCACATGCATTGCAGGGTGCCGAAGGACCAGCGGAAGCGCTGCTTGGCCAGGGCGCGCAGGGTGTCCGGGGCCTCGGTGTAGGCGATGGCCTTCTCGGCGTAGGCGATGCGGTAGCCCCGGCGGCGCACCTTCAGCGTCAGGTCCTGGTCCTCGGCCAGGGTCTCCGACGCAAAGCCGCCCAGTTCCGCCAGGACGCTCCGCCGCCACGCCCCCACCGCCCCGGGGACTACAGTGATGCAGTTGAGCAGGTCGAAGGCCCGGCGGTCCAGATTTTGGGACGAAATGTACTCCATCGCCTGCCAGCGGGTGACCAGGTTGATGCGGTTGCCGACCTTGGCGTTGCCGGCCACCGCCCCGACCCGGGGATCGGCGAAGGGGCGGACCAGTTCGCCCAGGACCTCGGGGGGAAAGAGGGTGTCGGCGTCCAGTCCCACGATGATCTCGCCCCGGGCCTGGGTAAGGCCGAAGTTCAGGGACTCGGCCTTGCCGCTGTTCGGCTTGGTAAAGGCGCGCACCCGGGGTTCGTTGCCGAAGCGTTCCTTTACCACCTTGTAGGTGCCGTCCTTCGAGCCGTCGTCGATCACCAGGATCTCGAACTCCGGGTAGGTCGAGCCGAGCAGGCTCTCGATGGTGCGCAGGATGACCTTCTCTTCATTGTAGGCCGGGACCAGCACCGAAACCAGGGGCCGTGCGGAAGACGCCGCCGCAGCCGCCGCAGCCTCCGTCTTGCGCCCACGCCCGCCGAAGCGTTGGATGAAGGCCAGCACGGTGATGAAGAGGATGCGCAAAAGGCCCAGAAAGAGGCCCAGTACAAAAATCCAGCGGATGGCCCAGGCCGAGGCCGAGACGGCGCGGAAGAAAAGGGTGTCGGAGACCTCGAAGAAGCGTTCGGCCTGGGTGACCTTGGGCATGGCCTGGTCCTGGGTCAGCCCGGCAAGCTGCGAGACCGGGACCAGGCGCAGCCCCTGTTGGCGCAGGCCGGCGATGATCCCCGGCAGCGCGGCCACGGTCTGGGAGCGATCGCCGCCGCCGTCGTGCAGAAGGACCACGTTGCCGCGCTCGTCCGGGTCGCGGGCGGCCAGCGTCATCACCGTGCGGAGCATGGCGTCGGCCCCGGGGAGCGCCCAATCATTGGAGTCGATGCGCACGCCGATGGTCACATAGCCCAGGTGCTGTGCCTGGACCAGGGGTGCCACCTCGTCCGGGGTCTGGGGCTCGGCGTCGCCGAAGTAGGGCGGGCGGAACAAGGTGGTGGCGCGGCCGGTGACGGCCTCGATCAGGCGCTGCGTCGCGTTCAGTTCCAGGTCGGTGACCAGCGGGGTGGCCTCGCCCAGGTTCGGGTGGGTGTAGGTGTGGTTGCCCAGGTCGTGGCCCTCCTCGACAATGCGGCGCAGGAGGCCCGGCTCCCGGGCGCCCTCCTCGCCGATGATGAAGAAGGTCGCCTTGACCCCCTCGCGGCGCAGGATGTCGAGGATCGCCGGGGTGTAGCGGCGGTCGGGGCCGTCGTCGAAGGTCAGCGAGATGAGCCCGGGACTGTCCCCCGATCGGCGGATCATGTACGACGAAGGCAATTCCAGATACCGTTCGTTGTTGATGAAGACCGCGGGACCGACGGTGCGCAACGAAAGTTCGCGGCGCCCCGGCCGCGGTTCCGCGCCGACCTGGAGCAGTTCGCCGGTGCCGTCGAACTCGACGTCGTAGGGGAAGGTGATCTCCTGCGCCCCTTCTTTGGGCGGGGCCTTGTCGGCCGCGCCGAAGACCTGCCACAGGGAGGGGTCCTCCCCGCCCAGCCGCCATAGGGCGAAGCCGGCGACCCGGCCGCTGGCGGCCTGCATCTCGTTGTAGGCCGTCACCGCATCCAGGAACCAGACCTGGTGGCGGGCGCCGTCCTCGTCCTGATAGCTGACGGTGGGGTTCTTGGAGTCGGGGTCGAAGCGCACCGGGGCCTCGGAGTCGTGGGCCACGCGCAGGGACTCTTGAAAAGACACCACCTGTGCCGTCTTCTTGAGATTTGGCGGTCCCAACGTCCAGTCGTAGCCATACCCCCCCAGGCAAACCATGACGTGGGCCGGGTCCAGCTGCTGCAACCGGGCTTCGAGCAGCCGCTCGAACCACCCCTGCGCCGCGACCGGCCCCGGGGGGCTTTCCGCCGAGTGCTGGTCATAGGCCATCAGGAACAAATAATCGGTAACCGCGGCGTGGGCCGGATAGGCCCAGTCGTCATCGTCGAAGGGGACCGCCTCGCCGAGTTGCCAGCCGTGAAGTGCGAAGGCCGCGTGCATCTCCGCAAGGAAGCGCAAAAGGGCCGGCTGGCTTTCGGCGTCGACCTCCTCGAAGTCGACCACCACCCCGCCAAACCCCTGTCGCGACAAAAGGTCCAAAAGCGATCGCAAAAGCGCCGCCCGGGTCGCGTCGCTGCCCAGGACGCGCTGTACCAGGGGGCCGTCCCAGGCGCCATCGTGAAAGTTTTGCAAAAGGGGCAGGATGTGGGCCTGTGGCCGCTCCCTGCGCACCAGATCCAGGGCCCGAAGATCCAGCTCCACCCGCAGCGGCCCGTCGGTGCCATCGGGAGACAGGCGGGCCCACTCGGGAATAAACCAGTCGAGCTGCCCCACGTTGCGGCGCAGCGAGGCGTAGCTGGAATCGTCCCAGTTCACGTAAAAGGCCGCGGCCAAGGGACGCCCGGTCACCCGTGGCGGCGGGGCCTTGGGCGGCGGCGCCAGCTTCAGCAGCTGCGGGCGCCGGCCCTTGCGCACCGGGGCCGACTTTTCGGCGCGATGCAGCTCGGTCACGGCGTGCCGCAAAAGGGGTGGGAGCACCGGCACAGGCGGGGCCAGGGGCGGCGGGCGCACGCTGGTGTTCCGGGGCAGAGCGCGGGTCTGCGGCAGCTTGAAGCGGGGCAGAAAGGGGTTGCACAGGATGCTGGCCACGAAGGCGATGAGCAGCGCCGCGAAAAGCACCGAGAGAACGTAGAAGCCCCCTCGGAGGCGCGGCCAGCGGCGGCCTTTCGGATCGTGGAAGATCGGTGGCTGGGGATCGGACATGGGCTTGTGCCAGGCTAGCACGTCGGGCGAAAGATTACCCCAGGTGTCGCCGGACAATGCCGCCCAGTCGGGCCATGCCCTCTTCTATCTGCACCGGAGGCCGGTTGGAATAGTTCAGGCGCATCATTTCACGGCGCGGCGAGACCGCGTAGAAGGCGCTGCCCGGGACGAAGGCCACCTTCTCGGCGATGGCGTCGGCGAAGATCGCGTCCGCGTCCAAACCCTCGGGGAGCTGCACCCACACGAAGAGCCCGCCGTCGGGCCGGGTGAAGCGCGTCCCCGCCGGCATGTGCCGCTCTAGCGCGCCGAGCATTGCCAGGCAGCGCTGCCCGTAGACCGTGCGCAGCTTGGCCAGATGCCCGTCGTAGTCGAAGCGCGAAAGCAGCGCCGCCACCGCCCGCTGCGAAAGGGTGGCGGTGTGCAGGTCCGTGGCCTGCTTGACGATGGCAGCGGCGCGCACCAGCTTGGGCGGGCCGACCAGCCAGCCCAGGCGCATGCCGGGGGCCAGCGTCTTGGAGAAAGTCCCCAAATGCACCACCAGGCCGGCGTCGGGGTCGGCCAGAGCGAAAAGCGGCGGCGGCGACTCCCCGCGGAAGCGCAGCTCGCCGTAGGGATCATCCTCGATCACCGGGATGCGGTGGGTGTGCAAAAGACGCATGAGGGCCAGGCGGCGCTCTTTGGACAGGGTGGTCCCCTTGGGGTTGTGGAACTCGGGCACCAGGTAGACCAGCTTGGGCAGGCCAGCGGAAAGAGCGTGCGCGAGCGCCTCGACGTCCATGCCATCGTCGTCGCTGGCCACGGGCAAGAAGCGGGCCTCGCAGCCGGCGAACGTCTGCAACGCGGCCAGGTAGCTCGGGTTCTCCACGGCCACCGTGTCGCCGGGATCCAGCAGCACCCGGGCCATCAGGTCGATGCCCTGCTGCGAACCGTTGGTGATCAGTACCTGATCGGTCGTGATGCGGATGCCCCGGCGGGAAAGGCGGGCTACGACCCATTCTCGCAGCGGGCCAAACCCCTCAGTGGTGCTGTACTGGAGGGCGGCGGCGCCGTCCTTGGCCAGCACCTCGGCGTGGGCCGCGGCGATGGCCGCCACCGGGAACAGTTCCGGCGCCGGCAGCCCTCCGGCGAAGGACAGCACGTCGGGGCGTTCGGCGACCTTGAGGATCTCGCGAATCGCCGAGGGCGGCATGCGCGACATCCGCCGCGCCAGGCGCAGCCCCTCGGGTCGCGCCGTGGGTTCGCTTTCGGGCAGGTTCATGTTGCCTCCTCATCATCCGCCACGCCGGCGGCGTGAACGTGCGTCTCCTCCTTGATGGGAGCGAGCACGATGGTGGTGCAGGTCCGAGTAACGCCGGGGATGGTCCGCAGCACCTGGCACAGCAGGCGATCCAGGGTGCGCGTGTTGCGCGTCTTCACCTTCAGCAGGTATGAGTCCTCCCCGGCCACGCGGTGGCATTCCAGCACCTCGTCCAGGCTGTGCACCTTGTGGGTGAATCCGTCGAAGAACCGGGGGTGCTCGATGCCGACGCCGATGAAGGCGGTGATGTCGATGCCCAGGTGCGCGGCATCCACCCGGGCCGTGTAGCCGGTGATGACGCCGTGCTCTTCCAGCTTCTTGATGCGCTCGGCCACCGATGGCTGCGAGAGCCCGACCGCCCGGGCCAGGTCAAGCTGCGTAGCCCGCGCGTTGCGCTGGAGCAGGTCGAGGAGCCGACGGTCGATGGTGTCCATATTTCCTGTTTTTTATAGGTGAAAACAGACTCAGTCCAATAAAACTAAAACGACAGGCGGGCGCATGCAAGAGAAAAGCAAGCCCGGGCACCCCGAACACGAAGATCCACACCCCCCAGGGCAACCAGGCTTACAAGTCCGATGGCTTCGACGACATCAACCCCGTCATCAGGAACACCCGGCGGGCCAGAAACACCGCCGAATCAAAGGGAGGCAGGGGCTTTTCTGCCGCGCGACCCGCCACTTCTATCGGCTCATAGGCGCGGTCTGCGCGCCGGTAGACCAGGATCTGCTCCTTGCTCAGGTCGACCAGCCAGTAATGTCCGACCCCGGCCTCGTGATAGGCCTGCCACTTCACCCCATCCTCTTCATCGCGGGATCGGGTGGACGAGGAGAGCACCTCGCACACCCAATCCGGCGGCGTCACGTACACGCCCAAGTGCTTGTCGCCGACATTCACTTTCTGCGGCGGACGCGGATGTCGATCCACGCGCCAGCCCACCAGATCTGGCCGCAGCCCTTGCCCGGCCAGGAACAGGTCCACATTCTGGCTCAGCCACCACCCTCCCATGCCCCCGCCAGGCGGCCCGCGAAACTTGTCGAGCTGGCCACAGATGCCACCGGCGGCGTCACCCTGTTCAAGGCTGGCCATGGCCTGGTAGACGATCCGCCCCCGCAGAAGCTCCGCCCGGTCGCTCTGTGGCAAGGACAACCATGACACAAGGCGCTTTATCCCCTCCTTGGGCTCTTTCTGTGGCCAGACCTGGGTCTCGATGGCTTCCATAACGTCAGCCTACACCGCGACCTGGGTTGCGCCAACCCGCGTCTTTCGCAGTGGCTCAGTACAGCTCCCCGGAAGTTTCGGCTGCCCGTGTATGCCCCCGCAGGCCCGTCGGGGACTTGGACGGGCCTACTCGAAGATCGTGGGGACTACGCGGCGCACTTCGGGGAACGCGGCGATCTGGCAGACCTTTCGCCAGGCGGCGTCGGTCATCGCCCCGCGCGGGGTGACGCAGGTGGCGGGCCCGGTGGTGGGCAAGAAGCACAGGACTTCGGTCATTGTGTTGCACGCCGCCCGTCCACCGCCGGGTTGACATGCGATGCCCGAGTCGATCAAAAGGACCCGCTGCCGCAGCGTCTGGTCGCCCGCTGGCAAGCAGAATTCAACGCTGCCGTCGTTTGCGCACCCCTGTATTTGGGAGAAGGCGATCTTGTCCGTGGGGCAGCCAAGTCCCCCTTCTCCGCCAAGGTCGATGCGGGCGTCCGCGACCGTGGAGAGGTCCCGCGGCGCGGATGCCAGGTCGGGCAGTCCGCCATCCATCGCGGCGACGCCGGGTCCGCAGCCGGTCAGCAGGGCGAAGAGGCCCAGGCCCCAGACGGCACGGCGGCGGCAAAAAATAGGACCGAGGGCCGGATCGCGCATGGGTCTCATCTTTACCCGCCCGGCCGTGGACCCGCAATGGACGTCCGGTTTCTCGACGGCTCCGGCCGAGCCGGCGGGGCCCCGGCCGGGGCGACGTGTGTTGCCCGTTCAACTGGAAGGCGATCGGGGCGACCATCGAAATCGAAACGGCAGGCGCTCGCGACGCAAAGAGCCTCCACAGAGAGAGCGCAATCAGCACAATTAGGGCCTCGGGCCATCGCCGCGACGCTCGCTTGACCCTTTTGGGCGTCCCCGCCACGGATGCCTCCGGATCGGGTGACGGTGCGGAGACCGCCGCCGCTTCTTGTGCCGCCGCCGACTCCTGTGCCGCCGCTTCCTGCGCCGACGCCGACTCTTGTGCCGCCGCCGCTTGTGCTGCCGCTTCCTGCGCCGCCACCTCCCGTGCTGCCGCCTCCTGCGCCGCCGCCGCTTCCTGCGCCGCCGCCGCTTGTACCGCTGCCGCCTGTGCCGCCACCGCTTCCTGCGCCGCCGCTTCCTGCGCCGCCGCCGTTGCCTCCCGTCGCTGGATCCACGGCGCCATCTTCAGGCGCAGCGCCGGGTTGGCCTTGAAGATCGCCAGCCACTTCCCCTGCTCTTCGGGCACGAGGTGTTCGCACATCAGTCCCAGCACCATGGGGACGTCTCCGTGCAGGGCGACCAGGGTGTGCATGATGCGCTCGGGCCCCTCGCCGGTCAGGGTGTAGGGGTAGGGGGACTTCAGCAGGGCCAGGTTGGCTCGGGTCATCCCGACGTGGCATTGCTTGATCTTGGGCCAGGCTTCCCGCAGTTCGTGGCACAAAAGCTTCCTTCCCCGGACAATGAACTTCCCGCGGATCCCAACGAAATTCCCACCCAACACAGGCGACTTTGTAGCTTTTACACTGAGCTTGTCTACGAAAATGTAGATTCCGACTGCTTTTCCGCCTTCGCTCCTTGCAAATGCAATGAACTTCCTTCTCCAGACAAGGAGAGTCCTCGTTTTCAAAGCCGCATTCCCTCCTCGAACAAAGACCCCTCCCTGTTCAAGCAATGACCCTCTTTCATCCGCCAATGACCCTCCTTACATTCGCCAATGACCCTCTTTCATCCGCCCATGACCCTCCCTGTTCTCCCCCCCAGCCCCTCTTCTGTCGCTGAACCACCCCCCAGCGATTTTTCGGGCCCTCCCCCTCCCCGTGCTAAGATCACCTCCGTGCCGACCTACATTATGTCCTACCCCAGGCAAAGCGGCCCCGTCGCCGCGGGCACCAGCCCCCGCGCCGCCTTGACCGCATGGCTCATGCTCTGCGACCACATCACCCGCGCAGGCGGCCACATCCTGGTCCTCGATCCTCCCCTCGGGCCTCCCCACGGCCCCTCGGCCCCCCTTGGGGGCATCCCCGAAGCCGCCTTTCTGGGCGCCCTCTTCTCCCAGCCCCAGACCGGCCAGGGCGCCGTCTTCCTCCAGGGTCGCAAAAACGCCCCACAGGACGCCGACCCCGCCCCCACCGCCCACATCGCCAGCCTGCTTTCCCGCGCCGGCCTCGTGTGCCGACAGGCCGAGCAGCCCTTTGCCGGCCAGGGCGACTTCTTTTCCCTCGGCCGCAACCGCTATCTCCTCGCCATCGGCAAGGACACCCCACAGTCAGGCGCAGCCGAGGTCCGCGCCCTGCTCCCCATCGGTGCCCGCCTCCTGGAAGTCCATCTGGCGGATGCCTTCCCCAACGGCATCCGCTGCCTGGGTCACCTGTCTACCCTGGCGGGCGACGCCGTGCTCCTGGTCCACCCCGGCGGCCTTCGCAGCCAGGCCATCGAAGAATTCTCCCGCTTCGCCGCCAACGAGATCGAGATCATCTCCATCAGCCAAGAGGACGCCCTGGCCTTCGCCCCCAGCGCCCTTTCCGTCCGCGGCACCCTGCTTTTGCCCACCGGCCTCTCGTCGTCCCTGCGCGGCCTCCTGTCCCGGCGCGGCTTCTCCCTGGTCGAGCTGGATCTGTCTCCCCTTCTGCCCGGCGGCGGCGGCCCCCGCGACCTGGTCAACGAGCTGCCCGGCTACGTGCTAAGCGAAGAGGCCCCCTCCTACACCATGCGCCGCGAGGAACTGCAACGCCTGGTAGCCACCTACCCGGAGACCCCGCCCCCTGTCTAAATTCTGGTTACCAAGAGCGCCGCTCACGTGCATTTGTGAGGGCGAGTGCGCCTCCCCCATGTCCTCGCATTCGCGAGGCCACGGGTGGTACCCCCCGAGCCGGCGAGCGGAGCGGCCTACTGGCCGTGAGCACGGCGGAGTGGGGGCACTCCCCGCCGACTCGCATTCGCGAGTCGGCGTGGGCCCTCCCATGGATTCGCGAATGCGAATCCGTGGGGGAGACGTAAACCGCCCTCAATGCACGTGAGCGCCGCGCAATGGGTGAAGTTTTTTGCTCGATCGCCGGACTCGTGATAGCGGTCATAGGATGATCCGCCTGGATGACGTCTGGAAGTCTTTCGACGGCCGCACCGCCCTTTGCGGGGTCACCCTGCACATCGACGAGGGCGACGCGGTCCTTTTGACCGGGCCCTCCGGCGCCGGCAAGTCCACTCTGCTGCGGCTGATCTATGCCGCCGAGCAGCCCGAACAGGGGCGCATCAGCGTGGCCGGCCGCGTGCTGGGCAAGCTGCGCGCTTCGTCCATCCCCTATGTCCGGCGCAACCTGGGCGTGGTTTTTCAGGACTTCAAGCTCCTCCCCGGGCGCACGGTGCTGGAAAACGTCTCTCTTACCGCCGAGGTCCTGGGCCTGCCCCGCAAGGAGGTCACCGCCCGCGCCCGCGCCGCGCTCGACGCGGTGGGCCTTTCCGCCGATGCCGCTCGCCTGGTGCGCACCCTCCCTGGGGGCCTGCAACAGCGGGTGGCGGTGGCGCGGGCCCTGTGCATCGACCCGCCGATCCTGCTCTGCGACGAGCCCACCGGCAACCTGGACCCCCTGCGGGCGCGCGACCTTCTGGAACTGCTGGAGGGCATCCGCGGTCGCGGCACCACGATGCTCATTGCCACCCACGACCCCACGGTGGTGGCCTTCGGCATGGGCCACGGCTGGCGCAAGGCGTCGCTGCAAAAGGGCGAGATTGTCGCCGGGGGCGTGCCCGCCCGGGAGGCCCTGGTGCAAGGCGAGGCCGACGTCGGCATCCAGGTCGCCATGGGCGATCCGCTCCCCCCGCGCATCCAGAGCGAGGCCACCCTGCGCCTGCTGCGCGACGACGATCGCGATGACGATCGGGGTGGCAACCGCGGTGACGGCCGCGAGCGCGAGCGCGACAATGACCGCCGCGACGGCTCCGTGTCCGCCGTGTCCGCCGAGAGCAGCCTGGAGGTCAGCATCGAGATCGAGATGACCGCCCCCAGCGCCCTCGACATGGACGACCTTACCGGCGACCTGGAGCGACACGCGTGAGCGCCGAGCCGGGCCTGCTGCGCAGCCTGGGCTCGGCGGCCGGCCGCTGCCTCCAGGGGATGCGTCGCAACCTGCTCATCCAGGCAGTGGCGGTGGGGACGGTGGCGCTGATGCTGCTTCTGTGCGGCACCCTGCGCCTGTGCAGCGTGAACCTGTACCATGTCATCACCGCCGTGGGCCGCGGCGTCGAGATGATCGTCTACCTGAAGGACGGCATCCAGCCGGCGCGGGCGCAGCAGATCACCGACGTCCTGCGCAAGCTGCCCGGGGTGCAGACGGTGCACTCGGTGACCCAGGTCGAGGCCCGGGAGCGGCTGCGCAAGAGCCTCGGGGACCAGGGCGACCTGCTGGACGGGGTGGACGAGGGGCTTTTGCCCAGCTCCATCGAGGTCAGCTTCCACCACGGCATCAGCGACATCCTGCGGGTGCACCCGATCTACGAGCGCCTGCGCGGCGCCGAGGGCATCGAGGGCGTGGAGCTGATGGGCGACTGGGTGCGCCGGCTGCTCATGGCGCAGCGGCTTTTGACGTGGTTCGGCTGGTCGGTGGGGCTGCTCATCGCCCTGTCGTGTCTGTACATTGTCGCCGCGACCATTCGCCTGGGGGTCTACGCCCGGCGCGACGAGATCGAGGTGCTGAAGCTGGTCGGGGCCACCGACTTCCACGTCGAGGCACCCTTTCTCATGGAAGGGCTTTTGCAGGGGCTCATCGGGGCCGGGCTCTCTGCCGTGTGCCTGTATGGCCTGTACCGGCTGGCGCTGCCCGAGGGCGACGCCTTCTTGCACGAGGTGCTGGGCGACGTCAGCTTCTCCTTCCTGCCGGGGCCCGAGGTGGCGCTCCTTCTGGGCCTGGGGGGCCTTCTGGGCTTTCTGGGCAGCGCCATGGCCGTCGGCAAGCACGTGCGGGTTTAGGCATGGTACCGCGGCGGTTGCTTCGAGGAATCGTCCTTTTCGCGCTGGCGCTGGCGCTGCCGCTGCCGCTGCCTGTGAGCGCGCAGGCAAAACCCGCGGAGCCGCGTCCGGGGGACATCAGCGGCGACCTCCCGGAACTTTCGCGGCGGCCCCTGGATGCCATCGAGACCGAGGCCCGGTTGACCCGCGCCGAGGCCGACGATCTGCTGCGCCGGGTGCGCATCCTTTCAGAGGCCAAGGACAGCCGCCGGGAGCACCTGAAGACGCGCCTTTCGGCCCTGTACAAGCTTTCGCAAGGGGGGTTCGTGCGGCTGGTGCTGGGGGCCGAGAGTTTGCCCGAACTCTTCATCCGGCGCGACGGGGCGCGGCGCATCCTGCAGCGGGACATGGAAGAGCTTTCGGCCCTGCGCGACGAACTGTCCGAACTGTCCGGGGAGCAAAAGGAACTGTCGGAGCGCACCAGCCGCCTGACGCTTTTGGACCAGGAGGCGGCCCGGGCCCGGGCCAAGATCCAGGCCGGAGAGCGCCGACAACTGGCGGGGCTGGCCAAAGAACGGGGCGCCCTGCACCGGCCGGTGTCCCCGGGGACGATTCTTTCGGTCTTTGGCCGGCGGCCTTATGATCGCGGGCTGGAACTCTTCCAGCACGGTGTCGATCTGTCGGCCGACCCGGGCAGCCCGGTCACCGCCATCGCCGACGGGCAGGTGCGCTTCACCGGGGAGGTGCCGGGCCTGGGCCGGGGGGTCATCCTGGAGCACGAAGGCGGCTACGTGAGCCTTTATGCCCGGGTGGACCAGACCACCGTGGTGGCCGGCGACCGCGTCCGCGGCGGCGCCAGCCTGGGACGGGCGCCCTACCCGCGGATCTACTTCCAGTTGGCCCTGGGAGACCTGCCCCTGGACCCCGGGCCGTGGTTTGGACTGCGGGACGCGCCCAAGGACAACACGGACGTTCGCGGGGTGCGGCGGCGGCCCGGCGGCAGTATCAATAACATCAAGGCTGCTTCTCGACCCCAGTGATGTAGTAGTTGGTCTCGCCCTTGGCGCAGGACCACCAGCGGCCCCGGTCCTCGCGGTAGTGCAGGGTGGTCCGGTCGCCGCCGGAGGATTCGGCGGTCTGGATGGCCTTGATGAGCGGGTCGTTTTCGTCTCGGGTATCGGTGGTGAACTTCCACACCTCGGCGGGGGCGTTGCCCACGCTGATGAGCAGGTCCCCGGACCAGTAGCGACACAGGGGCGAGCCCTTGTAGGAGAACTTGCTGACCCTGCCGGTGCGGGTGCCCACGGAGTAGCCGTGCTGCCACCAGGCCGCCAGCGCCTGCCAGGCGACAAAGAGGAAAAGCAGGCCGAAAATCGAGGTCAGGACGATGCCTTTTCCCGAACGAGGCACAAGACGGGACGCGATTGCCATGCGGACATGCTAATACCGTGTCGCGCTTTTACAAAGGAGATGCGAAAATGATGAGCCGTGCTCGCCTGACCTTCCTGTGTGGCCTCTTGCTTGGCACCCTGCTGAGCGGGCCCGGATGGGCGGAAGAACCAGGCCGGAACCAGAAACCAGAGACGAAGATCGCCCAGCAGGAGAAGAAGGCCGCCGCGAAACCAGACGCGAAAGCGACCGCTAAAGTAGACGCGAAAGCGGAAGCAAAAGTAGACGGCAAGGCCCGAACAGAAGAAAAGGCAGGGAAAATGACGCCGACGACGACCCCATCGGGACTCAAGTTCATGGACGAGAAGATCGGGACCGGACCCAGCCCCAAGTCCGGGCAGCGGGTGACAGTGCACTACACCGGGACCCTGAAGGACGGCAAGAAGTTTGACAGCTCGCTCGACCGCAGCGAGCCCTTCACCTTCGTCATCGGCATGGGCCAGGTGATCAAGGGCTGGGACGAGGGGGTGCTCACGATGAAGGTGGGGGGCAAGCGCAAACTCATCATCCCGGCGGACCTGGGCTACGGGTCGCGCGGCGCGGGCGGGGTCATCCCCCCCAATGCAGAACTACACTTCGACGTAGAACTCCTGAGCGTCCAGTAATCAGAAGCACCTGGCCGGGAATCAGAAGCACCTGGCCGGGCAGCTTTGGGCGTACGTCCTCGCTTCCTCGGTCACGTACAGTAGTACGCTCCCTCGGTCGCTGCGGGCGTGCGCCCAAATCTGCTCCGGCCATGTGCTTTTTCCTTAGATGGCTCTTCATCGTGAGATGGCTCTTCATCGTGAAGCTGTAAGGGATTTCCCGGAAACAGAGCGTGCAGAAAAATTGACCCGGTGCGCTGCGTGTGATCTTTTGAACCGCGAGACTGCTGAATGAACCGTTTCCGGGAAATCCCTAAGTACACTGCCCTGCAAGAAAGTGACTGGGGAGCGCCTGGCTTGGGCAGTCGTCATTGCGGGGCCACGCCGATCTGCCTCAGGCCAGTCAGTCCCTCGGGCCGCTCTATTGGTGGCCGTAGCTGAACTGCGTGGTCGTCACGCCGTCCTCCGACATCATCAGGGGCGAGCCCCCGCCGTGCTTCAGCTTCACCCCCCGCGTGCTCGTCGGCGCCGGTGCGGAGCCGCCCGAGCGGTGCCCGGTCGGCGCCGCGTTGGCGGTCGTCGGCGGCGCCTCGGCTGCGACCCGGTCGGCGTCGGCCTTCAGATGGGCCGCAAGAACGTCCGCGGCAATCGGTTCCCGCGCCGCGTAGACCAGCACGTTCTCCGGCCCGGTGTTGCGGTCCAGCTCGAACCAGTCTGGGACGGAGGGCACGCGCAGCATGGCCCCGGGCTGCACCAGCACCTCCTCGGCTTTGGCCCGATCCGACGCGGGGAAGAGCACCTGCGGGGTGCCCTTGCCGACCAGCGCCACGTAGACGTAGGCCGGCTGGTCGACTTCCACGCGAATCGCCATCTTGTCTCCCGTGCGCAACACCTCGCCCGGGGCGACCGTGTGCGGCGTGCCCTTCTTCGGCTGAGCCTCCATCGTCAGCCCCAACTTGACCGGCTTTGCCGGGTGGACCGGCGCCGGCGCCGGCGCGACCGCCAAAGCCACTGGCGTCGTCGGCAGGGTCTGCACCTTCTCCGCCGGAGGACCGGCAGCGCAGCCCACGAGCAGGCAGCCGAATAGGAACTTGGTGTGGGGTATCCTCATGCTCATCCCTCTTTCCCGTGTCGGTGATGGTGGTGGGTGTCGCCCATGCCGGCGAGGCGCGCGCTCTGGCCGACGACAATGAAGGGCGCCCAGAAGAACGGATGGGGATGCTGTTTGCGCACCGCCTTGGCCGCCGCGGTCATGGCCGCCTCGCGCCCCTGGCCCCGGAGCAGCCCCTTATAGTAGCGCTTCATCAGGTCGAATGTCACGATGTCGCCGACCGACCACAAGCTGGTCACCAGCGTTTCGGCCCCTGCCGCCATCACCGCGCGGCGCAGCCCGTAGACCCCCTGACCCAGTCGCTGCACGTCACCTTGGCCGGTATTGCAGGCCGAGAGCACCACGAGCTGCGTGCCCGACAGGTTCATGCTGGCCACCTCCAGCGCCGTGGCATGGCCGTTGCCCTCCTCGACGCCGGCAATGTCCGCGCCCTGCAGGGCGTTCTCGGCGCCGGCCAGAAAAAGCTTGGAGCTGAGCAGCGGATTTTGCGGGGCCGCCGCCGCCGCCGGCCCGGTCGCTGCCGAGGGCGAAGCTGACGCCAGCAAGGGCGCCGAGTCGCGCGGGCTGTTCCGGGTTCGTTTCAGGACCACCCCACGGGTGCCCGCCGCCGCCGACAAGGTGCTATCGTCGAAGATGCCGTGCGTGGCCACATGCAGAATGCCCGGCGAGTCCAGCCCGAGAAACGCCTGCTTGGTAGCAAAGTCCCCGAGGAACATTTCGGCCTGGGGCAGGAGCTGGTGGATGGCCTCGGCCTCCTTCTTGGTCCCTGGCAGGGGTTTGAGAATGAGCTTGCTCTGTGAATCGTCCGAGGCCGTCTGGACCCCGGCTCTGCCCCGCACCAGCTTCACGCCGCGGGTCGCCCCGTCCGCTCCCCCGCTCACGGGGGTCCCATTCTTGAGGAACGTCGGGTTCGCCAGGAGCGCCACCGTGGTCGAGGGCTCCGTGCTGCGGCGCAAGAGATCCCGTCCGGAAGTCAGGTAGGTAAGCTGAAAACGGTCGATGAGGGACTGCCGGCCATGGAGCAGTACGGCAAAGGGCACCAGATTGAGCTGCCCGTCCAGCGAAAGGAAGAGCCGCTTCTGCTTGCCCAGAAGGGGTCGCACCGGTCCCATCACCAGGCGGTCCAGCTCCTGTGCCGCCTTGACGTAGTTCCCGTTTTCCGTGCTGACGGTCTGGATCAGCAGGTTCACCTGCGCATCGATGGGGGCCGCCAGGCCCAGGTCGACGGCGCGCGGCTTTCCCCCGGGCAGGAGCGTCAGCGCGGCGTAGTGCTGCTCGCCCTTCTCGGTGGGCCGGAACGGGTACTGATGGAAGGCCACGATCTCCAGGAGCGCCCCGTCGCGTGGCAGCACCGCGGCCACCTTGCCGACGATCTCGTCCGGCCCGGGGATCTCGGGCCGGACCAGGCCCTTCTCCAGCGTCTCCACCCGCTCCCGCGTGGCCTGTACCAGGTTCTGATACGTGGCATCGTCCATCTTCTCCGGCCGCGTGAGGCTCAGGCGGGAAAGCGCGCCACGCGCGTCGTGCAGCATCGCGCTCTGTTCGCGCTGCGGCGCGGCGCTTTGCGCCAGCTTGCGATTGAGCTGGTCGATGCTCTCCTTCAGATCCTTCAGCTTCTGTGCGTCCTTGGGGCCCGGCGGATTGGCCTGGCTCAGGGTGGCGAACTCACTGACCAGCCGGCGGCGCTCGGTGAAGATCTCGCGGTCCTTCGGCTGGCGGCTGCGGTACAGGAGCTGCGTGGTCTCCGCCGCCTTGTCCACCGAGCGCCCCTTGCGCAAGAGCGTCACCGTCATCGCCAGCCGCGCCGCCTCGGGCCCGGCCTTGGGCCCGGCCAAAGGATCGCTCAGCAGCGAGTAGACGATCTCCTCCTGGGTGCGCAGGACCTTCAGGAAGCCGTCCAGTCCCGCCTCGTCGGCCCCCACCCGGCGCAAGAGCAGCTCGGCCAGGGTGTTGGCCCGGGTAAAGAGCGGCAACGCCTGCTCCGGGGCGGACAGGGCGACATACAGTGTGCCCAGCCCCATCAGCGACTCGGCGACGTCGATATGGTCGCCGAGCTTCTTCACGCGGATTTGCAGCGCCTGTTGATACAGGGGCAAGGCATTCTGGAATTCGCCCTGCGCCTGGAAAAGCTGCGCCTGTTTGTAGAGCGACTGCGCCACCTCGGGATGGTCAGCCCCCAGGCTCTGCTGCCGGATCTCCAGTGCCTGCTGAAAGAGCGGCGCCGCCTTGGCGAACTCGCCGCGGGCCTGATACAGGCCCCCCAGGGAGTTCAGCGATCGGGCCACGTCCAGCGGGTTCGGGGTGGGCAGGCCCTGGCGGATTTGCAGCGCCTGCTGGTAGAGCGGCTCGGCCTTCTGGTAATCGCCCTGGGCCTGGTACAGCTGCGCCAGGTCGTCGAGGGACTCGGCCACCTCGGGGTGATGGGGCCCCAACGCCCGCTGGCGATCGCCCAGGGCGCGCTGGTAAAGCGGCAAGGCGCGGTCGTAGTCGCCCGTGCGGGCGTAAAGTTCGCCTAGCGCGTTGACCGACTGGGCGATGCGCGGATCCCCTGGCGGGAGCCGGCTCTCGCGGATTTTCAGGGCGCTGTCATACTCCCGGCTGGCCTGGGCGTAATCGCCCCTCTGCTGGTACAGGTCGCCCAGGTTCTGGTGCGACTCCGCCACGTCGGGGTGATCGGATCCCAGTTGGCGCTCCCGGATGTTGAGGGCGTTTTTATAGAACCACTCGGCCTGCCGGTAGTCGCTCATCTTCAGGTAGAGCGACGCCAGGTTATTCATCGACTGCGCCACATCGCGGTGCTGGTCCCCGAGCCGATCCGTGCGGATGCGCAGCGCGTTTTTATAGGGGGACTCGGCGGGCCCGTACTGGCCCATCGTCTGACGCAGCCGCCCCAGATCGTTGAGCGACTCGGCGACACACAGGTGGTTGGGGCCCAGGGCCTTGCTCTGCTGCCGGATGGTCCGGGCCCGTGTGTAAAGCGGCAAGGCGGCGGGGTAGTTGCCGGTGGCCTGTTCCAGGCCGGCCAAGGTGTTCAGGGACTCGGCCACCTCGGGCGCGGTCGGCCCGGCAAGTCGCTCGCGCAGGGCCAGCGAGCGCTGCGCCGGGGGCCAGGCAGCGGCATAATTGCTTATGGTGAAGTAGACCGCCGCCAGCTTGTTGAGGGCCGCCGCCAGGTCGGCGTCCTCCTTCTTGCCGCGAAGCTTGACGCTCTTGTCCAAAAGCTGCGCGGCGCGGGCGTAATCCCCGACCGCATAGGCGCGCTCCGCCTGGGCCTCGAGCACCTGGGGATCGTTGGCCTTGGCGCCCGCGGCCTCCTTGCGCACCCGCTGCTGCGCCCGGGCGTCGGCCGGCTCAGACTGGCTGCAGCGGCCGGCGAAGAACAGCCCAACCGACTGGAGGTTGTGTTGCTGCTCCGCTTCCTGCTGGAGCTTCCGCGCCTTGTGGACGTCGATCGCCGCCTGGATCGCCAGCATGGCCCCGGGGACCGCCAGCGCCGCGACCATCTGCCCCAGGTTCCCGGACAGGGCGCCCTGCAACCCTGGCGGCAGGGGCAGCGCCCCGGCGACGGCCCCCAGCGCGCCGGCCAAGTTCCCGCTGCGAGCCTGGTTGACCAGTTGCTGGGCCTGGTCGACCTTTGCCAGCGCACTCCCCACGGCGTCGGGGACCGGCACCGGCAACTTGCCGATGAGCGAGGACAGGAGCGAGCAACCCGAGATCCACGTGACAATGGGGACAACGAAAATTGCGCGGCGCAAGGACTGAGTCATCATCTTGATTCATCTTTCAAGTGTCGGGGCCAAGAAAAGCCGGTC
>JBBRLA010000081.1:0-19142 GCA_038231615.1 Polyangia bacterium | reverse complement strand
GAAGCGCCCCGGGCGCCGCGGTTCATTGATCGCGAAGCGCCCCGGGCGCCGCGGTTCATTGATCGCGAAGCGCCCCGGGCGCCGCGGTTCATTGATCGCGAAGCGCCCCGGGCGCCGCGGTTCATTGATCGCAGGCCCAGAATCAAGCGCCAAGGCTCAGTTTTCCAAATTTTCTTGTAAGGTCCCGGCGCTTCGCGTCCCAAAATACCAGGAACTAAGAAACGGGCCGCTAACGCCTGGGCCGTCTGAAGTCAGCCCACCGCCGGACGCAGGCTTGCGACAAGTCACTTTTTGAGTTAGTTTCACGAATATCGTGGTGTCAGGCCCCTGGCCCTGTGAGACACCGAACCCAACGGAGGCCTTTGTCATGAGTCGTCTATTTCGTCACGCGCTCACAGGCGCCGGGCTCGCCGTGGCCCTGTCCTCTTGTACCTCGCCCCAGGTGGCCAGCACCTGCGCCATTCCGGAACTGGGGCAGAAGGTGGGGACCGACAACCACCCCGCCACCGCCGCCGATCGCGACACTGCGTTGAAGGCCTGCTTCAATCAGGTCAGCAACAACTACATCGACACCACGCTGCAGAAGGACCTCGACATCCTTTTCCTCATCGACAATTCGCCGTCGATGTCCCCGAAGCAGAAGGCGCTGGCCGCGGCCATCCCGCAGTTCATCGCCAAGATCGACGCCACCGGCGCCAATTACCACGTCGGCATCACCACCTCGGACGTCGGCAGCTACACCGCGCCCGGCACCCCGTGGTCGGTGTCGCTGGGCTCGTGCAACAGCTTCGAGGGGGATGACGGCGCCTTGCAGCGGGTGGCGTGCAACACCCGCACCGGCGTGACCAGCGGCGCCTTGGATGCCTGCAACTCCCTGTGCCCCGACCCGAGCTTTGTCCCGGTCGACGGCAAGGGCTTCATCTCGAAGATCAACGGCGTCAACAACATCAAGGGCGCCGACCCGATGGCCCCGCAGAAGGCCTTCCAGTGCATGGCGCTGGTCGGCGACGCTGGCTGTGGCATCGAGGGACAGCTCGACGGGGCCAAGCGTGCCCTCGACGGTCACAACCCGATGAACACCGACTTCCTGCGGCCGAATTCGGTGCTGGCGGTCATCTTTATCACCGATGAGGACGACTGCTCGGTGACGGTGCCCAGCGGGCGCAAAGAGAACGACCCGGTCACCATGGACTGCGCCGCGCCGGACAAGAACGCGCCGTACAACTGCTATAACCCCGACTACCGCTGCGTCGCCCGCGACATGGAATGCACCGAGCCCCTGAACCAGACCGGCGTGAAGACCGGCTGCCACGAGAAGGCTCAAAGCTACCTGGAGCCGGTAAGCACCTACGTGAACTTCTTCCAGTCGCTGCGTCCGTCGAGCAAGCTGCTGATCAGCGGCATCTGGTCGCCGGCCATCGGCGCCAACAAGGGCGCCGACAACAGCGGCCAGTTCATCGTCAGCTACACCAACGGCGGGACCAAGTCCGATACCCTGAACCGCGGCTTGCAGACGGATGGGGCCTGCTACAAGGCCGACGAGCCGGCGATCTTCGGACGGCCGCAGGTCCGTCTGTCAAAGTTCATCGCGCAGTTCAAGGACAGCATCGAGCAGAGCGTCTGCAATGTCACCAAGTACCCGGACGTACTGGACAACATCGCCAGTGCCATCAAGACCAAGCTGGAAGCGCAGTGCATCAACGTCGTGCCCAAGCTGCTGAACAACAAGCCGGTCTGCCTGGTGGGCGATGTGGACGACAAGACCCCCAACAACGCTCCAGACCAGCCGTTCCCGGTGTGCAGCGACACCTGCTGCAAGGGCTGGGCGGCGGCCCCCTCGCCGACCGCGGAGGATCCCGGCGTCAAGGCGGCCTGCGCCGGTGAGGCCACGGACTCCTGCTTCTGCGCCCTGCCGAGCACGCAGGCCGGGGTCTGCGCGAACGGCGCGGTGGCCGGCATCTGGCGCAAGGGCATGGCACCGGCAGGCAAGGTGACCAACTTCCGCTGCGCTCGACAGTAACGACTCAAACCTGCGACGACCTCAGCGGGGCCCTTCGGGGCCCCGTTGTCGTTTTGGGGCAACGGGCTATTTGTGGTAGCGACCGCCGCTTTCGATGCGGGCCTTGACGGCGTGGAGCAGGTTGGGCAGGGAGCGCCGGGTCATGTAGCCCTGGATGAATGCCGGCACGGCGTGGCCGCTGTTGACGTAGGCGCGGTAGACGACCAAGGTGCGCGTCGGCTGGACTTCGAAGAGGCGATACTCGCCCTCGACATCGGTGAGGGTGTTGTCCGGCGCGGTCTTGTCCAGGGTCCACGAGAGGGTGTGTGTCGGCTCGTCCAGCCGAAACCAGGCGGTGTAGCGTGCGGTGAGCACCGAGGCGTCCACCTCCATGCGCACCCGCATCATCGCCGGCCGTCGTTCCAGCACGGTGACCGACTTGACCCGCGGCATGTACTCGGCCTTGTCCTCGGGTCGCGAGAGCGTGGCCCATACCTCGGCGATCGAGCACTCGATCACCACCGCGCCCAGCCCTCGCCCCGCGGACTTGCCGTCGCGAGAGAAGGACTCCGTGCGGGTGACGGTGTGCCCGTGCAGGGCCTCCTGCATCTCGGCCTCGGTCAGACCCACCACGGTCGCATTCAAGGCCAGCATGGCGGCGAGGATGTGCATGACAATGAAAGCCTAGGTCGAGACCGGCTCGCGAGGCCGCGGCAGCTCGATCATGCGGGAGAAGCCCTGGCGCACGATGTTGTGCCACATCGCCGGGCGATAGACGTCGCCCGCCAGCAGGCTGGTGATGATCGCGGCGAGCCCTGGCTTGGCCTCGGAGTGGAGCAGGAGTTTTCGCAGGTTCTCGCCGTAGAACTCGTGGACCAGGCGCTTGAAGAGATCGGCGCCGGCCAGGGCCTGCTTCTCGAAGGGGGCGAAGCGTTCCGCCGAGAAGTCGCCCGCGTGGAACGCGTCGTCGATGGCCTTGGCGGCGAACTTGGCGGCGGCAACCGCCATCAGGACGCCGGTGGAGAAGAGCGGGTCGATGAAGGCCGCGGCGTCGCCCACCAGGAGGAAGCGGTCGCCGTAGAACTGCTTGCAGCGGTAGGACCAGTTGCCGGTGGTCCCGATCGGCCGCACCCGGGTGGCGCCCTCAAGCAGCTTGGCCATTTCCGGCGAGTGATCCAACGCCTTCTGGAAGAGGTCCTCGGGACTTAGGCCGCGGTGGCTCAGAGTGAACTCCTTCTGGAGCACGCAGCCCACCGAGGTCAGCTTGCCCAGGAAGGGGATGAACCACCACCAGCCGCCCTCGAAGAGCACGATGGTGATGTTGCCCTCGTCTGTGCCGCTCTGGCGCCGAGCGTTTTCGAAGTGGGTGAAGCAGGCCATGTTGGTGGTGACCAGCGCGTCGGTCTCCTTGAGGCCGTGGCGGGTGCCAAGCAGGGTGTCGCGGCCGGTCGCGTCGACGAAGACCTGGGCCAAGGCGGTGTACTCATCGCCGTCCTTGGGCTGGACCCGCACGCTGACCCCCGGCCCGTCGATAGCACCCGGCGAAGCGGAGTGCCGTTCAGGATGGAAGACGACATCCCGCACCTCGGACTCTTCGTGCACCTCGGCCCCGAGCTTCCTGGCGTTGTGCAGGAGCAGGTCGTCGAACTCGCCGCGCTGGACCTCGTAGGCGTAGGGGCAGCCGGGACGGACGGCGTTGTTGAAGTAGTAGGTGAACTCCTCGCCCGATTCGTTGTGGATGAAGCGGGCGCCGGGCTTGTGGATGAAGCGCCGGTCGATCTCCTCAAGGACGCCCAGTTCTTCCCAGAGGTCTTTGGCGAAGGGCAAGAGCGATTCGCCGATGTGGAACCGGGGAAATCGCTCGCGCTCCAGCAAAAGGACCGAGCGCCCGTGCTTGCGCAGGAAACTCGCGGTGGCGGAGCCTGCGGGTCCACCGCCGGCCACGATGACGTCGTGCCGAGGTGGTGTCGCGGTCACGCTTTGGCGCTGCACTGAAGGAGGATCACCGTGATGTTGTCCACGCCGCCGTTGCGGTTGGCGCAATCGACCAGGTCGTTAACCGCCTTCTCCAGGTCACCCGAGGTGGCCTGGACGATCTCCATGATCTTCTGGTCTTCGATCATGCCGGTCAGGCCGTCGCAGCACAAAAGCAGGATGTCGCCGTCCAGGATGCCATCGCTGCGAATGTCCACCTGGACGGTGTCCCGCATGCCGAGGGCCCTGGTGATGACGTTCTTGTGGGGGAAGTTGCGCTGCTCTTCCTCCGTCATGTCGGGCTTGGCTTCCTTGTAATCTTCAAGGAGGCTGTGGTCCCGCGTCATCTGCTGGATGGCGCTGCCGCGAATGCGGTAGCCGCGAGAGTCCCCGACGTGAGCGAAGTAGACTTTCTCTCCGTTGATCAGGCACGTGACCAGGGTGGTCCCCATGCCCTTGCAGCGGGGGTCCTTGGTCGCCGCCTCGTAGATCCGCCAGTTCGCCAGCCTGATGCCGCAGACGAGCCGGTTTTCCACGTAGGACAGCTTGTGGTCCATCTTATAGGGCCAGGTTGCCTCCTCGTCCTTGGTTCTTTTGTAGAACTCATTGAGGGTATCGGCAGCCATCTTCGACGCGACTTCTCCCATCGCGTGGCCCCCCATCCCATCGGCAACAACGAAGAGCTGTTCCTCTTCAACGAGACTGAAGTAGTCCTCGTTGTGAGTACGCTTCATCCCGACATCTGTCTTGGCAGCGTAGCGGATTCTCATGGCCTCGTGACGTCCTAAATCGCCGCGCAAACTAGGACTTTATCAGCAGCGATGAGAATGTCAACGGGTGCAGTAGTCCCCACTTCAACATCGCCGCCGCCGCGGGTGATCTGTTTGGAGGAATCGTAGCACCTCATCCGCTTTAGGCCAAGAGGGCAGTGCATGAACTTGGTGTTTGATCTTGAAGTTGTGGGGGCCCGGGTTGCCTTGACAATGTCAGACCCCCAGAATAGGCTCCTGCTCAAATGTACACATCTATGGGACCGGATGGGCAAAAGGAAGAGCGCGCCCCAGATGTACATGATGTACATATAGAGGCGACGGCTGGACAGCTCGTCGCAGAGATAGTGACCATTGGTGACGAACTGAACCGCGGGGAGATTGTCGACACCAACGCCGCCTGGCTGGGGGAACAGCTCACCGATCTGGGCCTGGACGTCCGCTACCGGCAAGGATGCAACGATCGCCAGGACGACATCGTCGCCGTGCTGGGCCACGCCGCCGCCCGGTCCCATGTGGTGCTGGTCTCCGGGGGGCTCGGCCCCACCCAGGACGACCTGACAGTGGACGTGGCCGCCGGGCTGCTGGGCGTCCCCGCCCTCATCGAGCCGGCCCACGAGGAACGGCTGCGGGCGCGGCTGGCCGAACGCAACATGCCGCTCATGCCGAACGGGCTGCGCCAGGTCCGCCTGCCCCAGGGAACCTACCCGCTCCAGAATCACCACGGCCTGGCCCCGGGATTTCAGGCGAACTTCCGGGACCTGGGCCCGGCAGCGTTCTTCTTCATGCCGGGGGTACCACGGGAGATGAAGCCGATGTTTCAGACGCAGGTGGTGCCCCGGCTGCGGGCGGTCTCGCGAATCGGGCTGGTCTCGGCGCGGCGCAGCTACCGGGTCATCGGCCTGGGAGAATCTCACGTCGACCACCGCCTGCGCGGGCTGCTGGGCGAGGGCAAAGATCCGGCTTTGTCGATGGGTCCTTTTAATCCTTCTGGGCCGCGCACCACGATTCACTTCCGCCTGGCGTTCCCCGAGGTGCTGGTCACCCTGGTGGCCCGGGGCGAGAACGAGGCCGCGGCTCAGTCCGAGCTGGACCGTCTGGAGCCCGAGCTGCGACGACGCCTGGGCGGCGCGCTCTACTCCGAGGGCCCGGCGGACCTTCCTATAGTAGTAGGGCGGAAGCTGCTGGAGCGGAACGAGACCGTGGCCACCGCGGAGTCCTGCACCGGCGGCATGATCGGCGAACTGTTGACCGCGGTGCCCGGGTCCTCGGCCTACTTCCTGGGCGGGGTCATCTCGTATGCCAACGCGGTGAAGACCGGAGTGCTCGGGGTGTCCGAGGCGACCCTCCGCGAGCACGGCGCCGTCAGCCGCGCCTGTGTGGAAGAGATGGCCCGCGGGGTGCAACGGCTGACCGGCGCCACCTATGGAGTGGCCGTGTCCGGGGTGGCCGGACCCGAGGGCGGGACCCCGGACAAGCCGGTGGGCACGGTGCATCTGGCGGTCGCCGGCCCCGGGGAGGTGGTGACGCGGCACCTCCTGTGGCCTGCCGAGCGCGATCAGGTCCGGCGCATCGCCGCGTTTGCCGCGCTGAACGTGCTGCACAAGATCCTCGTTCCCGAGCGGGCCGTAAAGGGCGATGGAAATGAACCTGGACGGGACCGGCTGGGGTAAGACCTGAAGCCTGGACTCGATCACCGGATAATAAACGCCGAATGGGCGAACGGGCCCCGGCATGGAGACGCATAGCAAGATGTCGCTAGAAAAAAGGGAAAAGTCCGACGACAGCAAGGCCAGCTCGGCCCAGGTGTCCCGTGCGGGGCGCACCGCCGCGCTGGACATGGTCACCGGGACCATCGAGAAGCAGTACGGCAAGGGGGCCATCATGCGCCTCGGCGACGCCCAGGCGGCCCCCGAGGTGATGGTCATCCCCTCGGGTTCGCTGGCGCTGGACATTGCGCTCGGCGTGGGCGGGCTGCCCCGGGGACGCATCGTCGAGATCTATGGGCCGGAATCGTCGGGGAAGACGACCCTGGCGCTCTCGGTGGTCTCCGAGGCGCAGCAGTATGGCGGGGTGTGCGCCTTCATCGACGCGGAGCACGCGCTGGACGTGGGCTACGCCCGCAAGCTGGGGGTGCGTACCGACGACCTGCTGGTGTCGCAGCCGGACAACGGCGAACAGGCGCTGGAGATCGCCGACCTCTTGGTCCGCTCCGGGGCCATCGACGTGGTGGTGGTGGACTCGGTGGCGGCGCTGGTGCCCAAGGCCGAGATCGAGGGCGAGATGGGCGATCAGCACGTCGGCCTCCAGGCGCGGCTGATGTCCCAGGCGCTGCGCAAGCTGACGGGGACCATCAGCAAGTCGAATACGCTGGTGATCTTCATCAATCAGATCCGCATGAAGATCGGCGTGATGTTTGGCAACCCGGAGACCACCACGGGTGGCAACGCGCTCAAGTTTTACGCGTCGGTGCGCCTGGACATTCGCCGCATCGGGGCGATCAAGCAGGGCGAGCGGGCGGTCGGCAACCGGACCAAGGTCAAGGTGGTGAAGAACAAGATGGCCCCCCCGTTCCGGGAGGTCGAATTCGACATCATGTACGGCGAGGGCATCTCGAAGGAGGGCGACATCCTGGACCTGGCGTCGGAGGCTGGCATCATCGAGAAGTCCGGCGCCTGGTTTGGCTACGGTGGCGAACGCATCGGCCAGGGGCGCGAAAACGCCAAAGAGTTCCTGCGCGCCCACCCCGAGATGGCCAAGACCATCGAGACCGCGATCCTGGAGAAGCAGGGGATTCGCCGCATCGGCATCGAGTCACCTACGGCGGCGGCGGCGACCCCAAGCGAAGGCGCGGCACCCGCACCGAAGGCCAAGAAGGGCGCCGTCGCCTGACAGAAGCACCTGGACCGGGCATCTTTTGGCGT
Organism: Polyangia bacterium; assembly: GCA_038231615.1. Lineage (GTDB taxonomy): Bacteria > Myxococcota_A > Polyangia > Palsa-1104 > JAEUJZ01 > JBBRLA01. Next base: position 11,475 of record JBBRLA010000081.1, on the reverse strand, counting down.
ACCTCCTGTCTCCTTCGGTCACGTACAGTAGTACGCTCCCTCAGCCGCTGCGGAATGGGCCCACGCGGCTGAGCGAATGCGAATCCGTGGGGAGCGCCAAAATCTGCTCCGGCCATGTGTTGTGCCACCTTTGCCCACTACCAAGCTCGCCGTCGATACCGACCAGGCGAAAGAACGATGATGTGACCAACTGCTATCCGCAAAGGGAAATCGAGATCGCGGGTGACGAGGACGCGGCCCTCAGCCGCCGCCAGGGCCCAGACTCGCTCATCTGGAAGTCCGCGCAGGCCGCGCTCGACGATGTCGGTCGCATCGCAGCCGGCGTTTTGGAGTGCCTCCGTTACTTCAAAAGGCAAGCACTCGTCTACGAAGAAAGACGGCGCACTCACGTCGGCGCGTGCTCGACAAGCGCTCGTTCGTCGCTCATTGCTTCGACCGCGTAGTGGAGCGCCGCGCGAACAGCGTCGCCGTCGACGCGGTAGCTCGCGCACACCTGATCGAGCGTCATCCCACCGGCGAGACCGCCGACGAGCGCCCGCACTGGGACGCGTGTTCCCCGAATCACCGGCTCACCGCCGAGGACGTCGAGTTTCCGTTCGATTCGTTCACGCCAGCTCATAGGTCCAAGTCTATGGGAGACTCCAGCGGTTGTCGAGGACGGCAGCGCGCTGGGGCAAGCTTACCTCCCGCTCTCGGCGACACGTCCTGCGTAGAGTTGACAGATTCCTGAAATCAACCGAAGCACAGCGTCGCCATCGGCGATTGGAAACTCTGCGCCCATGTGTAGAGCGTCTTCCTTATCGCGGTCTTGGTCCGCCCAACTATAGCTAAGGCGCGCAGCGGCGGATCAGGTTCTCGATTTCGGGACTTTTGCTCTGCCCCAGAAGACGGCGGATGCGGGCGTATTCTGCCTGGAAGCGCCCCGGGTCGCGCTGCTGGCACGAAAGCGTCATCCCCAGGTAGCCCCGCCACAGCAGGTTTTTCGCCGTCTCCGCGTCTCGTGCGTCCAGGCGGCCGGCCACTTCATCTCGGCGGCGCTTGGCTTCGGCATCGCGCGTCCCCATCAGCGCCTGGCCGGGCCCGATTTCAAGGGATTCTTGCAGGCCGTGGGGATAAAGATAGGGCAGCAGCGCCTCCTGGGTGTCAAGATCGTATTCGACCAGAATGGGCCGCCGTGATCGCGCTTGCAGCAAAGGTCCCATGGAGAGCCCTCGTGGCCCGAGCACCGCGCCCAGGTCGGCCACATCGGGATGGCGGGCCAACAGGTCCTCGCGATAGCCCGGGTTGGGCAGGAAGTGCGGGTGCAGGTGCAACACGTCCGGCCGCTGCCCCTCCACCCCTTGCAGGTACCACAAGGCGAAGACCGTCTGGAAGTAGGAGCTGACCAGCCAGGAACCGGGCGGCGCCTCGGCAAGCCAGCTCCCCGCCAGGGTGTCGAGGTCAAAGAAGCCGCTGCGATCGATCCGCGCGAAGCTCTTGCCCCCATGGGCGGCGCCCAGAAGGGCCAGCACGCACGCCAGCGAAAGGGCCAGTCGTCCCTTTTGTTCCGCCCGCAGCATCAGCAGCATCGTCATCATCAAGGCGCAGAGCCCCGCCGCCCCGGCGCACCCGCACAGGGCGGCGAGGTCGATGGCCGGCACCAGGTAGCCGTAGGCGTCCGGGTTGGCCACGTCAAAGCCCAGGACCGCCCGGCCTCCCGCCACCAGCCCCACCGCCGCCAGGCAGTAGCACCCCAGCCCTCGGGTCGGCCGCTGCCGGATCAGCAGATACAGGCCGATCGCCATCAGCACCGCCCCCACCGGGTGCAGGCCCTCGATCATCGCCCCGACCACGTCCTCGTCGCCGGGCTGTGGCTCCTTGACCGATTTCTGGAAGGCCTTGGCGCTGACCGTCCAGAAGATGCGCGACAGGGTGGTCGGCGAACCCCAGTTGACCAGCGGGTGGTGGGCCGCCCGCAGCGGCAGGTAGAAATAGAGCAGCAGGCCCACCGCGCCCGCGGCGAAGCAGCCGGCGATGATCCGCGCCTTGCCGTGGCGCTCGCCCAGAAGCACCAGCGGCACTGGCAGGGTGGAAAGGATGGCCAGGAAATGATGGTTGGCCAATCCCAGCCCCAGAAGCAGCGCCGCCAGCAGCAGGTACCGCCGGTCTCGGCTTTCGTCAAAATACGTCAGGCACAGGAAGCTGCCGACGGCCAGCACCCGGTGCAGCGCGTAGACCTCCGGCCGCATCGACTGGAAGGCGGCGGCGTAGCCCAGCGACGTGCAGAGCGCGGCGGCCAGGCCGATGAAGGCCGCCAGCGCCTCGCCCCTTGGGCCCCCAAGGGGCTGGCCCAGGGCATCCAGCATCCGGCTGGCGATGCGGGCCCCGCACAGGGTCATCAACGCCGCCGCCAGCGCCCCGCACGCCGCCTGTCCCAGGCCCACCCGGAAGGCAATCGGCCCCAGGGGCAGCAGGGTGAACGCCTTTCCCACGATCAGCGCCAGCGGATGCCCGGGAGGGTGCGCCACCCCCAGCAGATACGACGCCGCGGCGAACTCGCTGGAGTCCAGCCAGTAGGCCCCCGGGCAAAGCGCCGCCACATAATAGACAAACGTCAGGAGGAAACTGACCTGCGCGGCCCGGCCGATCATCCACCGCACGCTCCAGATCGGGCAGGGTGCCCGGCCCTACGGATGGGGAGCGGGGGCATTTTGCTTGGGCACGTTGGGCAGAAGGACCGTGAGCGTCCCGTTCGGTCCCTCGTCGTTGACTTGCGCCTGCATCGTGCCCTCTTTGGTGGACAGGACCAGAAGGTGGATCTTCCAGCGGCCCGCCTGCTTGAAGGCCTCGGTGACCGCCTGCTTTCGCGCCTCGCTGTCCATCTTCGCCCAGCGGGGATCGGCGATGACCCCTTGCAGCCGGTCCTCCGACTTGCGCACGTCTTCAAGCCCCAGCGCGGTGATCTTGCCGGCGTCGACGCTCTCGTTGCCGTTGAGCAGAAACAGGTAGGCCCCGCCGCCCGCCGCTGCGATGACCAGCAGCGCCAAGAGGAGCCCGAAAATCGCCCGCCCCCGGCGCTTCTTCTGCACCCGGGTGTCTCGCGCCTTGTTCCTGGCGCCGGTCGTGCCCCGGTTGGGGTCCTGCCCCAGCCCCGAGACGCCGGGCCGCGAGCGCACCGCGTCCGCCAGCATCTCCGCGTGCGCCTGCTGCAAGAGCGACCGCGCGGCCTTGATGCGAGACTCTTTTTCTCCGTCGCCACTCCCCGAAAGGCTCGGCTCCTCCGGGCCCTCGTGCTGGGCCTCTTTCTTCTCGTCCAGCTGCGGCATCGGGGCCGGCGAAAGCTTGCCCCCGGGGATGGCCAAAAGCCGCGGCTGGCTGGAGCCCATCGATCCCGTCTGCTGCCCGTCCATCGAGGACACCGACTCGCCCCGCCCGATCACGCCGGAGATCGCCGCCACCCTGGGCACGATCTGCAGCGCCTCGCTCAGCCGCATTGCTGCTGCTGCTGCTGCTGTCGTCGTCGTCGCCCGGCGATCCGCATCGCGCACCACCTGTGGCATCCCCCCTTCGCTGCGCAGCGCCTCCAGCGGAGGCGCGTAGGGCTGCACCGTGTTCGGCTGGAAGGACGGCTTTGAGATGCGCACCCCGGAGAGCGACTCCTCGATGCGGGCGTGGCGCATCATCCGCTCCACCTCGGTCCGGCCGATCGGGCACTCCTTCAGCAGTGCCTGCCGCTGCTGTACAGTCAGCTTTTGCAGCCGCAGCACCGGCGTCATCGTCAGTCGCAAGAGCGGTGCCAGGTCCTCCAGAGCGGCGGCGGCCGAGGCCAGGGCCCGCTCGGTCACCCCGGGCTCGTGGAGCAACGCGGTCCAGACGGCGTTCAGGTCCAGGCTTGTCTCGCGCAGGTGCTGAATGATCAGCGGCTCGACGATCGTCCTCCGCTGCGGCTCCGGCAATTGCGTCGCCGCCCGGCTGAGTTCAATGCAGCGGCAGAAGATGTCCGTCAGCAGCTTGCCCTGCGAGGCCGAGTTCACAGCGAGAGCCATGCTCTTCTATCTTCGTCTTTTTCTCCACTCCGCGTCAACCGCGCTGACTCTTCGTTCCACGGTGAGCGAGCGAGCGTGCCTCGCGAGGGGGAAGTGCGAGTGGCCCGGCTCGTGTTGTCGTGTGTTGTCGCATTGGCCACTGTGGTAGTTTGAGGGGCCATGTCAGCCTCGTCAAGCCTTCCGCCCGAAACGATTGGACCTTCGACCAATAGCATCGGCAGTGGCCCTGGCCCTGGCAGCCTGGACCCGCAGGCCTACTCCGTCCTGGTGGTCGACGACGAGCCGGACAATCTGGATGCCTTCCGCTTCAATTTCAAGCGGTCCTTCCGCATCCTCACCGCCGAGTCCGGTGCAGAGGGATTGCGCCTTCTGGGCGATCAACAAGGGCGGCAAACACCAGGGCAGAAGCACCCGGTGGCGGTGATCGTCACCGACCAGCGCATGCCGCGCATGACGGGCCTGGAGTTCCTGAAACAGGCCCGCGCGCTCTGTCCCGACGCCGTGCCCATCATCCTGACCGCCTACACCGACGTCGAAGTGCTGATTGAAGCGATCAGCCTCGGGCAGATCTACCGCTACATCACCAAGCCCTGGGACGCCAAGGAGGTCCGGGGCGTGCTGACCCAGGCCATGGAGCGCTTCCACCTGCGCCAGGAAAACGCCCGCCTCCAGGAGCAGCTCCGGCAGTACGCCGGCTACCTGACCCAGGAACTGCACAGCGCCTTCGACTTCGGCCAGCTCGTGGGCGACTCGCCGACCCTGCGGGAGGTGCTCCAGCGCGTCGAGCAGGTGGCCCGCACCCATTCCACGGTGCTCCTGCGCGGCGAGACCGGCACCGGCAAGGAGCTGGTGGCCCACGCCATCCACATCAATTCGCCCCGTGAGGACCGCCCCTTTGTGCGGGTCAACTGCGCCGCCCTGGCCAGCTCGGTGCTGGAATCCGAACTCTTCGGCCACGAGAAGGGCGCCTTCACCGGGGCCATGTCCCGGCGCCTCGGGCGCTTCGAGCTGGCCGACAGCGGCACCCTCTTCCTGGACGAGGTCGGCGACCTGCCGATGGAGGTGCAGATCAAGCTTTTGCGGGTCATCCAGGAGCAGGAGTTCGAGCGCGTCGGCGGCACCGAGACCGTCCGGGTCGACGTGCGCCTGGTCTCCGCCACCAACCGCGACTTGGAGGCGCTGGTCTCCGAGGGGAAGTTCCGCGAGGACCTGTACTACCGCCTGAACGTCTTCCCGATCTTCCTTCCGCCGCTGCGCGATCGCCTGGAGGACGTGCCCCGCCTGTGCGATCACTTCTTGCAAAAGTGGAGCCGGCGCAACCGCTTGCAGGTGCGCGGCATCGAGTCCCAGGCAGTCGAGATGCTCCAGCGGTATGCCTGGCCGGGGAATGTGCGCGAGCTGGAGAACCTCATGGAACGGGCGCTGATCCTGGCCCGCGGCCCCGAGATCACCGCCGCCGACCTGGACTTCGGCAGGCGGGTGGGGATGCCGCCCGTCTCCCCATACCCCGCCCCCGGGGCCCTTTTTCCGGCATCCGGCACCGCTCAGCCCGGGGCCGCTGCGCCCCATCCTTTGGCTTCGGCTTTGGCCTCGGCCTTCGCCCCCGCCGCCACGCCCTCCGGCGCCTCCGGCCTCCCCCCTGGCGCAGGCTCCGCCGCCGCCGTCATTCCTGCGGCTTCTTCCCCGGGCCCCGGCCCGGGCCCGGGCCCGGGGCGCTCCCTGCAAAACCGCCTGCACGACCAGGAACGCGCCGAGATTGTCTCGGCCATCGAGCGCAGTGATGGCAACATCGCCGGGGCCTCGCGCCTCCTCGGGATCAATCGTTCGACCCTGTATTATCGGCTGCGAAAACACGGGCTGCTGCATCTCATGCCTACCCGCCCAGAATCCGCGGAGCCTGAGACCCAATGATCGCCCCCGAATCCCCGCTGACCCTGCCCATCGTCGCCGCCCTGCTGGTCGTCTTCGCCCTTGTCGCCTCCACCGACGGCCTCTACTTTCACCTCTATCGCTACCGCCTGCACCGGCGCCCGGCCTCCCGGGTCGAGCATCGCCTGCATACCGCCGCCGCGCTGCTCTTCCCGCTGCTGACCTACCTGCTTATCTGCCGCCGGTCCCAGGGGGGCTGGCTGTGGCTGGCGCTGCTCCTTTTCCTGGCCACCGTCCTCCTCGAATTCGCGGACGTCTTCAGCGAAAAGCAGAGCCGCGCCGACCTGGGCGGCCTTTTCCCCACCGAATACGCCATGCATTTCCTCATGAGCGGCCTCCGCTTTGGGTCCTCCGTACCGCTCTTTCTCGCGGACACCGCTGCCTACCGACTGAGCGCGACCGCCTTGTCGGCCCGGCCCCCGTGGTTCGCCGCCCTCGGCTGGACCATCCTTCTCCCCGGCGTGGTCGTCGGCATCCTGCATGTGGCCCTGGACCCGTTCTGGCTCACCCCGGCCCGGCTACCGCAGCCGTCCGGCCAGCGAAGCCACCCGCACACAAGCTTCCCCTGAGCGTACCCCCTGCGCGCTACCGGCCAACGGTGCTCCGCCCCCGGCAAAGTCCGCCGCCCCCACCAGTTGCTCGGCCACCCAGGCCACCGCGGTGTTGTGCCCGTCGCGCCCTTGGTAAAGCGCCTCCGGCAGCGCACACACCCGCGTCCCCGGGGGCAGTACCCGCGGGTCCGCCGGGTCATGCCCCATCCGCGGCCGCATCACCGGGTCTTCCGCGCCTCGGGTCGGGTACACCGTCAGCACCACCCCCCTGGCCGGAGTCGGCCATCCAGGGAACGTGCCGCCGATGGCGATGGGCGTGGGCGCGTGCAGTGATCCCTCATAGGTGAGGATGTCCAGGTGCGTCCCCGCAAAGGGCGTCCCGATGGCGATCACCTGTACCGTCACCCCCGCCGGGACCACCAACGCCGCCGCCGCCAGCACCGCCACCATGCCCCCCGCCGAGTGGGCCAATACCGTCACCCCCTCGACCCCCGGCGGCAGCCGCGAGAGCAGCCCCGACATCGCGCCCCGCACCCGTGCCCCGCCCCGCGCCAGACTTTGCCATGGGTCCCAGTCCACCACCAGCGTCTGCCCCGCCGGGTCCCGAGAAAATGCCGCCTGCGCCCCGTCCCATTCCCAGCCATAGCCGAGGATCCCGGGCACCACCACATACACCCGCCGCACCCCCTCCCGGAACAGCGGCGCCCGATCCTGTCGCAGCTCGACGCAGGCCGGGCACGCCGTCCGCAGCGGCACAGGACAACCCAAAAGAAGCAGGGCCGGCGGCACCAACCAGGTACTGAACGAGCGCAGAGATCGCATGAAGGCAGCTAAACAGTGTGAACGGCAACGCTCGCGCTCGCAACCGGAAAGCTCCCCGGGTGTCGCGGGTGCCCATCCTGCCATCCCGTGGTATAAAAGGCTCCCTTTGACGGAGACCGACCATGCCTCACAAGAGCATCCGCCACGACGAGAGCCACCGCGACGTTCACAGCCCAAAGGGCCCGATTCCGGCGGGCCCCGGAAGCGATTCCCGCGAATCCGGTGCGGCGCGGGATTCCGGCGGCTCCGGGAGTCCTGGTGATTCTGGCAGTCCGCGCAATTCCGCTGCGCCCCGCACCATCGAGTGCCGCGACCCGGCCACCGGCGAGCGCCTCGGCGACGTGATCGCCCTCACCCGCGAAGAGGTCGTCGCCCGCGTCCACCGCGCCCGTGCCGCGCAGGCCGCCTGGGGCCGCACTTCCTTCGCCGAACGCCGCCGGGTCTTGCGCGCCCTCCTCGATCACATCCTCGACCGCAAGCAGCAGATCTGCCATGCCGCCGCCCTGGATTCCGGCAAGACCCTCCTGGATGCCGCCATGGGCGAACTCTTTCCCGTTTGCGAGAAGCTGCGCTACACCATCAAAAACGGCGAACGCGACCTGTCCCCCGAGCGCCGCAGCCCCGGCATCTTCCTGCACAAAAGCGCCCGCGTCGAATATCACCCCCTGGGCGTCATCGGCGTCCTGTGCCCGTGGAACTTCCCCTTCCACAACATTTTCTGCCCGGTCATCCCGGCCCTCTTCGCCGGCAACGCCGTCGTGGTCAAGGTCTCCGAATGGACCTCCCACTCCGCCGTCGGCTTCTCCCGCATGTTCGCAGAGGTCCTGCGCGACACCGGCCACGACCCCGACCTGGTCCAGATCATCACCGGGGCCGGCGAGACCGGGTCCGCCCTGGTGACCTCGGGGGTGGACAAGGTGTTCTTCACCGGCTCCCCGGAGACCGGCAAAATGGTCATGGCCGCCGCCTCGCAGACCCTGACCCCGGTGGTACTGGAACTGGGTGGCAAAGACCCTATGATCATCTGCGACGACGCCGACCTGGACCAGGCCGTGTCCTCGGCGATGGTGGGGGTGTTCACTGCCTGCGGGCAGATGTGCGTCGCCGCGGAGCGCATCTACGTCTTCGACGGCATCTATGACCGCTTCGTGGAAAAAGTGCGCGACAGGGCCCTGGCCCTGCGACAGGGCCCGCCGCTTTCCGCCGAGTCCGGCACCTACGACGTGGGCGCCATGACCATGCCCAGGCAGCTCGACATCCTCCAGCGCCTGGTGGACGATGCCGTCGCCAAGGGGGCGCGGGTATTGTGCGGCGGAAAGCGCAACGCCAGCCTTTCCGGACAGTTCTACGAGCCGACCCTCCTGGTCAACGTGGACCACCGCATGCTCATTACCCAGGAGGAGACCTTCGGCCCGGTGATGACCATCATTCGCGTGCCACCGGGTGAGAACAGCGAGGAAGAGGCGGTTCGCCTGGCCAACGACTGCCCCTACGGCCTGGGCTCCAGCGTGTTCACCAAGGACCTCCGCCGCGCCGAGCGCATCGCCGCCGGCATCCGTGCCGGCATGACCGTGGTCAACGACTACGGGCTGGCCTACATGGCCGGCGCCTTGCCCTTCGGCGGCGTGGGCAGCTCCGGCTTTGGCCGCATCAACGGCAAGGAGGGCCTGCGCGCCTGCTGCAACGAGAAGGCGGTCCTTTCGGAGCGCCCCCTTTTCGCTGGATTCTTCCACTCCGGGGTGCCGATTTACCCGGTGAAAAAGGAGACCAAGGATCTGCTCTTCAGCGCCGTGGACCTGCTCTATGCCGACGGCGGCCTCGGCGGTCTTTTGACCCGAGCCAGGGCTTTGGGTCGCGCCGCCCGCGACCTGATGTCCCTTTCGCTACGCTGATCTTATCGTTTTTTCGCCAGGCAGGTGCGGAAGTACTCGATGGTGCGCTTCAGGCCCTCTTCCAGGACCACGGTCGGCTGCCAGCCAAGGAGTTTTTTCGCCCGCGTGATATCCGGCTGGCGCTGCCGCGGATCGTCTTCGGGCAAATCCCGATAGATGATCTTGGAGGCGGACCCGGTCAGTTGCAAGACCCTGTGCGCCAGATCGGCGATGGTGAACTCTCCCGGGTTGCCCAGGTTGATCGGCTGGGCGTTGCAGTCCGAGGCCATCATCGCCACCAGGCCGTCGATCAGGTCCGAGACATAACAGAAAGACCGCGTCTGCTGGCCGGTGCCATAAAGAGTGATGGGTTCGCCGCGGAGCGCCTGCACGATAAAGTTCGAGATCACCCGGCCGTCATCCAGGGCCAGTCGCGGTCCATAGGTGTTGAAAATGCGAGCGATGCGTACCTGGACGCCGTGCTGTCGTGCGTAGCTGACGGCCACCGCCTCGGCGCAACGCTTCGATTCGTCATAGCAGGCACGCGACCCGATCGGGTTCACATGGCCCCAGTAGTGCTCCGGCTGTGGGTGTACCTCCGGATCGCCGTAGACCTCGCTGGTCGAGGCAATCAGGATGCGCGCGTGGGCGTCGCGGGCCACGTCCAGCATGTTCATCGTGCCCAGCACGCCGGTGCGGATGGTGCGCACCGGGTTGCGCTGGTAGTGGACCGGCGAGGCCGGACAGGCCAGGTGGTAGATCTCGTCCACTTCCAGCGTCATCGCCTCGGTGACATCGTGGCGCATCAGCTCGAAGCGGGGGTTGTCCAGCAGCCGGTCGACGTTCTCGCGGCGGCCGGTGAAAAAATTGTCCAGACAGATGACATCCACACCATCGCTCACCAACCGCTCGCACAGATGGGAGCCGAGGAAGCCGGCGCCGCCCGTCACTAGCACTCGTTTTGCCATGAAGCCGATGGTTCTTTGCCTGGCAGAGATTTAGCACGTCACCGGGCGGCCCAGCACCCGATCGATGAGGCCGAAACGGAGGATGGTGGTCAGGGCCTGTACCCCGTCCTTCCAGCCGATCTTTTTGCCTTCCTCGTAGGTACGTCCATAGTACGAGACTGGGACCTCGTACATGCGACAGCCCAGACGGGCCAGCTTGACGGTCACCTCGGGATCAAAGCCGAATCGATCGCTCGCGAGGATCAGGCTCTTGATGATCGGGGCCCGGAAGACCTTGTAGCAGGTCTCCATATCGGTCAAGTTGATGTTAGAGACGGCGTTGGACAGATGGGTCAGCGCCATGTTGGCGACGTAGTGCCAATAATAGAGCACGCGGTGCGGTCCGCCCAGGAACCGCGAGCCGTACACCACGTCCGCCACGTCGTCGAGGATCGGCTGCAAGAGGCGCTGATACTCGCGCGGGTCGTATTCGAGGTCGGCGTCCTGCACCAGGATGATGTCCCCGGTGGCCAGGGCGAAACCGTCCCGCAGCGCCGCACCCTTGCCCTGGTTCCTTTGCTTGCAGTGCACACGGACCTCAGGATCGTGCGCCAGACCAGCCAGCACTTCCTTGGTGCCATCGGTCGAACCATCATCCACCACGATGATCTCCCGCTCCAGGCCGCAGATCTGGGCCTGCTTGACCCGCCGCAGGATCTCCGTGATGGTTGCCCTCTCGTTATAGACCGGTATTACGATCGACAGCTTGGGCATTGCACAATTGTATCATGAATACGCTCCGTGCGGGCAGTCCCTCACATGTTCCGTAGCGCGGACCGGAAGCTGCGTTGGTACGTTTCAGCCTCTGGCGGTTCTCTGGTAAAATGACCCGGTGAAGCGCCTGATGTCGCTTTGGCCCCTGCTGGCGCTGCTACTCGTGCTTGGGCTCCTGCGCTGGCGGCTGCTGCCTATTCCCCTGGAGCGGGACGAGGGCGAATATGCCTACACGGCTCGTGCGATCCTTCACGGCATACCGCCCTACACCGAATCTTACGATCCCAAGATGCCGGGCCTGCACGCCCTGTACGCGCTGATCCTGTGGATCTTCGGCCAGACTGCCGGCGGAATCCGGCAAGGTCTGCTTCTCTGCTCGCTGGCCTCCACGGCGCTCGTGTATTTTCTCGGGCGGCGCGTATTCGATGGCGATGGCGGGGCCGCCCTGTGTGCCGCCGCCGCCTTTGCCTTGCTCTCCCTGAGCCGTCGGGTGTTGGGCTTCACCGCCAACGCAGAGCACTTCCTGCTCTTGTGCTTGATCCTGGGCCTGCTTCTG
>JBBRLA010000080.1:0-19153 GCA_038231615.1 Polyangia bacterium | reverse complement strand
TCCCGGCCAAAGGGCTTCTCGGCCACGATCCGCGTGCGGCCGGAATCGGCGGCCAGCCCGGCGTCTCCCAGGCGCTTCACGATCGGGCCCACCAGGGTAGGGGGGGTGGCCAGATAGAAGATGCGCGACGCCGGGCCGTCCTTTCCCATTGCCGTGTCGGCGGTAGCCAGGCGAGTGGCCAGCGCGGCGCAGAGTTCCGCGCCGGTGAAATCTCCCGCTAGGTAGGACAGGTGGGTGGCGAAGCGGGACCATGTCTCGGGGTCGCACTTCCCCTGCCGGGAGAAGCTGTCGACCCCCTGCTTCAGGTGGTCTCGGAAGGCGTCGTCGGCCATCTCCCGCTGGTCGACCCCCAGGATGGTGAATCGGTCGGGAAGCCAGCCATCGAGAAAGAGGTTGAAGAGCGCCGGCACCAGCTTGCGGTGGGTCAGGTCCCCCGCGCCGCCGAAAATCACCATCACCGTTGGGCCCAGTCGAATCGTCTCTTCCATGTGCTCCTCCTTGGTCACTTTCTTGATCTCTTTGGCCTCCTATGTCGTACCTGCCAGGCCCATGCGCCAGGTGATCTGCATTACTCTGCGTTTTACAGTCAGGCTGTATTCTGTCGATTGCAGAGCCGGGTTGCGCTGGTATCCACTGGTATCTGGGATGTCCTGACCTATATAGAACGTGGCGAAGCGGCTGGATTTCTGTCGGCCCAGCCGGCGTGGGCCTGAATGTTGCAAACGCTTCCGGGAAAGATTCACATAGAGGGAAAATGAGTTTCATATGTCGGAAAGTCGTGGCCGGGGCCCTGCTTGGGGGCCTGCTCCTGGCGATGCCGCCGGGCTGCGGGATGTTTCCCAAGGCCGATCAGCAGGGACCGGCGGGGCCGCCTCGGGCGACCCCGGGGATGCCGGGGCAGAAGGGAAGCCAGGCCGGGTCGGCGGGGCAGGGGGCCACTGTGCCGCTCGGGCCGCGCGGCGACCTGCCGTCGGAGCGACGGGCCCTCTTGATGATGAACGGCGAGGAGCGCGTCGTCGACGCCGCCGAGGCCCAGGCGGCGGGTTACACCCTGGTCGACCTGTCGGATTCGTGGACCCCGTACATCTTTCGCACCCTCAAGGACGACCAGGGGGTCGAGCGGGAGAACCGCTACCGGCGGATCTTCGTCGGGCTGGCGGACGATCAGGTGGACGATGACGGGCAGCCCCTGGAGCCGGGGGAGAAGAACTATCTGGAACTCTTTGGTATTCCGCCCGCGCTTTCGGTGGTCGCGGCCCGCTTCACCGAGGACGCAGCGCGGACCTGCGAGGGGGAGATCGACTTTGCGCTGCTGTCCGCGGCGAAGCCGGTGCGCTATTTCCCGGAAAAACGGCAGCGGCAGATAGATGTCAGCTTCGAGCGCCTGCAAGAGCGGGCGGGGGCGGCGGGGGCCGGGGACAAGGCGGCGGAACTGGAGCGCTGGAGCGCCGATCGGGCGACCTTGCGCGAAGCGGAAAGGCGCCTGGCTTGCGAGGGCTTGATAGACAAGCGGGCCCGGCACCGGCCCGGGGTCTATGACGATGGCCTGCGGGACATTTTGAAGCGATTTCAGCAGAAGCACATGATCTACGAGGCGCCCTACCTGCAGAGAAAGACCCTGGCGGTGCTCGCCCGGCGGCAGGTCGAGAACGACTACGAGACCTTGCATCGGGTGATGTCCGAGCGGGTGGCCTCGGCGGCGGCGATTCTCGAGGACGGCACCGCAGACGGCAAGAGCGGGGCGCCGATATTCAAGAGCAAGACCGGGCAGATGCTGCCGGTGAAGAACCTCATCGGCGAGTACACTGACGCAGTGCTGCAGCAGCTTGGCCTGACCGACCCGGCCAAGGCGCAGGTTTTCTTCTCGCGCCACCCGGCGGCCGACTTCCAGTGGTTGCGGGCGGCGGTGAAGCTGCCCGAGCGGCCGGAATACTACGCCGACTCCATGGATCTGTCGATCGCGGTAGATCGCGGCGACGTGTGGTACGAGCTGCCCTTCGACGAGAAGGGAAAGTCCTTGTCCCAGTCCCGGCAGTCCTATCCGAGCTTTATCCTCTCGGTACACCATCTGGGGCAGAAGATCCCCCTGGTGCGCTGGCGCACCACCGTCGGCGGCTGGCGGTCGGAGCAGGCGGCCGACGGGTATGAATACTATCGCTACAAGGGATCGGACGTGGGGCCACGGGTGGTGCGCAACATCAGTTCCGGGCCGGTGTGGATCGCCCCGGAGACCACCCCGATCCGCACCCTGGTGAAGGAGAAACGGGTCAACGGGACGTATCAGACGGTGGTAAACTACGATGAGATCGGTCCCGGCTTTCGCTCGGCCTACGGGTTGGTGGCGGGTTACTTCGTGGTGCCGGGAGAGAACGGCAAGCCGGACTTCGACAACGGCATTCGCGCCCACGGTTCGGCGGATTATCTTTCCATCGGCAGCAGCGAGGGGTTCTCCCATGGATGCCACCGCCTGCTGAACCACAACGCCGTGCGGCTTTATTCGTTCATCCTGACCCACCGGAAGAACCATGTGCTGGGGGACCAGCCGTTGGGAAATGAGCGGCGGTTCTTGTACAAGGAAACGGTCTACGAACTGCGCATCCCGTCTCGCGGCTTTGCCTTCCAGCTTGATCCGCCGATGCCGGTGACGGTTTTGCAGGGGCGCATCCGCGGGGAGCGCAAGCTGCCCTTCACGGAGTACATGGCGAAGCCCGGGGTGGTCTACCCAGGGCCGCCGCCCGTGGTGGGGAAGGGCGCCGAGGACCGCTCTGGAGGCGGCGGGGGCAAGTCTCGTGAGGACGGCGCGGACAAGGAGACCCCATGATGCGGTCCAGGGACGGTAATGGCAACGGCAACGGGATGACGAGAATGAGCGGAGCGATGATGGATCGGATTGCCCGGATGGTGGGCGGTCTGATGCTGGTGTTCGAACTGATGGGCGGCGTGGCGGGGGCGCAGGAGCCGGGCTTGCCGGTGGCTCCGCCCAGGGTGAGGCGGGCGCGGGGTCGGGTGCCGAAGCAATGGTCTCCGCCGATCCCAGAAGGGCGGGCCGCGGTCACCCTGTCGATCCGGTCATCGCCCCGGGTGCCGGCGGCCAAAGTGACCTGGGGCAGGCGGCTTCTGGGCGAGACGCCGCTTACGTTGAAGTGGCCGCGGGACAGCGGGCCGGTGGACATCACGGTGCGCGCCGAGGGGCGCCTGCCGGTGCACACCCGATTGTACACCTTCGCGGATGACAAAGTGGCGGTGAAGCTGCCGAACGACGAGGAAAAGAAGACCCTCTTCGGCTACAGGCGGGAGGTCGCGCCGCCCGAGACGGCACCTCCCGTTCCCGGTGCGCCAGTGTCGCCGGTAGCGGTCCCCGGAGCCCCGGCGGCCCCCAGCACTGTCGCGGTGCCCGGGGTTCCGGCAGTCCCAGGCGCTGTCGCGGTACCTGGCGCTTCCCCTGCCGTTCGCGCCCCGGAGGTCCCCGCAGCCGCCGGCCAGTCCCCGCCGCGCTGAGCCGGACCCGGTCAGTCCTGGGTTCGCGCGTTCTCGACGATCTCCCGCAACTCCCCCTTCACCCGCGCGCCCATCCGCCCGACCGTCCCCAGCGTCATATGGGCGGCCTGGAACACCCGCCGTGCCACCCGCTGGATGTCCGCCGCCGTCACCGCTTCCACCCGCGCCAGCTTCTCCTCAAGCCCCACGGGGCGGTGGTAGAGTTCTGTCCGCCCCCACCACTCGCTCATGCTCCCCGGGTCGTCACAGGCCGCCAGCAGGTCCCAGCGGTAGCGTCGCAGCGCCTTTTGTAGCTCCTCGGGCCGTACTTCCTCCGTACGCAGGGCCGTAAGTATCCCCATCATCTCGCGCATCAGCTCCGGCACGGTGGCATGTACCGCCGTGGCTTGCAGCTCGAAGACGCCGGTGTCCACGAAGGCGTCGAAGCCCGCCGAGACGTAGTACGCCAGCCCCAGCTCGTTCACTACCCGCTGATAGAGCCGGGTCGACATCCCATCATCGAGGATGCGACCCAGCACCACCAGCGCCGGGAAGTCCGGGTCCAGCTCGCCGAACGCCGAGAACGCCAGATAGAGCGAGGTCTGTGTCCCGCTGTCCCCGTCCCGGTGAATGCGCAGCGGTCCTTCGTTGACCGGCGCGGGCGCCAGGATGGGGTGCTCCTGCCCCACGGGCAGGTCGGTCATTGCCTCGGTGGCCCAGCTCAAGGCTTCATCGCGGCTGACCGCCCCGCACACGCAGAGCACCGTGTTGCTGGCCCCGTAGTGCGCCTTGAAGTGGCGCCACACGTCCACCTCGTTGAAGCGCTCCACGTTGCTGACCGGCCCGGTGATCTTCTGCCCCAACGGGTGCCCCGCGTAGACCATGCCGTATACCAGATCGTAGAGGTTGATGTCCCGCCCCTTCTGGTCCAGATCCTCCTGAAGCTCCTCCAAGATGATCCGCCGCTCCACGTCGATCTGGCTGAACACCGGCTGTCGGAGGATCTCTCCCATCAGCAGCATCCCCGGGCGCATCGTCTCCAGGTGCAGGCCGATCTGGTAGAGCGACGAGTCCCGGGAGGTCTCGGCGTAGAGGGTGCCGCCCAGCTCCTCCACCGCCCGGTTCAACTGGTACGCGTCGGGCAGCCGCTGCGTCCCGCGGAAGAGCATGTGCTCCAGAAAGTGCGAGAGGCCGTTGTCCTCCGGCGATTCGAAGCGCGATCCGATGCGCACGTAGGCCGCGATCGAGGCGCTGTGGAGGTGGGGCAGTTCGACGGTGACCAGGCGGAGTCCGTTGCCGAGGCGATCATGGTGCACGCGGAAGCTTTGGGTCTGCATCTTGAAGCAGTGACCCTACGGCGTCGGGGGGGGCTCCGTCAAGGCGACCCGGGTGGCGAGATGAAAAGGGCGCATTACTTGCGCGACAAGGGCCGGCTGACGGTGTATGACCAGACCATGCGGATGTCGATCAAGACCCGGCTTCATCAGGGGCTGCGGCGCTGGCGAGCCAAGGAGTCAGGGGTGAACATCCTGCTCCTTGAGACCTCGGAGCATGAGACCGAGATGTTCCTATACAATCCCATGAAGTTCTCCGCCCGCCGGCAGGGCCTGCGCTATGGGTACGAGTCGGCGGCGGCACAACTGCGGGCGCAGCGCGACAGCTTTGCCACGGCCTTCGCCCGGCACGGGATTGCCGGCGATGTGGCCCGGCTGGGCACTGTTCCTCAATGGTAAGGCCGGCGTTTCTTCTGCCCCGCGGACGTCTGGGACGTCCGCTGATCCTGGGACATCGAGGGGCCTCGGCGGAGTATCCCGAGAACACGATTCTGGCATTCCGCGAAGCGATGCGCGCCGGTGCCGATGGGGTCGAGCTGGACGTCATGCGCTGCGGGAGCGGCGAGGTGGTGGTGATCCACGACGACGACATGCACCGGGTCGCCAGCAAGGCCCCGGGCAGCGAAAGATCACCGGGGCCCTTCGCGCTTAGCGAAACACCACCGCGGCACTTCGCGCTTCGCGATTTGTCGGTGCGCGAGACACCCCTTTCTGTGCTGCGCTGCATCGATCTGGGACAAGGGCAGGTGCTGCCAACGCTGGAAGAGGTGCTGGAGGAACTCGGGCCGGCGGCGCTGGTGAACGTCGAACTGAAGTCGCCGGAGGTCAAGGGCCGAGAGCACATCCGCCTGTTTCGGGACGATGGCCTGGCCGAGGCGGTGACGGAGGTGCTGCGCCGGGCCGGGCGATTGTCGGGCAGCGGGGCGGCGAAAGCACACGGGCCGGAGGAAGGACGCGGGGAGGCAACGCCGGGGACCACGCTGGTGTCGTCGTTCGATCCGATGCAGTTACTGCGGTTTCGTAGACATGCGGCAGGGGTGCCGATGGGTTATCTGTTCCACTCGAAGCTCTCGCGTCCCCTTCGAGACGCCTGGCCGGCGTGGGTGTTGCGGCCTGCGGCCCTGCATCCGGAGGCGGCCCTGGTGGACGCGGTCGCGATGCGTCGCTGGCGAAAGGCGGGTTACGCGGTCCACGTCTGGACAGTGGATGATCTCCGGGAGGTGGCGTCGCTGGCCGCGCTCGGCGTGGACGGCATCATCACCAACACGCCTGGCGTGCTGCGGAAGTTGTGGGACTGAACGGCCAAATTCGGTGGACTGAGGAAGGTTACTTCTTAGCGTCGTCGGCGAGACACTGGTCGATCTGCTTCTTCTCGGCCGGCGTGGCAATTCCGGTCAGGATGGATTGGGCCAGGAAACAGAGCTTGTTCCCGATGTAGCGACCGGCCCGCTTGTGGCGGTCTTCCGGAGTGGCGTGCCGCTTCTTGAAGTGGCATTCGTCCTCCAGGACGCCCAGTCGGTTGTCCACCTTGTCCTGGTCCTGGGGCAGCACCCCCTTGCCCCACAGCGCCGCTCGGTAGAAGAAGGCGGCGTCATCGCATTCGGCGAGCATGTCGTGGAGCACGCCCAGGTCATAGAGCCACCTGGAACTATGGTCGATGCGATAGGCCTCACGAAAGAGGGTAAGGGCCTCCTCATAGTTCTCTTTGCCGGCTTCGGCCACGGCCTTTTGGGCCAGCTCGTCTGCCGGGCCCGGGGCGGCTTTGCCCTTGGCCTTGTCTCCTGCCTGCGCACTTGCGCGCGCGACTGGAAAGACGCAAGCGGCAGCAACAAAGATCAGGGTCAACGCTTGGCGCTTCACTCGATCACCTTCATTCGAGTCCTCAGGGACGCAAGAGCCGCAACGATGGAATCGGCGGCCCGGTACGTTTCGGACGCTTCGGTTTAACCTTTGGTGCTTCCGGGTTACCCGCCGGCTTGGCTGCGGCCGGCTCGGGCAGCGGCGTCATCTTTAGGTTCGGATTATAATCTATCGGCCCACGAATGTGGGGGATTGGCGGGCCGGCGCGGTGGGGCCGCTTCTTGGGCGGAGCGACCTGCTGCGTCTCCGGGCTGGCGAGGTCAGCAGGAGTGGCCAGGTCGGGCCGGTTCGCGCCGGCCTGGTCGATGGACGGAACTGGGCTTCGCTGCGCGCCATCGACGCTGGTCAGGTCGGCGATCGCCATCAGATCCGGGGTCGAGGCCGGTCGCGCCATGTCGACCGCCACGGCAACGGGTCCCGCGGGCTCGCGATTATGCAGCCACAGGCCAACCCCCCCTGCCACGGCCAGCAAACCGACGACCCAGCCCATGCTGATGCCACCGGATCGCCGGGCGGGCACCTCTTCGGGTCGGCTGGAGAAGGGCAGGGTATCGCCGGTGCCGAGCACCGCGGCCAGAAAGCTGGCCACCGAGGGGAATTCTCCCTCCTTGGCATCCTGTCCCGGCCCGCCCAGCGCCCGGCGGATCGCCGCGTCGACCCGGACCGGGACCTCACGGTTGCGCTGCCGCAAGGGCAGGATGGCCTGCGGCATGTCCGCAGGAGCTTCTTGCCCGGGATCGAGCATCTCCTCCAGCAGTGCCGCCAGATCCTTGAGATCGTCCTGTTTTCTGGCCGGAAGAGGCTCTTCCCCGTCCACATGGGCCTGGACGATGGCGCCGGCCGGGTCGAGCAGCCGCACGGGGACTTCGTCCTCGCCCGCGTCCTGTTTGCCCAGCAACACGGCGCCGCTGTCGAGGGCCCCGTGGGCCACTCCCTGCTCATGGAGGGCGTTCAAGGCGGCGCCGACATCGCTGGTGATCTGTAGGGCCAGCGCGAGGGGCAGGGGCCGGTCGGGTTGCGCCGCAAGCCGCTGGCGCAGCGACTCGCCTTTCACGCGCGCCATCACCACATAAAGGTAGCGCTTGCCCTTGTGATCGACGATCCCCACATCTAGGACCTCGACCAGGTTCGGGTGCTTGATCTCGGTGCTGCGGCGCACTTGGCTGACCAGCCGGTCGGCCACGCCCTTGTCCCGGGGCAGGTCCAGGGAGAACACCTTGACTACCGCGCGACGCCCGGAGGCGGAGTGCTCCGCCTCATAGACAGTGCTTGCCTCGCCCCTGCTGAGGACATCACCGATTCGGTAGCCGCCTGCCACCTTGCCGACTAGATCGCGAGCCATCTCCCGCATTTCCGTCCGTGCTCGGACCCAACCAATTGCCCAATAGGGGGCGCAATGATCATCGCCGCTAGACTAGCAGCAAATCCGTGTGGCGTGAAGGATCTAATCGCTTTTGTTGGCGGGAAGGGGGGCTTTGGGGTGTGCGCCGTCGCTTAGTTGCAGCTCTGGGTGCCGGACCAGCCGGTCCTGGGGGACTGCTTCACCCGACTTTCGGTGGCGGGCCCGTAGGCGCCATCGGCGGCAATGGCGTCATGGGGGTTGTTGTGGTTCCACAGGCGTTGGAAGGCCAGCACGCCCTGGGCATTGACCCCACCGGGCGCATAATCGAAGTGGACCAGGTCGGACGAGCCGAACCAACGAAAGTTGTGGCTGGCCATGGGCCCCTCCCAGCTGGCGTAATCCGGGGTGTCGAAGGCCAGCCCGCTTTCATGGTTGGAGTGGCCCGGCGCCGCGGCAATCTGCACCCCGCAGCGGCCGGTGTTGGCCCATTGCTTCAGAATCCACTGCTGGGGCAGGGTGCGCAGCGTTGAATTCACCGCCAGGGTCCGGCTGGCGGTGGCCGCCTGGATGGAAGCGAGGGTGACCTGCTGCATGTAGGGCAGGGCGGCGCCGCTGGTGAAGGAAACATTGAGGTGATCGAGGTGGCCCATCAGCCCGGGGTGCAGGCAGTTCATCTCCGCCACGATCTGATCGGAGAGCCCGCGGATGGCCGCGGTGGTACATGCCGAGGAGGCGGCCCCGCCGGCAACGGTGTTCATCGACGAGGTGGCCATGTACTCGGACCATGGGACGCGGTCGGCGTAGGGGCCGAGGTCCTCTTCAGGGCCGGCGAACTCTTCGCCGCCGCAGTGGACCAGAAAGAGGGCACAGGGGGCGACCAGGGAGATCAGGATCTTCTTCATGATGAGGAGTAGGAGCATCCCTTGTGCCAGGTCTGTGGGGACGCGTGTGGCCGTCGCAGGCGCAGTCTTGCCCAGTATGGGTCGGTGGGACTCTTCACCCCAGTTGCAAACAGAAGGCACCAGCCTCACCATGAGGAGCGCCATGCGCATCGCTCTTTATGGTGGTAGCTTCGATCCCCCCCATGTGGCCCATCAGATGGCTTGCCTCTACGTGCTGGAGACCCGGGAGATCGACCAGATCTGGATGGTCCCCTGCTTTCGCCACCCCTTCGACAAGCGCAGTGCGCCGTATGCCCACCGGGTCGAGATGTGCCGGCGGGCGGCGGCGGCGGCGGGGCCGCGGATGCTGGTATCCACCATCGAGGAGGAGCTGGGGGGGCCAAGCTACACGCTGGTCACGGTGAAGGCGCTGCAGGTGCGCCACCCGGAGCACCAGTTCATCTTGATGATCGGGGGCGATCTGGTCACGGAGCGGGAGCGCTGGCACGGTTACGAGGAACTGCGGCAGCGGATTCCGTTCCTGGTGGTGGGACGGGCCGGAATGGAGGGGCCGGAGGCCGCGGAGGTCCAGATCGAGATCCCGGCGGTCAGTTCCACGGCGGTGCGGGCGATGCTGGCGCGGGGCGAGCTGCCGTGGGGGCTTTTGCCGAGGTCGGTGCTGGCCTTTGTCCGCGAGCACGGCCTTTACCTAATTGGAGGCGACGGCAGACCATGATAAAATCCATGACTGAACCCTCACTGGGGCGCTCCACGCCAGGCGAACGATCGGAGTTCATTCTGGTGGTCGGCGCTGGCCCGGTGGGGCACGCGTTGGCCGCGGGGCTGTCCCGGGCGGGCTTCGCCCTGCACCACTGGTCGCGCTCCCGGGGCCCGCTGTGGCAGGAGGGCGAGCCGCCGCAGACCCCGGCCGTGGTCATTCTCGCGGTCCGAGACGACGTCATCGGGCAGGCCGCCCGCTTCGCCGTCCAGCATGGCGCCGCGGGGCCGCGGACGGTCTTGCTCCACTGCGCCGGGGCGATCCCTCCCCTGGCGGTGTTCTCCGAGCTGCGCGGGCAGGTGGCCGGCTGCGGCTTGCTCCACCCCCTCCGTTCCCTGTCCAGCCAGGATGTGGCCACCGCGGACCTGACCGGCACAGTGATGGCGATCTGCGGCGATCCGGTGGGGTTGGCCACCGCGGAACGTCTTGCGCTGGCGGTTGGCGGTCATCCTTTGCCCCTTGAACCGGAGCAACTCGGGGCGTATCACGCCGCCGCCGCGCTTTGCTCCGGGCATGTGGCCGCCCTGCTGGACGTCGCGGTGGGGGTGCTGCAGTCGATTGGTCTTGACCGGCGTCATGCCGAGCAGGCGCTGGCATCGCTCTGCGGGTCGGTGGCGACCAACGTGGCCGTGGTGGGGCTGCCGGCTGCCTTGACCGGGCCCATCGCTCGGGGAGACGTCGAAACGGTGTCGCGACACCTCCAGGCCCTGCCCGCCGCCAGCGCAGAGGCGGACCGTCTCTATCGGGCGCTCTTGCCCACGGTCCTGAGGCTGGCGGAGGCCAAGGGGGCCGCCGATCTCCAGGCGCTGGCCCGAATCGCCCACATGGCGGGAACTGCCGCCGCGGTCGGACCACATCAAGACCCGACCCGGCCCATCGAGACCCCACTCATCTCCGTTGAATCCTGACCGGCAGGTGTCGTAGCCTCACCGGGCCCTCTCTGCCGAGCAAGGAGTGATCTGCATGCCCCAAAGTTCGTCCGTCGTATCATCTCGCAGCCTGTTGCTCGCTAAGCGCCACAGGCGCCGCGGTTCATCGAGCGTCCTTGCGGGCCTCGCGCTGGTCCTCTTCCTTGCGCACCTCGGCGCCGCCCAGGCCAAGGGCACCCAGCCCGAGGACATCCTCAAGGGACAGCTCATCATCAGCGACCACCCTTTCCCGACGAGCTGGACCTCCGCCGGGGCGTATGCGTCCAAGATCAAGAGCCTGAACAAATCTTCCATCTTCTATGACAAGAAGACGGGCAAGACCCAGGTCTACTACGCCGCGTTCTTCGCTCAGCCGGTGAACGACGTACAGGTCAACTTCGTCATCTACGACATCACCGGCGGGGCCAGGCTGAAGAAGGGTTCCTGGGAGGCGTTCCTTGGGCGCAAGGGCGACCGGGTGCTCTTCAATAACTCCGGGGTCGAACTCGACAAAGAAGACCTGGAGATGAACAAGAAGTATATGTTTGCCATCGAGAGCGCGCGAAAGATCATCGCCTCGGGGCAAGTCATCCTCCGTGGCGAGGGGCCGCATTATTCCGGCAAGGTCGAGTTCTCCGACGACGAAGTAAAGAAGAAGGAGCAGTGATGCCAAGGCCCGGGCTTCGTGTTCATCGAGGGCTTCTGTGTGCGGCCCTCGTCTTCCCCGTGGCGTGCGCCCTGATCGGCGGGCCTCCAGGGCATCCCGTCGGGGTGGCCGAGGCGCAGGAGGCGCAAAAAGGCCGGCTCCCTGCGGCCAAGAAAAGCAAAGAGGGCAAGGAGGTGCCAGCGGTGGCCCCGGCGGACCCTGCCGAGATGCTGGCGACGCAGCTTCGCGGCCCCGAGGCGCAGGCACTTGAGGCGGCGCAGAAGCTCGCTGATCTGGGCACCTCCAAGGCCGTTGAGCTCACGCTGAACGAGCTGGCCCTCGGTGTCCCGCCCAAGGTCGCGGCGCTGCTGCTCACCGGCGTGGACAAGAAAGGGTCGCCACAGGCCTTCGACATCCTGGCCATCTACAGCACCGATCGGAACCCGGAGCTGCGCAAGCTGGCCTTCACCGCGCTCGGCGACCTGAAGGATCAGCGAGCGGTGCCGCTGCTCATCAGCGCGCTGGCCGACGCCACCCCCGATGTCCGCGCGGCGGCGGCGCAGGCCCTGGGGGCGCGCAAGGAAAAGACCGCCGAACCGGCCCTGTTGAAGCTCCTGGCGCACAAGGACACCTCGGCGCCGGCGGCGCTGGCACAGGTGGGCGGCCCTGACACCGCTCGCACCCTGTCCGAGATGGTCGGCAACGTGCCCGATCGGCTGGTGGTCGAGGCCCTCGGGGACTTCCTCAAGCGCAAGGACTTCGGGCCCGACCCGATCCGGCTGGAGGTGGTCAAGACCCTGGGCAAGATCCCCGGCTCCGACGCCCTGGACGCGCTCAGCGACTATCTGAAGGCGACCGCCAAGGACAAGGCCCTCCCGTCCCGCACGGAGGCCTCCAAGATCATCGAGCAGAGGACGGCCAAATGAAATCTCGGTCTATCTTGCCCCCCTTCTTGGCTGAGAGCAGCGCCGCCGCGCTGGCGCTGGTCCTGTCGACGGGCCTTTTGGGCTGCGCCGAGGCGGCGTTTTCCATGCACGCCGAGGACAACGACCTGAACAGCCTGAAGGCGACCCTGGGCAAAATCGGCCCCGGTCCCGCCGGGCCGCAAAACGGCAGCGGCCACGCCATGGCCTATGTCTTCGCCGGCCCTGAGCGCCAGCACTTCGGCAAGGACAAGGACAAGGAACCCACCGGCGAGCGGACCCTCTACGGTTACGACCTGACTCAGGGCAAGCTGGCCTTCGAAATGCCGGCGGACGTGCGCTCCCGCTTTGCCGTGGGCCAGAACATTCTCGTCCACCGCGATGGCGAGAGCACCATCGTCATTCGCGACCCGCGCACCGGGCAGGTCCGTTCCCGGGCCCCGCTGGAGGCCGGGCAAACGCTCATCGGCCTGACCGCCGATGCCGAGCGGGCCTATATGGTGACCCAGGGGACCGATCACGGCCAGCGGGTCAGCCTGGTGACCGCCATCGCCCCCGACGGACAGCGTGTGTGGCGGGTCGAGGCGGTCGGCTCGGTGGGGGCGCCGGCGGCCCGGGGCGGCGTGCTGGCGCTGCCCTGGCGTTACCAGGACGTGGTGCTCCTCGACGGGCGCACTGGCACCGAACTGTCCCGCATCCGGCAGAAGGACGAGCAGATCGGCTTCGTCCGCGCCACCCCGGAGGGCTTCTTCTACGGCGTCGGGGACAAGGGCGTGGCCCTGCTGAACGAGCGCAGCGTCACCGGCCAGAAGGATCAGATCGCCTACTTCACGCCGACCCTGGGGGATAAGGTCCGGGTTTTCCTCCATTGGGATGGATACCGGGCGGAGCAAGCCGACTTCAGCGCCTTTGACCGCAACCGGCTCTTGTGGACCGGGGCGCCAAAGGGCCAGGACTTTGCCCTGAAGGATGACCTCTTCATCCTGCATAGCTACCGCTTCTTCTTCGCCATGGACCAGGGGCGCCAGCCGGCTTTGCCGGGCCAGTCAGGAAAAATCCGCTGGGCCTATGCTCAACCCCGGCAGAACGTCATGGCCTCCGACGAGACCGGCGCCGCGGTGGTGTTCGTCGCTCAGGATGGCGAACTGGGCGCCCTGGATCTGATGACCGGCAAAAGGACCTTTAACCAGCGACTTTCCCTGAAGCCGGGGCAGCAGGTCCTGGGAGCGACCTTCGACGCTGCCGGCTTCGCCCCCACGGCACCCAGCGGAGGCGAGCAAGCCGCCCCGGACGTGCTTTCCGTCCTGCATGGCATTATCTTCGACAAGGACTCCAGCTTCATCGCCGTGAAGACTTTCGCCGTGCAGGCGGTAAACACCATCAAGACCAAGGAGGCCACCGCCGAACTTTTGCGGGTCGTCACCGCCGACGCCATGCCCGGTCAGGTGGCCCGCGCCGCCGGCGAGGCCCTGGTCGCTCGCCGCGACCGCGACGTCGCCACCATGCTCGTCGCCGCTCTGAAGCGCCGCTACGACTACCTGGAGGACCGCCGCCCCAGGGGCGTGGACATCCTGGCCCGCGCCGCCGCCGCCATGGGCACCACCGAGGCACTCCCGGCGCTCGCCGATCAGCTCCACGACTCATCGGTGCCGCCGGTGGCGCTGAAGGAGGTCATCAAGGCCCTCATCAAGCTGGGCGGCAAGGACGCTGTCCGCCCCCTGCGCGAGCTGATCCTGCTTTACCGCAGCGACCCCAGTTTCGCCGCCGACTCGGAGCCCCTGCGCCTGGCCGGAGAGGGCCTGCTGAAGCTCGGCGGCGAGGCCGAGCGCCGCACCGTCTATTTCGTGTCGGTGGAGCCTCGCACGATCGCCCCAGTCGCGTCATACTATCGGAAGATCCTCGATGAGACAGCCATCAAGCTCAGCACCAAGACCCAGGCTGCGGAAAAAAGCCCCGAGGCCGCTCCCGCCCGGCGCTGATCTCCGTCCTCGTCGGCCAGCGTGAAACCGAAGGCCCCTATTGTCTCGTCGCTACAAGATCATCGTATGCCGTGGCCCCGAATGCGGAGGCAAGCGCCAGTCCGACCTGGTCCACGCCGAGTTCGTCCAGATTCTCCGCGAGGCCCCCGTTCCCGACGCCTACGTCGAGATCGCCTGGCATAGCTGCTTCGGCGCCTGCGTACACGGCCCCAACGTGCTCCTGCGCGAGGTGCTCCCAGGAGAAAATACCTTCCGCTTGAACATGATGCCGATCATGGCGCCGGGCGCGGTGCTCTATCACGGCATCAAACCCGCCCTGGCCCGCAAAATTGTTGAGGAGCACCTCAAGGGAGGACGCGTGGTGACCGAACTGACCCGGAAGACAGCTCCGGTCCGGTAATCGCCGCAGAGTGTGGCCGGCCGGGGCCCTGCTCTGGAGTGAACATGAAGTCCATCATCCGGTCCTATCCCCTGTGCACCCTTCTCCTTCTGGCCGCCTGCAACCCGTCCTCGGAGAGCGCCGGCCCCACCAAACGCACCGCCGAGCTGGCCGAAAAACTGGTCACCTGCGAGAACGAACGCAACGACCTGCGGGACAAGCTCGGCACCTCCATGTCCGAACTGACCCAGCTCAAGACCGCGCCGAAGCCCACGGGCCTGAACGGCGACGGCCCCGCCATCCGCAACCCCGCCGACGCCCCCGGTCCCGCCGGGTCCACGGCAGCCCGCGCCGGCCGCGCCGCCCCGCGCAAACCGGCAGGCCTGGGGCACGAACTCCGCGCGACCGGCCCCAGGGCGACCGGTCCCGAGAACCCCGAGGCCGAGGCCCGCGAGGCCAACCTGGTGGCGCAGGCGCTGAAAAGCCACGTTGGCGAGTTCCGCCCGTGCTACGAGCGCGGTCTCAAGCGCAACTCGAACCTTCAGTTCATCAACCAGGTGAAGATCCGTGTCACCATCGCCCCCGACGGCCGCGCCCAGGACATCCACATCACCCCCAAGACCGATTCCGACATGGAGTCCTGCATCGGACAGGTCGTCAGCCACTGGCCGTTCCCGGCCTACCGGGGCCAGCCAGTGGTCCTCGAAGTCCCGGTCAACCTGAAGATCCAAGGCCAGTAGCCCCACGCCAGCATCCCGGCAAAGCCGCCCGCCTACTTCCCCGTCAAAAGCCCCCCTCCGGTCCTCGCCACCCGGGCCAGGTAGCGCTGCACCGCCGCCCCGATCCTACTTCCCCGTCAAAAGCCCCCCTCCGGTCCTCGCCTCCTGCACCGGCCGGTGCAGCACGATGTTCCTGCCGGCCTCCCTGCCCTGGTCGTGGGCCTCCGTCCGCTCGTTGCCCTGATGCCGGGTATGCCGGATGTGCGGGTGCCGCCGCCGGTAGAAGCTCGACAGGTCCGCATCCTTCACCCATACCAGCCCCTCCACCCGGTTCACCCGGCTCTGCGCGTGAAGCTTCTCGTCAAAACCCCGCATCACCCCCGCCATGAACGTCCGCCGGTCCCGGTTCGAGCGGATGCGGTTCTTCCGCTGGTACTCCAGCCACAGCCGCTCCGCCGTCTGCAAGAGGAACGCATGCACGTACTCCGCCAGCTCCAGGTTGGCGTGGGTGCCGCAGACCTCCAGCACGCTGCCGTGAAGATCCTCCTGCGGCATGTAGCTTTTCACCCAGATCACTTCCACGAAGAAGTGAGTCCCCAGGATCATCGCCACCAGCCGCTGACTCTCGTTGATCCGCCCCGACGGCGTGCCCAGGTGGCGCACCCCGTAGTCCTTGGCCCCGCTCTGCGGCGCCACCTCCAGGTTGTACTTCAGCATCAGCCGCTGCGCCTCGTTCATCGCCGCTTCGGCCTCATGCACGTTCGAACTCTGCGCCAGCGCCAGAAGCCGCGCGATGCGCTGCAGGATGCGCTGCTCCCCCTCGTGCGCTCCCTTATCCTTTACCGCTCCCGGCAACCCGGTCGCCGTGGCATCGATTCCCAGCCGAGCGCACACCCGCTGGAACGACGGCCCGTGCGCTGTCTCGTCCGTTTCCCGCAGAATCTCGGAGACGTACTGGTGCGCCATCTCGTGCTTCAGCACCTCCAGCACCACCCCCCATGGCCGATCCAGCACCATCTGCCGGCTGATCTCGATGGCCCGCACCCGCCCATTCCACCGCCCCAGGCGCCCCTCGGTCGCCGACAGCTCGATCGTCGGCGCCCTCATCACCCCCTTGAAATAGGTCTGGTTATACCCTTTCCATTCCTTCAGGAGTTCCCGGGTCACCGCGCTCTCGAACTGCGCGCCCAGCCGGCCCGCAGCGTCTGATTGTTCTTCCCTTAACATAGGCATCGGCAGCATCCTAATCACCCGCCCGCCCGTTGTCTTGTCCTTGTTGCGGTGGGCGTTGACAGTCCTCCGCCATCGACGCTCGCGTCTCCCCCTCCAGCTGATCATAGGTGGAAACTGCCAGCCCGGCCTTGCCCTGCGCACAGGCCGCGGCTCCGATCACCCGCAGCGCCCGCTGCCGATGTGTCTTGCCCTCGCGCAGCAGCAGATGCGCCCGCTCCGTCGCCGCCGTGTAGCGCCCCTGGTCATACAACCGCTCGGCGTCCACCAGAAGCTGGTCCGCCGTATCGAGTGTCCGCCGCTTGCCATAACTGGCGGCGGCCCCATACGCATCCCCCGTTCGCAGCGGTGGGTAAGCCAGTAGCTCCGGCCGCGTCACCCCGCTGTTTGGCACCTGTCCCTGTCCCGATCCCTGTCCTATCGCCATCCCTGGGCCACCCGCCTCCTCGGGAGGGCACGGCCGCCACCGTTCCGAGAGCGCCTGCGGCTGGTCCGGCATCACCTCCAGCACCCGCTGCACCGCGCTGGCGAATTCGTCGCAGCGCCCCTTTTCCCGGGCCGCCTCCGCCCGCGAAAGCTCCGCCTGGCTGAAGCGTGCGAAGAGCAGCGCCTCCGTCTCCAGCGCCAGCTTGCGGTACACCGAGCCTGGCGGGATCTCCCAGAATACCTCCAGCGCCGCTGTCAGGTCCTTCTGCGCCGCCATCGCATGCAGCCGCTCGTAGCTCTTCTGCGCCGCCATCGCATGCAGCTGCTCGTAGCTCTTCGGCGCCCGTTCCTCCGCTTCCGCCTGCCCTTTGCGTGCATGCGCTGCCTTCCGCCACGGCGCCGCCTCATCAGGGGCGGGCAAGGCCAGCGCCCGTGCCGACACCGCTGCCGCCTCCTTCCAGCGCCGCGCCGCGAAGAGCCCGTCCGCCTGCCGCAAAAGCTCCGCCGGCTGCCGCAGCCCCGCCGCCGGCCCAGGTTGCGTCGGCCTGATCCCGATGGCCAGCAGCAGCGGCAAGCTGGCGATCGCCCCCAGCAACGCCGCCACGGCACATCGTTCCATCAGAAGCGGCCGACCGATAGACTCCGGGGACCCCGGCGCCTCGCGATCCCCAGGCCCCGCCACCCCCTGACCGAAGCGTGCCACCTGCGGCAGCCCCAGCGCCCGCGGCCCCGACACCGCCGACCCCAACTGGGCCGCCGAGACCAGCGACTGCGTGGGCGCCTCGCTGATCGCCATTGCCGGCGCGGCCGTCGCCCCGCTGATCTCCCTTTGCAACTCCCGCTCGCCGTTGCACAGGGCCTTGACGAAGTCCTTTATGGTGTCGAAGCGGTCCTCCTTGCGCTTCGACAGGGCCCGCTCGATGGCCATCGACACATGCCCCGGCAGTGTGGGCAGGATCAGCGCCAGCGGCTTCTGCCGGTGGAACACCACCTGGTGCAGCACCTCGGCCACGTCATCCCCGTCAAAAGGCAGCCGTCCCGAGAGCGCCCGGTACAGGATCACCCCCAGCGAGAACTGGTCCGCCCGCCCGTCGAGCTTGGAGTTCTGTCCCTGCGCCGCCTCGGGGGCCAGGTAGCGCGGCGTGCCCAGCACCAGCAGGTCCCGCGTCACCCGGTCCGCCGGCCGCGGCACCTTCGAGAGCCCGAAGTCCAGCACCTTGACCCGCTCGACCATCTGCCCGGCCACCTCGGTGCGCGCCAGGTAGATGTTCTGCGGCTTCAGATCGCGGTGCACGATGCCCTGACAGTGCGCCGCGTAGAGCGCGCTGCTCACCTGCCGCGCCAGGCTAAGCGATTGGAGCAGCGAAAGGCGCAGGTCCCGGTCCAGGCGCTCCTGCAGGTCCTCGCCTTCCAGCAGTTCCATGACCAGGAAGGGCGTGGTGCCCTCATCCTGATCCAGGTCTGTGACCTGAACAATGTTCGGGTGGCGCAAGGCGCAACTGATGCGGGCCTCGTCCTGAAAACGTTCGTAGATCTCCGACTTCTCCGCCGCCCGCTGGTGCAAGACCTTCACCGCGCAAAGACCCCCCGTGCGCAGGTGTCGGCCCAGGTACACCGCTCCCATTCCGCCTTCCACCAGCAGGCGTTCCAGTCGGTAGGTCCGGGCCAGGATGCGACCGACCAAGCCCTCGGCCTCTGGCGGGGCCGGCTCTGCCTGCCTGGGGCCCGTATCTAACTCAGGTTCGGCCACCATCGCCAGCCTACACCAGGAATCGCGTTTGCAGAAGTTCGGAGTGAGGCGCGGTCAAACGCCCTGCAAGATTGGCAGGAGCGGACGCGTTTCGCCTTTTCACTATGTTTTTTCCTTCTCGGCGCGGCACCGCTTGGCCTTTGCGTGCTCGGCGGCCGTGGCGAAAAAGCGAAATGCGTGGATTGGGCCAGCTCCCGGGCTACCAAGTCGACCTGTGCATGAAGAGGCCCCATCTCACCTGCAAGAGGCCTCATCTTAACCCCCAAGAGGCCCATCTTTACCTGCAAGAGGCCCCATCTCCCATCTCACCCGCAAGAGGCCGCATCTTCACCGCAAGAGGCCGCATCTTCACCGCAAGAGGCCGCATCTTCGATCATAAGACCCCGCCCTTCGATCATAAGTCCGTGTGGAGGGGCTCTGAGCGTTGATCCTTCGCCATTGCTGCCCGATAGCTCGACCCTAGCCGAAAAGTCGATGTCCGTACGGCCCAAGGACTTCGCGGGAGCGGCGGGCTACAAATA
>JBBRLA010000079.1:0-19347 GCA_038231615.1 Polyangia bacterium | reverse complement strand
GGTGTTGTCAAGAATTCTTGCCCCCACCCTCCCCTGCCCTTTGCAACCTGCCTTCCGGTGCCGAGAGCCGCCAGCGGACCGCCCGAATAGCCTCCCGATGGGCCACCTACCGACTCACTTTCAGAGGGCCTCGAAACGCAGCTCGGTGCCGGCGCGGAGCAGGAGCGAGAGCAGAAGCGGTCTCTGGACGATGGGCAAGGGAGCCGCCGCTTCGTCAAGGGCCTCCCACAGGGGTCTGCGGCGGGCTCGCGGGGACAGGCTGGCGGCGGCCCGCTTCAGCGCCTCATGAAGTTCCGGGGCGGCATCGGGGGCGATGATCTCCTTGCCCAGGACGGCGCGGTCATCGAATCGGGCGAGCAGTTCGCGAAGGCCGCGCTGTGCCTGGTGCAACTCGGTCAGGCCGCGCAGGCTCGGCGGGCGGCCACCCACGCGAGTGGCCAGGGCGCCAAAAAACCAGGTGGCGAGGAGTTGCCTGGGGGCCTGCAGGGCGGCGGCCTGGTATGGGGCCCCGCCGCGACGGAACATGGCGTTGAAACGCAGGGATGGCGTCAGCAAGCAGAGGGCGCGCGCCGACGGGCCCCCCAGCGTAGCCAGTTCCGGGAAGCCGATGTCGTAAAAGGCGGCCCACGCGGAGACCAGCCGGCGAAGTCGCCCCCCGTCTGCGAGAGGCTGCGCGCTATCGATGAACGGCGCTCCGCTGCGCTGCGCGCTATTGAAGTGGCGGCGGGCCTCGCTGTCCTGCCAGGTGGCGAAGGCCAGGTAATCGGGTTCGTCGAGGAAGCGGGCGGAGGCGGCGACGATGGCGCTCTCCAGGAGGCTCCAGCGGAGGTTCTCTGCCCCGGGGGGTGGTGGCACGGTGCTGCGGGTCAGGGCGCTGGCCCCGGCCTGGGCCAGTTCCCGGCGCAGTTCCTCATGGGTGACACCGCTCCCGCGGGCGTCCTGCAGGGGGCAGACGACGCTGTTGTAGTCCACCACCAGGGTCTGGCCGACCTGGAACACGCGGTTGAAGGGGAAGAGGCGGCAGGTGGTGAACTTCGCATCGCGACCATGGGCCGTCTCATAGCCGCAACGGCCGTCGTCGGCCAGGAACCAGCAGCCATCGGTAACGTCGGGCAGGCGGACGTAGCCGCCGGGGAGCTGGTCCAGGAACGGGGCGATGGCGGGGGCCCGGGACAAGAGCGGGATCAATTCGCGCCCGGCGTCGATGGCTATGCCCTTGCCGCGGCAGCATTGCTGTCCGCAGGCGTCGCAGTCATAGCGAAAGGCCCCGTCGAGAAAAGTGAAGAGCGGAGACGCCATGGGGAAGACTACCATTTTATGATGTCGGGGCCGCCGTCGGCTTCCAGCCGCCAGGCGCATCCCGCCGGAAGAGATCCGCCCGCCCGCGAGTATCCTGACCTACACTCCCGCTCCACGCAATTTGTAGCAGAGGGACCCGATGCGCTCCGTGAGCCGACGTCTGACCGCCGCCCTGGAAGGCCCTGGAGGCCTCCGCGACGTCCTTGCCATCGCCTACCCGCTGATCCTCGGGAACGTCTCCTTCACCCTGCAAAACTTCCTGAACCGGCTCTTCCTCACCTGGTATGGCGCCGACGCAGTTGCCGGCGCGGTGACCGGGGCCTTCGTGAACTGGGTGTTTCTGGGCTTCTTCATCGGTACCGGCGAATACCTGACCACCTTCGTGGCGCAATACCTGGGCGCCGGCAGGCCGCGACGCATCGGCCCCGCCATGTGGCAGGGGGTGTACTTCGCCGTCCTCGCCGGTCTGCTGGTCCTCGGCCTGCGCCCGCTGCTCGGCCCGGTCTTCGCCCTCGCCGGCCATGCGCCCGCGGTGCAGGCCTACGAGGTCTCCTACACCCGCACCCTGGCCTTCGCCGCCCTGCCCAGTGTCCTCTTCGCCACCCTGTCAAGCTTCTTCGCCGGCAGGGGCGAGACCCGCACCCTTTTGCTGGTCAACATCGCCTCCACCGGCACCAACGCGCTGCTCGACTACTGCTGGATCTTCGGCCACCTGGGGTTCCCCCGGGCCGGGGTCGTCGGGGCGGCCCTGGCCACCGTGGTCTCGCAGTCGCTGGGCGCGGGGACGCTTTTGGTCCTGATGATGCAGCGGCGGCACCGACAGGCGTATGGCACCGCGTCCGGTTGGCGCCTCGATCCGCGCCTGTTCCTGCGCCTCCTGCGCTACGGCCTGCCCTCGGGGCTCCAGTTTTCGCTGGAGGTACTCTCGTTCACCCTTTTCCTGATGCTCGTCGGCAGAATCGGGACCGCGGAACTGGCCGCCAGCGGGATCGCCTTCAACCTGAACAGCTTTGTGTTCTGGCCGATGCTCGGCATGGGCATCGGGGTGGCCTCCCTGGTCGGGCGCTACCTTGGCGCCGAGCGCCCCGAAGTAGCGGAGCGGGCGACCCACTCGGCCTTCGCCATGAGCCTGTGCTACATGAGCCTGTGCGGCCTGGTCTATGTGCTCCTGCCGGATCTCCTCCTGCGGCCCTACGCCGCCGGGGCCGACCCGCAAAGCCTCCGCGCCATCCTGCCCATCGCCAGGGTGCTCCTGCGCTTCGTGGCGGTGTACTCGATCTTCGACATGATGAACCTGATCTTTGCCTTCGCCCTGCGCGGTGCCGGCGACACGCTCTACCCGCTTTTGGCATCGGTAGGTCTGTCGATCACGGTAATGCTGGTGCCGACCTACCTGGCCTGCACCTACCTGGGCTACCGTCACGGGGGGATCTACGTCGCCTGGTCCCTGGCCAGCGCCTACGTGGTGGCCCAGGGCCTGGTCATGGGGCGGCGCTTCCAAAAGGGCGCCTGGAAGTCCCTGCGCATCATCGATCGCGAAGCGCCGCAGGCGCCGCGGTTCATCGATCGAGAGCCGGAGCCGGCGAACTGACCGGCTGCATCCCCAGCTCGCTCATCAGGAAGGCATAGGCGTCGGCGCCTTGTTCCACCGCCTGCTTCACCATGTCGGCGCCCCCGTGGCCCGAATGCTTCTCGATGCGCAGGAGCACCGGGTGGTCGCTTCCGCTGCGCCGCTGCAGGAGCGCCGCCATCTTCCGCGCGTGCAGCGGGTCCACCCGGTCATCCGAGTCCGCCGACATCATGAGCACCGCCGGGTAGGCCTCCCCAGCCTTTACATGGTGATAGGGCGAGTACGCCAAGAGCGTCTGAAACCCCGCCTCGTCCTCCGCCGAGCCATATTCCGGCACCCACGTTTTCCCGCTCCCTTGCAGGTGGTAGCGCAGCATGTCTAGAAGCGGCACCGCGCAGATCACCGCCCGGAAGAGCGACGGTCGCTGCACCAGCGCCGCGCCCACCAGCAGCCCGCCGTTTGAACCCCCGCGTATCGCCAGACGCCGCGGGCGGGTATAGCCCTGCTTGATCAAGAACTCCGCCGCCCCAAGGAAGTCGTCGAAGACGTTCTGCTTCTGCTTCAGCATCCCCGCCCGGTGCCACTCCTCGCCGTACTCGCCGCCGCCGCGAAGGTTGGGCAGAGCGTAGCCGCCGCCCGCCTCCAGCCACGGGAAGAGGCTGGCGCTGAACGAGGGCAGCGAACTCACGGCGAAGCCGCCATAGCCGGTCAATAAAAAGGGCGTGCCGCCGTCCTTCTTCAGGTCTTTGCGGTGCACCAAAAACATCGAGATTTTGGTCCCGTCCTTCGACGGATAGAACACCTGCTCCACAGTGTAGGGCGAGGCGTCGATGGGCAGCTTGACCTCCGCGAAGAGCGCGTCGCCGCCGTCTTTGGTGGCTTTCATGGAAGTGCGGTAGATGGCCAGCGGCGTGGTGAACGAACGGTACCAATAGTAGGCCTCGTCGTCCTGGGGTTCCCCCGAAAGGCCGGCGGCGCCGATGCCGGGCAGCGAGATGTCGCGAACAAGCGCCCCATCCAGGTCGCGCACCTCCAGCCGGTTTGAGGCCAGGTGCAACGTGCGCAGCGCCAGCCGCCCGCCCAGGAGGTCGGCGTTCTCGATCACCGTGTCCGCCCGCTCCGGGACGATCTCCTTCCATTGCTCCCGCCGCGGGCGTTCGCTGTCCGCGCGGAACACCCGCCAGCGCGGGGCGCCTTCGTTGGTGAAGATGTAGAAGCGCCCCTTCCACGGGATGACCTGGTACTGCGCGTCCTTTTCCACGGCGAAGGGCAGGAAGGCCTTGCCCGCCCGCGGCTCCTTGCGCAGGTCCTGAAAATACACGTCGGTGCGGTTCCAGCCATGCTGCACATAGAGAAAAAGCCAGCGTCCGTCCCGGGACAGGTCCGCTCCCAGGAAGCTCTGCGGATTGCCGGTATGTTCGCGGACCACCGGGTCTTTGCGCGGGTCGGTGCCCAGCCTGTGGAAGCGGATCTGGGCGAAGCCCGGCCGGTCGGTTATGGGGATCTTGGGGTCCGTGGGCAGCCAGGTGTAGTAGAAGCCGTCGCCGCCGGGGGTCCAGCTCGGGTGGGCGTACTTGGCCCCCTCGATGACGTCGACCTCGCTGACCTTGCCGCTCTTCACGTCCATCACGTAGAGGATGGCCTCGTCGGCGTTGTTCTTGCGCAGGGCGTAGGCCAGGCGCTTGCCGTCGTAAGTCGGGACGGCCACGCCCAGGGAGATGCTTCCGTTCTCGCTCATCGTGTTGGGGTCCAGCAGCACCTGCTCGGCCCCGTCCCGCCCCTCTTTCCAGTAGAGGATGCCCTTCTCCCGGTCGGCGTGGGTGCGGGTGTAAAAATAGCGTCCGCCCAGGTGCTGCGGCGGCGATATCGAATCGACGTAGAAGAGCTGTCGCAGGCGGGCCGAAAGGATGTCTCGCGCGGAAATCTTTGCCAGGGCGTCCCGGGCGAAGCGGTCCTGCGCGGTCATCCACGCCTTGACCTCGGGGGAGCCGGCGTCCTCCAGCCAGCGGAAGGGGTCGCTGACGGCGACGCCGAAGAGGGTATCTTTGGGATCTTCTTCGCGAGTGGGTGGGTAGTCGATCATTTTCTTTTGCCCGACAAGGCCAGGACCAGGGGATGCGGAGGGCGGCGGCGTGCTCTTGACCCCGGCGCCGCAGCCGGCCCAAAACAACCCGAACCCAGCCACCCACCCGAACCAAACGGCCCGGCGCTCATAAACGAGGCCCATCGGTCTGCTCCTCCTTCCCCAGCATCTCTCCCAACAGGTCCAGCGCCGGGCCGCGGTCGGCCCGGTCCACGTACACATAGATGTCCGTCAAGCTGGTGATCATTTCTAAAATGTTCACCCGCCGCCGGGCCAGCGCCGAGGTGATCTCCGCCAGCACCCCCGGCGTCTGCAGGAACTCCGGCGAGCGCAGCCGGATCTCCGCCACGTCCTTGCGCAGGGTCACGTTGCTGAACGCCGACCCCGGCGCGGCGATGATCTCATGAAGCACCCGGTAGGCCCGCTCTCCATCGGCCGCGGCCAGGTACAGGCAGACAAAGGCGTCGTTCTGGTTGCCCGCGGCAATCGGGATCTGCTCCCGGGAAAGGGCCCCGGCGATCTCGGCCAGAAGGCCCAGGCGGGACGAGAGGTCCCTGCCGTCCTTGGCGATGAGCGTCATCATGCCCAGCGCCTGGTCCCGCGAAGTCAGCGCCGGGGCGCTCGTCCCCGACAGGGTCGTCCCCAGCACCGATGACGACGAGAGCGCCTCCTGCCGGCGGAAGTCGACCACCCGCACCCGGCAGGTCGCCGTCTTGTAGCGGATCGCCCGGGGGTGTACCACCCGCGCCCCCCGGGCGGCCATCAACTCCAGCTCTTCGACGGTCATCTCCTCGATCAGCCGCGGGTTGTCGGCTATGCGCGGGTCCGCCGAGAGGATGCCCTCCACATCCGTGACGATGACCACCTCGTCGGCGTCGGTGAAGCGTCCCACCAGCAT
The DNA here is from genome assembly GCA_038231615.1 of Polyangia bacterium. Taxonomy (GTDB): domain Bacteria; phylum Myxococcota_A; class Polyangia; order Palsa-1104; family JAEUJZ01; genus JBBRLA01. Next base: position 13,497 of record JBBRLA010000079.1, on the reverse strand, counting down.
CCCCGAGATGTCGGATCCGCCCCGCCCCAGGGTGGTCAGGTCCCCCCGCGTCGATCGGCCAAAAAAACCCGAGATCACCGGCACGCCCCCCCGGCGCATCACGGGCAGCACATGCCGGTGAAAGAGCCGCCGCGACTCCTCCTCGCGCACGTCCAGGGGCCGCTCTTCGTTGATTTTCTGCATCGCCAAAGGCGCCGAATCATCGCAGTCGACTATCAGCGGCCAGATTTCCGTTATCGATGGCGCAAAGGCCACCGCCTCGGTCCCCAAAGAGCGCAGCGCCGCGGTCATCAGGTGGACGCTTTTCTCCTCGCCCAGGGCGGCGATGCGGTACACCGACTGCGTGTCCACCAGCCGCTCGGTGGCAGCATACACCGCGGAGAGCAGCAGGTTGGTGTCGTTGCCCTGCGCGCTGACCACCACCGCCACCTGCTCCCCCTCGTGCAAGAGGCGCGCTACGGTCTTGGCGGCGCGGCGGACGCGGTCGGCGGTCTCGATCGAGGTGCCGCCGTATTTGAGGACCCTCTTCATGGCCCGGTTCTCCCTTTTATCACCGCGGCGCTTGGCGCTTCGCGATCTATCACCGCGGCGCTTCGCGCTTCGCGATCGACGAAGGTGCGCGCGAAGTCCTCGTAGGTCTCGGCGCGGCGTGACAGGCGCACTGCCGCCCCGTCCACCACGTATTCCGCCGGCAGCAGGTTCAGGTTGTAGCGGCTGGCCATGACGAAGCCGTAGGCCCCCGCGTCGTAGACGATGACCCCGTCGCCCTCTGCGGGAAGCGGCAGGTCCCGGTCCTTGCCCAGGAAGTCCGCGGACTCACAGATCGGGCCGACCACATCGCAACGCAGCGGCGGGCCGGTGGCGGCTTCCTCCAAAAGCTCGATGTGGTGGTAGGCATTATAGAGACTGGGCCGGATGAGCTGCGCCATCGAGGCGTCGACGATCACGAAGCCCCGCCGCCCGTTGTGCTTGACCCCGATGACCCTGCCGATCAGCGCCCCGGCGTTTCCAGATAAACTCCGCCCCGGCTCCAGCCACAGGCGCAACCTGGCCGCCAACAGATCCGGGCGCACCGCCGCCACCAGTTCCACCGGCCCGGCCAGCGTCTCTCCCCGGCGGTTGTAGTCGATGTCCAGCCCCCCGCCCAGGTCCACCGTGTCGATCGGGTGCCCATCCGCCCGCAGCCGTTCGACCAGGGGCAGCAGCACGCGCATGGCATCGGCCACCGGCTGCACCCTGCGCAGCGTCGAGCCCAGATGGCAGTGCAGCCCGCGCACCACGACGTGCCGCAGGGTGCGCAACGTCCCGCGCAGCCGCAGCCCATCGATGACCGGTCCCGGCATGCCGAACTTGGAGTCCAGCAACCCGGTCGAGATGTAAGGGTGCACCTGCGGGTCGATGTCCGGGTTCACCCGCAAGAGCACCGGCGCGGTCGTCTTTTGGTCCCGGGCCGCCTCCTCGATGTGCACAAGGTCGAACTCGCTGTCCGCGGAGATCAGCGTCCCGGCAGAGAGCGCCGCGTGCAGGTCGGCCCGGGTCTTGCCATTTCCATGCAAGAGCATCTTCCCCGGATCGAAGCCCAGGCGGATCGCATGCTCCACCTCGTGCCGGCTGACCACGGTGGCCCCGGCGCCCATCTCTCGCAAGGCCGAGAGCAGCGTCGGGTTGTGGTTGGACTTGATGGCGAATGCCACCGTGGCCGGCAGCCCCGCCACCGCGTCCTCATAGGCGCGGTAGTTCTGCCGCAACTGCCCCAGGCTATATAGATAGAAAGGCGTGGGGATGCCCGCCGTCAGCAAGTCGGACAGGCGCACGCCCTCCAGGTACAGCGCGCCGTCACGCCGGGTGAACATCTGGTTTTCCTTGCCCGCTAGGATGCCACATCCTTCATCCATTCACACCAGGGGAGCGCTCTTCGCTGACGGCCCGCCGCCCCCGCAGCCGGCCGTTGCTTCCCGGCGACAACCCCCACTCCAGCGCGACCAATCGCTGCACGTCGGTGACTGCCCAGGGGCCGTCCACTCGGAATTCCACGACGCTGAACACCTCGTTCAGCGTGGCCCCGCCGGGGATCTCGGCGGCGGCGCGGATGCTGTTCAGCAGGCGGGTAAACTCCCCCATCGAAAGGGTCACCAGGTACTCGTTGCGGTAAAGGAAGGCCTCGCGCCAGGTGCCTTGCGCCTCTTGCAAGTCTCGCCGGGCGGCGAACAAGAGCACCGCCGCCGCCTCCAGGTCCTCCTCGCCAACCATGTCCAAAAGTGCGCTGCGGTGGATCAGGCCGGGGCCCTTCCGCACCGTCCGCAAAAGGGGCAAGACCCGCTCCCAGCGGACGAAGCGCCGCCGCAGCCGATCGCGCAACCGCTCCAGAATTTGTCGCACCGCTTCTGAGCAAATGCCCATCTCTTTGGCGATGGCCGTCTTCTGCTTGCCTAGGATCACCCGCGAAAGCAAGATCGTAAGCTGCCGCGGCTTCACGTCGGCGCACAATTCGCGGATGTGCTCCGTCGGAGAGAACCCGAGGGAATGGCCGGGCGGCGTTCCTTCGCAAAGGCTCGAAAGGGCCGTGGTCAGCGCCCGGCGCGAGGCGCGGCCGAAGTTTGGCACGTCGTGCAGGCGCACCGGGGGCGGGGCCTCGCCGGAGGGTCCATCTCCGTCGAGGGGGCCGAAAAGGCGCGTGGCCATGAGCTTCAGCCATTCGGTCTGCCATTTGGGCATTGGGACCGCGCCAGCGCCAGCACCGTCGAGCGCGGCATCGACCACATCCCCCGCGCTGATCACCCCAGCATCGATCAACGCCCTGGCGAAGGGAGTCGGTAGGTCGGGGAAGACCTGGAACAAGGACTGCGTCCGATCGAGCGGCCCGGTCGGGGCCGGCGCGACCACCCTTCCGCTGTCGAGCGCCTGGGCCAGTTCCCCCAGCGTGCGCACCCCCAGGAGGCGCAGGGTCTGTGTCACCCGCAGCGGCTGCTCCGGCAGCACCTGGTCCCATTGCAGATCGAGCTTCATGCCGCGCAGGGTCAGGCGCTTTATCAGACTGATTTTTCCGTTCCCCGGGGGAGGCATCGTCTGCCACGACCGGAGCAGATGCGCCGTCTCGGCCGTGCCCACCGGGACCCGGCGCAACTGCGTCACCGACGGCTTGTCGGCTTTGTTCGGCCCGTCCAGCGTGTCGACCCGATCCGGATCGTCGACCGGGTCTGGTTTTGGCGGCATCGCGACCCGGGCCGGCGGCGCCTGCACCTTTGGGCGGCTGTCCCGCGAATCCCGCACCGCCAGCACCGCCAGCCGCTGGTAGCGTCGCAGGAGCCCCAGCCGTGCCGGTCCGATCCCTCGACGCTTGACCAGGGCCGGCAACTCCAGCACCAGCAAATCCCCGAGGGTCTTCGCCCCCAGGGAGAATAACGTCCTGCGCAAGAGCGGCGGTGGGCGCAACACCGCCACCGGATCCTCCGGCGACCTGGCGTCGCCCTGGCTGCCTTCGTTCATCGACCTCATCACGCCTCCTTCTCGCTTTCTCGGGTCTCATGGGTGCACTGCGGGCACGGCTGCCCGGCCACCCGGCGGCTGACCTCGGCGATCCATTCATGCCCCCGATGGCACAGCCAGTGTACCCGCCGCTGCGAGTCGCTCTTCACCTTCTCCGGGGTCAGCGCCCCGTTCTTTTCCGGGTGCCACTCCGCCGCCCGCCGCGGGTGTCGCTTCGCCAGGGACAGGTGCTCCGGGGCCACGCTCTGCTTGCAGCAGACGTACTGCCCGCGCAGGGCCACAAGCTCCGGGTGCCGGCCCAAAAGCCAGTGCAGGCCCATCGGGGTCAGCTTCCCCATGGCGACGCCCTCCCGCGACAGCTCCTTGAAAAGCGCGCTGATCTTCCTGGGCAACCGAGTGCCACGCAGGCGATCGGCGCTTTTCTCCAGCACCTCTTGCAGCTTCTCCTCGGTCAGCCCGATCCCCATCTGGTGAGCATAGTTTCCCTGGCCCAGGCAGATCACCCCGCGCAGCCTGCGCAGCGCCCGGGTGATCGCCTCCAGCGAAGCCTCCTGCGGCGGCGCCGGTCCCTTCGGGTGCGTCTGCCCCGCGTAGGCCGCGGCGATCTCCCGCCGCGAGAGCGGCCTGCACGCCTCCCGCAGGATCGTCGCCAGCGCCTGCCGCGGCGGCACCTGGGTCCGCGAGAGCATCACCACCCGGTCATTTTGAAGGAATGAGATCCGCGGTTCCCCGTGCAGCGCCCGGGACAGGGCCAGCCCTTCCATGGACGGGCCGAGCCGGCGCACGATCAGGAGTCGCAGGTCGGCCTCCGCCATCCCGGCCGCGCCCTTGCCACGCAGGGCGCCCCGGGCCAGGTTCACTGCCATGTAGAGCCGCCGCCCGGAGAAGAGCGTGAGCTGGCCCTCGTCCCACAGGAACGTGCGCTCGCCGCCGACGGCCAGAAGGAAGCGCGCTTCGACCACTGAAGCATCCGGCAGGTGCATCGCCACCAAGTCCCGGGGAAGGATGCCCCCTTCGGCCCGCAGGGCCAGAAGCAGCGGCTGGGTCAGGGTGCGCGCCAGGGGACCATAGAGCCGCCCGAGCGTCCGCAGCAGGTGATAGATCTGCTGCTGCACCGTCTTGGTGTCGATCCCCCGCTCCGCGGCGATGTCCCGCAGCGTCCTCTGGCACAGGTAGCGGTCGTGGAGCAGCGCCGCGCTGGACTCGCCCAGCGATTCCAGGATGCGCCGCACCAGTTGGGGCCCGCTGTCCCCGGTCAGCGCCAGTCCGTTCTGCGCCAGCGACAGCAACGCCCCGCGCACCCCGGAAAGCGAGGTGGCGCCGAAGTTGGGCAGGTCGTCCATGCGCCGCTGCGCCAGAGACCCCTCGGTCCGCGGGAGCAGCAGCCGGTCCACCGTGATCCGCAGGCACACGTGCACCCGGCGCCGCGACTCCGCAAAGGTGCGCTGCTCGACCGCCTGGAGCAGGTCCTTCACCGTCAAGAGGTCCGCCTCCCGCACCACCCGGTCGACCGACTCCGGCAGATGCGTCACCTGTCGGTAGGGCAGCGACAGGTCGGTCACCGGCGGGCCCTGCCGCGGCGGGACCAGGCCGGTCTCGGCCACGGCTGCCACCTCGCCCAGGGAATCGACCCCCAGCCATCTCAGGCACTCCTCGGCCCGCATCGGCAGGCCGGCCAGCACCTCACGCCACGGCGTCTCCAGATCGATCCCCTGTTGAAACAGGAGCTGGGTGAAAGAAGGCGCCGGCTGATGGCGGTTTTGCGACCGGCCCGGGTCGAGGCTCAGCTCCCAGTTCGGGTCCGCATCGGCATCCTGTGGCATCTGCTCCCCGAATTCCTCCAGGAAGAGCCGCGCCTTCTGGCGCAGTTCCATCAGGGCCACGTACTTGCCCAAGCCGACCCCCCGCTCGTGGCGGACCTGGGACAGGTCCAGCTTCATCAGGTCGCCAATCGTGCGCACCCCGAAGCGGTGCAAGGTATTGAAGACCAGCCCCGGCGGTTGCAGCCGCGCTATGGACAGCGAAGCCGGATGCCGCCCGGGGCCGATGTGAGTCTGTGTGCCGATCATGAATCGAGTTCCTTCCGTCCCTTTCGTTCCTTGATCACGTCTTGCTCTGCCAGCTTGCCGAGCCGCTGAGCGCACCGTGGGCACGGTTGGCCGCGGGTGCGGGCACGGACGCTGGCCGTCCAGATGTGCCCCCGATCGCAACGCCAGGAGACCCACCGCATCGAGTGGGCCAGCACCCCAAGGGGCGTGAGCGGCCGATTGCGCGTGGGATGCCATTCCGCCGCCAGCTCCGGGTGGGTGTGCACCAGGGCCTCGTTGGGGCGCAAGATGCGCAGCGGGGCCAGGGCCGACCGGGAAAGCGCCACCACGCCCTCCTGTTTCGCCAGAAGGTGCCACAGAGTGGCAGGCGAAAACTGCCCGGTGGGCAGGGCGGCGCGAGACAGATCCAGGAGCAGCCCCTGCGCGGTGGCGGGGCCCTTCAGCACGGTGAGCTGATGCAGGCAATGGGCCACGACTCGATCGATCTGCTGTGGCGAGAGGCCCAGTGCGTCGCGATGGACGTAGCGCCCGTCCCCGCAGCGGAGCACCTCTTCCTGCCGGTTGAGTGCGACCCGCACCGCGATGAGTTCGGTCTCCGTGGGGGTCGGCGGCTGATCCTGGTACGCACTCCCCGGCCACCTGTGCCGGCACGGAAGCGCCAGTTCTTCCCGGGTCATCGGACGCCGGGAGGACAGGAGCACATCGATCAGGCGCTTGCCGATCGCCGGTGGGCGTCGGCTCATGGGGGCGGTGGTGGCGGCGACGACCGGCGGAGTGGCGCGAACCGGCGGGGTGGCGACAATCGGCGGGGTCCCGCTGGCGGAAAGCGGCCCCGGCTTCTTGATGGGCTCGGGTGAGGCGATCTTGCCGCTGGGGTGAATGGAGACGCCCCACTCCAGTTGCAAGAGGCGCACGAGTTCCTGCACGGGCAGCTCGATGTTGTGGCAGAGCCGCAGATCGGCATGCAGCGCGGCCAGTTCGGCCTCGCCCCGAAAGTGGTACTTGAGGCGATTGCGCAGGCCGGCGAGCATCTGACGGTAGCGGGTCGGCGTCTCCATGAAGAACTCGTCGCGGCGGATGAAAAGAAAGGGTTGCTGGCACAGGTGCAGGGCGAAGCGCACCTTGCGCAGATCCTTCTCGCCGCAAAGCGCCGCGACCGCATCCCGGTGGATGAGCCCGCGGCGCCGGGGCATCTCGGCGATCAGCCCTTTCAGCAACAAGAGCGCATCTCCGCCGAAGCGGGTCCGCAGGCGCTGGGTGATGCGGAAGAAGCTGCGGCGCAAGGGAATCAGCAGGTGGCCCCGGGCGACGGCGATCTCGGGCAACTCTCGGCCCAGGAAGAACCGGTCGTTGGCCAGCGCCCGATCGTCATTGGTCAGGATGGCCAGAGCGTCCGCCACCAACCCGGAGACAGTGCTGCGGCCAGGGCTTTGGGGGTGGTGCCAGGGGAGGCTGTCGTCCAGAAGTTCTTCGAGACCGGCGCGGAGCAGGCGCAGGGACCCCGGGCCGATCCCCGGGACCAGGCACAAGGGGAGCCGGCCCAGAGCCAGGGCTTGCGGGAGCAGATGGGCCCGCGGGATCGGCCCCTGCGCGGCGCCGGGGTCCGGCCCCTCCTCGGTGTCGATGTCCGGCTCCAGCGGGCCGATCACCCGCACCAGGGAGACCCGCAGGTAGACCTCGGTGCGGCGCCCCGTCTCTCCCGGGAAGCGGTGCTCGCGGATTGCGTCGACCAGGTGCCCGACCGTCATGAGCGACGAACGCAGGAGGTGCTTGCGAACGCCCGCGGGCAGGTCGGTCAGGACCTCGCGCCAGGGCCGGGAGAGATCGACGCGGCGCCTGACGGTCGAGGTCGAGGCCGGGATGCCGCCGGTGTCCAGCGCCACGGCGAGCTGCCTGCCGGTGCGCATCCCGACCCGGCGCAGGCAATCGCACAGGCGGGTGGAGAGCTGGGGCAGGAGCGCCTCGATCGGTTGGTCCAGGTTCAGGCCGCGGGCGGCGAGACGATCCGCCAGGTGGGTCTCAAGGGGGTGGGTCGGGACCGGGATCGGGCGCCGGAGGGCGGGGGTGGGGTCGAAGGCCTGGTCGTTTGCCTCGCCGTCGCAGGAGATGCCGGCGCGGCGCAGGTGGGTGCGGGCCGCGCGGCGCAGGAGCAGGTAGGCGGCGAACTTGCGGTCCCCGACCCCGGGGGCGGCAAGCAGGGTGGCCAGGGGCAGGTCCAGCAGCTCACCGATGGTGGTAATGCCCAGCCGAATGAGTGGTTCCAGGAGCAACACGGGGGGATCGAGCACGGCGAGCAGGGCAGCGCCCGCCGCGCAAGCCGCCCACTCGGGACCCGATGGGGATGCGGATTCCAGATTCGTCACGATTGCATATCTGTCGCAGCCCGAGATCCCTGTCAAGCACTTCCTCGTCGAGGACCTTGACAAGCGGTCGCATTTTTGCGAGGCCGCGCAACTTGTTCACGCCCTGGTTCCGCTTCCGGCGTGGGGAACCGTGAGACCCCATGTCCGCGCCGCGACCGGACTTAGCGGGATCGGCGCCCATTGCCGCCGCCCCGGAACGAGTCGAAACGCGCCGGATTAACCCGGCAAGAAAAAATGCAACCCCCGAAAGGGCCGAAAGGCGATCTACCTGCCCGGAAGGAGCCCCTCGGGCTGGAATTCAACCCCCATCCCCGAAAGCGAAAAAGGGAAGCGCGCCCCGGGAGCCAAATTTTTCTTATCGAGGTGCCGGGCCGCGGAAATGCAGGCCCACCAGATATTGTTCGATGGATTCTTTGCGGGTGCCCTCGGGTTTTATCAGCCGCACCTCGCCAAAACCCCTGCGGCAGCGGGTGAGCAGCCGGTTCCAGTCCGGTCCCTGGAAGAGCTTCCCCACAAACCCCCCGGTGGGCGAAAGAACCTGCTCCGCGATGCCCAGGGCGTGCTCGAAGAGCGCCTCCGACCGCGCCTGATCGGTGCTGCGCACCCCGGTGGTGTCCGGCGCCATGTCCGAGAGCACCAGGTCGAAAGCCGGCAGCTCCCCCAGGAGTTCCGCCGGCGTCACCTCATAGGCGTCGCCGATCACCTGACGCACGCCTGGGGCGGGGACAGTCACCTCCAGAGGGAAGCGGTCCACTCCGACCAGGACCCCCCGCGGGCCGACCCGCTGCGCCGCGTACTGGAGCCATGACCCGGGCCAACAGCCGAGATCGAGCACCCGCGCGCCGATCCGCAGCAGATGATACTTTTTGTCGATTTCCTGGAGTTTGTAGACCGACCGGGCGGCGAAGTGTTCCTTTTTCGCCCGATGGTAGAACTTGTCGTGTCGGCTTTCCCGGTCGCGGAGCTTGCCAGTGGACAATGGATTCGCCTTGGCCAGAAAAGCCGCAAGCGCAAGAGAGCGACGAGCGGCGAATTCTCGGAAGCCTCCTTCCGAGAATTGTGCTTACTTCTTCTTCGCCGCCGGGGGCTTCTTGACGATGGTGCCCTTCTTCTTCTTCTCGTCCTGGATCTCACCGAAGCGCACCAGGCCGGTCCGCTTGGTCGAGTTCTTGACCGTGACGTAGCCGTTCTTGCCGCCCGGCACTGAGCCGCGCACCAAAAGCAGGCCTTCCTCGTCCATCACCTGCATGAGCGCGATGTTCTCGACGGTGCGGCGCACGTCGCCGAGGTGACCGGTCATGCGCTTGCCCTTGTGGACGCGCCCCGGGGTCAGGCGGCAGCCGATCGATCCGCCGTGGCGGAAGAACTCGTGGCTGCCGTGGGTGGCGCGCGAGCCGCCCAGGTGGTGGCGCTTGAGCACGCCCTGGAAGCCCTTGCCCTTGGTGACGCCGATGACGTCGATGAAAGTGCCCGGCTTGAACACCTGGGACAGCGGGATCGGCTTGCCGACCTCGAACTGCTCCAGGGTCTGCACATCCAGGCGAAACTCCTTGATCCAGCGGGGCGGGGGGATGTTCAGCTTGCCGGCAACCCCGAGTTCGGCCTTGTTGGCCAGGCGCAGCGGCTTCTCGCCATAACCGATCCGCAGGGCCGAATAGCCATCCTTGTCCGGGGTGCGCTTGCCGATGACGACGCACTTGCCGGCGTGGATCACGGTGACTCCCGTGCGATCTCCCAGCTCGGTGAAGATTTGCGTCATTCCGAGCTTCTTCCCCAGCAAGCCTGTGCGCAGAGCGGGCATGGTCGATGTCTCCTAAAAGCTTTCTCGCCTGAATCTGGTAGAAATCTGCCCCCGAATCCTTGAGACCCTGGGAGCGGGTATTACTAACCCTGAACCGATTTCACGTCAATTGTTTCTTGCATTCCTGACCGTCTTTGTTCAGCCTTCGCTGGGCGGCGTCAGTCCGCGGCAGGCGCGGGTAAATGGAAAAGCGCCCGGGTGGCCGCGCTGCTTTTGGCGCCCAGGTCCGCCTCGGAGACGCCGCGCAGGCGAGCGACGAAGGCGGCAGTGTGGACCAGGTAGGCGGGTTCGTTGCGCTTGCCGCGGAAGGGCGCCGGCGTAAGGTAGGGGCAATCCGTCTCCAGCAGCAGCCGCCCGTCGGGGACCCGCTTGCAGGCCTCCTGAATGGCGGTGGCGGACTTGAAGGTGACGATCCCCGAGAACGAGATGTGGAAGCCCAGGTCCAGCCAGGCGCTGGCGTCGTCGGGGGTACCGGTGAAGCAGTGGATGACGCCGCCGGTCTGCGGGCCCGCGCCCTCGCGGACGATGCGGCGGGCGTCCTGGTGAGCGTCACGGATGTGCAGGGAGAGGGGCTTTTCGACCTGTCGGGCCAGGGCGCAGAAGCGGCGCAAAAGGGCCTGCTGCTCGTCCGGGGTGGAATGATTGTAGTGGTAGTCCAGGCCGGTTTCGCCCACGCAGACCGCCCGGGGGTGCCGGGCCAGGCGGGCGATCTCGTCGAAGAGCGCCTCGCCCAGGAGCCGTTGCGGGCCGGCCTGCCCGTGGGCCCGCGGGGTGCCTGAGATGACGGCGCTGGCATCGTGGGGGTGGATTCCGACAGCGGCGAAGAGCTGCGGGTGGGCGGAAGCCAGGGCGATGGCATTCTCCGACTCAGCGATGCCGCGGCCGGAGCCGATGACGATGAGCTGCGAGAGGCCCGCCGCCCGTGCGCGGGCTAGCACCTGGGGGCGATCATCCCCTCCATCGGGGGCGCGGAAGTCCTCTGGTTCCAGGTGGCAGTGGGAGTCGATGAACATCATGGGGCCGATGGTCCTTCCTGGACATAGCATCGGTGAGTCGAGAAGTGAAGAAATGTCAGCGAGCCATCTTCTCTTGCTTCTTACCACCAACTGAAATACCGAGGCTGTTTTTTACCCGCCCTTAGCTATGACGCCAACTCGCGGCTCACACCATCGCCCGGGTGAACCCTCCGTGCATGAAGCGCAGCGGCCGGCAGCGCACATGACGCGCCCCCTGCTGCCACCCCGGGTCCGTGGTCTCCGTCGCCCCCAGCAGCATCTCTCCCGAGCCCAGCCGCATCACGTCCTCATAGCGGTGCCCCCGCAGGGCGCCCACCCGGGCCTGCGCGTGCTCCCAGATCCGGGCTGCCCGGGCGACAAGCTCTATGACCTCAAGGAGCCGGCCCAATTTCTGCGCATCGTGGGCCAGCCCGTTCTGGCCGCGCTGTGCTGGGACTGTCAGCGTCTGCGCTGCAACGCCTGCGGGCACGTGTACACGGCACAAGCGCCCACCGAAGCCCAGGGGCCCAAGTTCGACGAGTCCGCCGTCAGCATGCTCGCGCTGTGCCGCTACAGCGCCGGTGTGCCGCATAACCGGCTCGCGGACTTGCAGAAAAACCTGCAGACCCCGATCCCCTCCTCGACGCAATGGGATGTTCTGAACGACAGCGTGCCCACCTTCAAGCCCGTCTTTGACGAGATGACACGCAGGGCCGCGCAGGGGGAGGTTGTCCACGACGATGACTCCCACATGCGGATCCTGGCTCTGATGGGCAAGCGCCGAGCCCAACTGCTGCTTAGCGGAAACCTCCCAAACCCCGAGCGCACGGGCCTGTTCACCACCGCGATCCTGTCGATCACGGCCGGCGAGCCCACCGCGCTTTTCCGCACGGGGCGTAAGTACGCTGGCGAGAACCTGGCCGACCTGTTCAAAGCCCGCGAGGTCCATCTGGAGCCGCCGATCCTGATGAGCGATGGGCTTCGGTCGCGCAACGTGCCCAAGGGGCACGCGGTCATCGAGGCCAATTGTACCGCGCACGCCCGGCGCGGTATCGTCGACCAGGTCCCAAACTTCCCCTCCGAATGCACGTACGTGCTGCATATGCTGGGCAAGGTCTACAAAACCGATGCGGAGTGCAAGAAAAAGGGATTGTCACCCCAGCAGCGCCTGGAGGTTCACCAGCACGACAACGGCCCGGTGATGGCGGAGTTGCACCAATGGATCAACGACCAATTCACCCAGAAGAAGGCCGAGCCCAACTCCGGCCTGGGCGCGGCCTATCGGTACATGCTCAAACGCTGGGACAAGCTGACCCTGTTCCTGCGCCGGGCGGGGGCGCCGCTGGATAACAACATCTGCGCGCGGGCGCTCAAGAAAGCCATTCGCCACCGTCGCAATTCTCTGTTCTACCGAACCCAGCACGGAGCCGACGTGGGCGACATGTTCATGTCCCTGATTTACACGGCCCAGCTCCGCGGCGAAAACGCCTTTGAGTTCCTGACCCAGGTGCAGCGTCACGCCAAGGCGGCCGCTGACAACCCGGCAGACTGGCTGCCCTGGACCTATCGTGCCACCCTGGCGCGCATGACGCTCATCGAAGCGGTGCAGGTTAGCATTCGCCGGCTGCACTACTCGCCGAAGACGGAGGAGGCGTACATCCACTGGATCCGCGCCTTCATCCGCTTTCACAACCGGCGCCACCCCCGTGAGATGGGGGCGCCGGAGGTCACGGCCTTCCTCAACTCCCTGGCTCAGGGTCGCGGCAGTGCCCCTTCTCCTTCATCCACCCACCTGGCCCCGCATCACCGCCGGCTCACGGCGGATCGACGAAGTCCGCAGGTTGATCGACAAAGGCGAAGTCCGCGGGCTGATCGGCAAGGTCCGCAGGAAAGTCCGCCGGCGGGTCGGCCCACTGGGCAGCCAGATCGGCAACCTCGGCGGGCGGCTCACCCCACTGCACAGGCGGATCGGGAAACTCCAGGTGGGTCTGCACCTGATGCCGCGAGGGCACAATCGGCGGCGCCTCGGCAGGCTCACCCAGGTTCTCGCACAGTCTTGAGATTCGGCTGACCTGCCGTCTCACCGACGGCATACTACAATTCGGTCAGTGGAGATGGAACCAACCTGGTCATCCCGTCGAGGGCGAAATCGAGAAGATGGCAGCTCTCTCTCAGCAGTTTCATCTCCACTGACCGAATTGATCGGTGCCAGCCGAACCTCAAGACAGTCGGGCGATCTCGACCGGGTCCAAGATCGCCGCCACCATCTTTATCTTCCCGCCACACTGGGGGCATTTCAGCACGTCCAAGCCGAAGGTTCGCTGGAGCAATTGAGCCCACAACAAACGGCGAGGCCGCAGCGCCTCAAGCTCCGGCTGCGCCCCATCGGGCGGCTCCTTCTGCTCCGCCTGTTGTGCCGCGCCCTGTCCGCCGGGCACGATCTCTTTTCTCCACTTGGCTGCCGACGATAGGACCCCGTGATACGTGACCAGATGCTTGTGAGGTGGTGGTACCAAAACGGCGAGCTTCTCGATCAACTCCATCGGCGTGAAGATCAGATACTTTGTGCCGTCAGACCATGCGGCTTGACGCCGAACACCTGGTCCATCCACGGCTTGCACTGCTCGTGGCCGTCCATCTTCTGGTAGCCGTTCTCGCGCACCTTCACGAAGAGCAGCGCCAGGGCAAGGACCGCCTGGCTTTGAGGCTGCGACTGCGGCAAGAGGCGGCGGATTCTATCCTTGATGCGGGCGAAGCGCTGGCGGACCACGGCAGAGAATTCAGATCGTGCGAGTCTCATGAGG
>JBBRLA010000078.1:0-19487 GCA_038231615.1 Polyangia bacterium | reverse complement strand
GTGCTGCTCAGCCTCTATAGCCTCAAGTATAACCCCTTCTGTTCGGACGTACCCCAGGAGGCCCTGTTCACTCCCCCCAAGGTTGCGCACTTTGTTGCTCGGGTGGTCTCCATGCGGCACGAAGGCGGCTTCGCTCAGCTGGGGGTAGACCCGGAGCCGTTGTTGCAGGGCCCGTGAGCTGTCGCGCTGGACCAGGTCAGCGAGCATGCTACTGGCGGTAGTAAACAGCACCGTCATGCCGCTGAGCAAACCCTGGTAAGCGACGTTTTTGGCGATCATGGTCTTGCCAACGCCGTTGGGGCCAAGAAGCACAATGTTCTCGTGCTCCTTGACAAAGCCCAGGCCCATGGAATCTTGGACCTGAGCGCGATCGAGCTTTTTGGGCCATGACCAGTCAAAGTCGCCCAGGGAGCGGTATGCCCCCAGGTGGGCGCCCTGGATGCGGCGGTCGAGGCTGTGTTGCCGGCGGGCCTGCTCTTCCAGGTCGAGCAGCGTTGGCATCCAGGGCTGCAACCCGACCTGATTCAGGTGCATGCAAAAGCCCAACATACCCAGCTTCTGGGCGCGCAAAATAAGGTCAGAACAGGTCGGTGGGATCGGGTTCATTCTGGGTCTCCTTTGTCAAGGCGTCATAGCTGGACAGACGATGGGGTGTCACTGACAGGTGACCAAGCTGCGGGTCATCGGGCAGGGTCATGGCCACCGGAGGGGGGCGGTGCAGCTGTTGCCAGCGCAGATCCAGCAGGTGGGCGATGGCGCCGACGTGAATCGTCCCGTGTAAAAGGGCCTCCTGCAAGGCGGCGTCCATCTCCTGGGCGTCGTAACGAGCCATCAGGCGCAAAAGAGCCGCCGTGGCGCTGCCCAGGTTCCCGCCGCGCTCGGCGAGCTGTTGCAGAAATACCTGGCTCCTGGGCACGCGGCTTTGCAGATAGCCGATACCCCGATGCAGGCTGGCATCTTGCTTCTGTTTGAGCAGCGCTTCGATGTGCTTTGGGTCTTCCACGAGCTTGCCCTGCTCGTAGCACCGCGGATGGGTGGCGAGCACTTGGCCCTGCAAAAGGATGCGGACGCTGGTCAGCGTGGCGCGCACCTCCAACGTCCGGCCTACCCGGTCATGCGGCACGGTGTAGTCATTCTTGTCAAAGCGAACATAGGGCGTCTTGCCCACGTTGGCCGAGGTGGTTTGCTCGACCGGATAAGGCACCTTGGGCAGGGGCAACAGCAACGGTCGCTCCTGCTCAAAGGCCTCCTTGACCGTCTGGGTCCTGTCCTGGGGCAACCTACGCTCCTGGGACAGACCCAGGCAGAAATGCAGGGCCTGCGCATTGAGGTCGGTCACGTCCTTGAACTCCCGCGCTGCAAAAAAAGCATGCCGGATATACTGGATGGCCCGCTCCACCCGTCCCTTCTGGTTTCCCCTGCGCACCGCCACCGGCCTGGGCTCAAACAGGTGATGCGCCGCGAACTGCAACAACTGCGGGTTGAAGTGGATCGCCTCGCCCTGTCGCTCCAGCACCACCGACTTGAGGTTGTCGTACAGCAGCACCCGCGGCACCCCCTGGAACAAATCGAAGGCCTGCTGATGACCCAGCAAAAACAGGCTCATGTGCTGCCCCAGGTAAAACTGCAAAAATACCTGGCGGCTGTAGCTGAGCACCATCACAAACGCGCTGAGGTGATGCAGGCGGTTTCCCACGCGCAGCTTCCCAAAGTGCCCCCAATCGACCTGCGCCTGCTCTCCAGGTAGGGTCTGCAGCCGCAGGTACGCCTGTGCCGGTGGAGGCGGCCTTACCTGGGCCACTACGCCGCGGAAGTGATCCGGTTTGCCCCCATACCCCCAGCACTTCGCCATGACGGCGCTGGGCTTTGCCACGGGGCTTCGACCCAGTTCCCTCCGGCCGCTCCGTCGTCGTGGCGATACGCCGGACGTCTTGTGGAAAGAAGAAGGGGTGCTGCTAATCCGACAGTCGCACACGCGGCGGCAGGAGGTGATGCAGGCGACCAAGACCGGACTCGACCAGTATCTGACGCTGCCCGGCGATATGATCGACATCCTTCGCTGGCATGTGGACACGTTGCCGGACGGCGTGATGCATGAGTCGGACTTGCTCTTCCCCAGCGAGGTGGGCGGCTATCGGTCACCGAGTTGCCTGGACAAGCCGTTCAAGGAAGTCTCGCGGCTGCTCGGCCTGAAGAAGCACGTCACGCCCAGGGCGATGCGCCGGACCTTTCAGGATCTGGCGCGGGCGGCGGAGATGAAAGACGTGGTCACCCGTGCAGTATGTGGGCACGTCACCGCTGCCATGACTCAGAGGTACTCCACTGTAGGTGGGGCGGAGATGCAGCGGGAACTCGGAAAACTGATTTCCCTCGCCGGGATAAAAGAGGCCCACCAGCAGACCCAAGCGCAAGTGGTGGGAAAAGTGGTGGGAAACCCATGAAATGAAAAAAGCCAGCCCGAGCGGGTTCCTCCTAACTGGCCGATTTCTGCGGACTTACGAAGAGCGGGAGACGAGACTTGAACTCGCGACGTCCACCTTGGCAAGGTGGCACTCTACCACTGAGTTACTCCCGCGAACGCCAAGCAGTCTACCTACCCGCACAACCAAGTCAATCCCTTTTTTTCCCCCTGCTCCCTGAGCGACCTGCGTGCTATGTTTTTCGTTCAATGACGCTGCGGCAGGACCGCCCATGACTTCGATTTCTGACGACCTCCTCCAGTTCATCAGCGCCTCGCCCACCCCCTACCACGCGGTGGAGAGCACCCTGTCCCGTCTCGGCCAGGCCGGGTTCGCCGAACTCCCCGAGAGCGGCTCCTTCGCTGCCCTTTTGCCCGGTGGTCACTTTGTCCGCCGAGGGGACAGCTCCATCCTGGCGTTCGTCCTCCCCGCAGGAGACGGCGCCATTTCCGGGTTCCGCATCATCGGTGCCCACACCGACAGCCCCAACCTGCGCCTCAAACCTCGCGCCGAGTACGTCAAGGAAGGGTATCGCCAACTGGGCGTCGAGGTGTACGGCGGGGCCCTGCTGAACTCGTGGCTCGATCGCGACCTGGGGGTGGCCGGCAGGATCGTCTTCCGCGACGGTGAAGGGGGCCTGCGCCGGGTCCTTTGCCGCATCGATCGGCCGCTCCTGCGCATCCCGCAACTCGCCATCCACCTGGATCGCGAGGTCAACGATCGGGGCCTCTCGCTGAACAAGCAGGAGCACCTGGCCCCGGTCCTCGGCCTCCTGAGGGACCGGGACCAGAAAAATGGCCTGCTCGCCCTCTGCGCCAGGGAACTTTCCATCCCCACCGAGGCCATCGTGTCCTCCGAGTTGATGCTTCACGACGTGGTGCCCCCGACCCGCGCCGGGCTGGATGGTGAATTTCTCTTCGCGCCGCGCCTCGACAACCAGGCCATGTGCCACGCTGCCCTTTGTTCGCTTCTCGGGGCCGCCGGGAAGAGCGGCCCGGAGGGCGTGGTCCCCTTGATCGTCCTTTTCGATCACGAAGAGGTCGGCAGCAACAGCGCCTATGGCGCCGCGTCGTCCTTCCTGCCTTCGGTGCTGGAGCGCATCGTCCTGTCCCGGTCAGGCGGCCGGGAAGAGTACCACCGCGCCATCGCCCGCTCGCTCTGCGTCTCGGCGGACATGGCCCACGCGGTCCACCCCAACTACGCCGACCGCCATGAGGCCCGCCATCGTCCGGTCTTGAACGGCGGCCCGGTGGTCAAGGTGAACGCCCAGCAACGCTACGCCACCTGCGCCCGCACCGCCGCCCTATTCGAGGACTTGTGCCGCCAGGAAGATGTCCCGGTGCAGCACTACGCCCACCGCACCGACCTCCCCTGCGGCAGCACCATCGGCCCGATCACCGCCACCCTCCTGGGCATGCGCACGGTGGACGTGGGCAACCCCATGCTCAGCATGCACTCCGCCCGGGAGATGGCCGGGGCCAGAGACCCCGAACTGATGGTCCGCGTGCTAACCCGTTTCCTCCACGCCCCCGACCCCTTTTGAACAGAAGCACCTGGCCGGGCAGCTTTTGGCGTACCTCTCCCCCATGTCCTCGCATTCGCGAGGCCATGGGTGGGCCCACGCCGACTCGCGAATGCGAGTCGGTGGGGAGTGCCCCCACACTCCCTTCGGTCACATACAGGAGTACGCTCCCTCGGTCGTTGCGGGGGTGCGCCAAAATCTGCTCCGGCCATGTGCTTCTTGCTGACTCTTCGTCAACTTGACACTGTTTAGAGCGGCGCCCACTTGCTTGAGGGCGTTTTACGTTGCCGTGCTCCGATCAGTTGGAATCGGTCAGCTCTTGTATGATCTTGCTGACTTCGCCCGGCTTGACTACCACGTTGAAGTGGTACTTCTTCTGGTTGGCCACGAAGGTCACCACGTGCTTCCCCGGCCGCAGCGGGATGCGGTCCCGCGGCGCGATCGGCGTGGTCTTGTTCATGTCCTTTCCATCGACGAAGACCTTGGCCCAGGGCTTGGTGTTCGCCACCAGGAAGCCGTCTTCCCCCGTGGTCACCGGCTCCTGCTTCACCGGCTCCTTCGCCGCCGGCTCCTTCATCAGCGCCTCGTGCCCCGTCGGCGTCTTGGTCCCCGAGCCGCTGGCCAGGCGGATGTCCAGGTTCTGGTCATAGCCGTTGTCGTCATCGAACGACACGTACTTCACGATGTTAGAGAAGCCGTGCTTGCGCACCACCACCCGGATCTGCTGGCCCGGCGAAAGGTCCTCGACCTTCACCGGGCTCTTCCCCTGGGACTTGCCGTCCACCGAGATGTCCGCCCCGGGAGGATCGGTGTTGACGATCAGCTTGCCTCGGGCCTCTTCCAGATCCACCTGCTGCTCCAACTCCTTCCCCGCCTCGACCTGCACCTTGAGCGTCCGCTCCCGCCTGCCGGCCTTGCTGACCCGGATCTCGTGAGGCCCCGCGGCCACCAGGTAGCCCTTCTGGACGTCCTTGTCGCTGACCAGCCGCCCATCGATCGACACCAGCACCCCTTCCAGGGGCAGCTTCAGCTTGATCGTCCCGCTGCCCTGCCCGGAGGTCCGCGCCGGTTCGCCCTGGCTCGGGCTCAGTTGCACCGTTACCTGGGTCGGCTCGCCCGGGCTCACGTTGACCACCTGCTGGGCGTCCCCGTCCTCGGCGCGCACCCGGATGCGATGCGGCCCCCGGGGGACCTCCCGCAAGAGGGCCGAGCCCCCCGGCTGCACCTTGGCCACCACCTTGCCGTCCAGGCTCACCTCTGCCGCCCGCGGCGGTAGCACGGTCAGGATGATCGTCCCCTTGCTGGGGGTCAGCATGAACTTCACCCCCAGCACCGCCGCCACCACTGTCACCGCCACCAGCACACCGACCAGGATGTCCTTCCACAACGCCGACGATCCCGTGCCCCGCCGTACCTCGTTTTGCGGCGGATAGGGCCCCTGAAAGACGCCGGCGGCCCCCTGGTAGTTTCCCGGCGGTAGCATCACCATGCCGGTGCCGCCCCCGGGCATTTGCACCGCCATGAAGGCCCCGGTCCCATAGGGGGCGTTCATCGGCGTCATCCCCGCGAAGTTGGGGGGCAAGACCACCATCCCGGTGGACGCCCGCGGGTCCTGCATCTGCATTTGCTGCATCTGCTGCATCTGCATCTGCTGCATCTGCATCGGGGTCGGCTGCCCCGACGGGGGCCCATAGTGCGGCTGAGGTTGCGCCGCGGGATTTTGTACGGGGGTCGGGGGCGCTGGCGCCATCCCCTGCGTGAAGACCACTGTGGGCGAGGCCGTGATCTCCCCCGGCTGCGCCTCCTGTTGGCCCGGGTCCTCTCCCTCCAGGATGCGGGTGGATTCGTTCACCAGGTCCGCCGGGTGCGCCTCTTGGGGCTTGTCCGCGCCCATGCTGATCGCGGTCTTCTCCCCGGTGTCGTCCAGCGGGTCGTCGCCCTGCATGTCGCCCAGGTCCACGTCGCCCAGGTCGGCATCGGAAACATTCGTCTCGATGTCCCCGAACTCCGACGTCGGTTTGGCCTTCTCCGGCACCGGGGGCGGCGCGGGGCTGGCCGGCGCCGCCGAGCTGGGCCCGGACAAAAGCCCCGGCCGAGAGGCCACCGGCACCCCGGTCGAGAGCGTCGGCGGCCGCAGCCGGATCGAGGGGGGCGCCCCGCCGCGTCCCTGGGACAGGGCGGCCATCGCCTCCCGCCCGATCCGCCGCTGCTCCTCCAGGATCTGTGCCTCACGCCGCATCTCGGCGTTGAACTGCTCGCGCATCCAGCCGGCCAGGGGCTTGGCGTTGTAGACCGGCTCCTCGGTGACCAGGAAGTTCAGCAGCGCTTCCTGCATCTCGCTGGCCCACTGGTAGCGGTCCTCGACCTCCTTGGCCAGCGCCTTCATGATGATCTGATCGAGGACCGGCGGCACCTCCGGGTTCAGCGTCGAGGGCGGCGGCACGTCCACGTTGCGGACCTTCTCCAGGGTGGCGAAGTCGCTTTCCCCCAAAAAGAGCCGCTCGTTGGTCAGGATCTCATAAAGGATGGTCCCGATAGAGAAGATGTCCGAACGCCGGTCCAGCGGCATTCCCCGCACGTGCTCCGGGCTCATGTAGCCGAACTTGCCCTTCAGCACCCCGGCCTGGGTCTTGGACGAGCGCGACGCCGCCTTGGCAATGCCGAAGTCGATGACCTTGCACTCCCCCTCATAGCTGACCAGGATGTTCTGCGGCGAGACGTCCCGGTGGATGATGCCCAGCGGCCTGCCGGTGGCGTCCTTCTTGCGGTGGGCGTAGTCCAGCCCCTCGCAGACCTTGGAGGCCACGTGGGCCGCCATGTTCGGTGGCATGGTCTTGCGCATGCGCCGGAAGCGGTTCTGGATCTGAAGCAGATCCTTGCCCCAGATGTACTCCATCGCGATGAAGTGGCTGTCCTCGATGCGGCCCAGCTCGAAGGTCTGACAGATGTTGGCGTGGTTCAACTGGCCGCAGATCTTGGCCTCATCGATGAACATCTGGATGAAGTCCGCGTCCTCCGCCATCGACGGCAGGATGCGCTTGATCGCGAGGATCTTCTCGAAGCCTTCCACGCCGAAGGCCTTGGCCTTGAAGACCTCCGCCATGCCTCCGACGGAGATGCGCTCGAGGAGCAGGTATTTTCCGAAGGGAAGCGGTTGTCGCAAGCGCGCTCCTCAAACCGGCCAGACCACGGGACCCGAAGAATTTTATCACTAGAGGGCGAACCTCATCATAGTCTTCTAACCCTTCGCAGGTCAACGGCAAAGGCTGGCCGCCACCAGGCGGGCGGCAAAGCCGGCCTTGGCTCTCCTGTGCTGGTGACTGATGGCCTCACCTTTTCGCCTGTGTGGGGACAGCAGGACCGATGTTCGGTGCAATTTTGTCACCGTCTGTCCCCGTCCCGCGTCTTGCCCACATAAACCCCCTACCGGCCGGTTCCCCCAAGTGCCCGAAATGCAACGAGCCGGTTTGCTCCGCGCCAAAAGCGCGACGCTGGCATGGAACTGGCATGTGCACTTGTCGAACGCGCCCCCCAAAGAGGAGATGTGCGATGAGCAAGAAAAACTGTATGTCGAGCCGGTTGCCGAGCGGCTCGGCAACCCTGTTCGCGATGGGGCTCGGGGCCCTTTTCGCCCCGGCCATGGGCTGTGGCAACGCCGAGGTAGGCGCTGCCCCCGCGAGCGCCTCCGGTGAAGGCACTCCGATCAGCTATGAACACGCGGCCACCACCACTCGACCCTCGCTCAACCTGAGCACCTATCGCTACATCCCGAGCGGCGATGGTCTGTCTTCCAGTACCGGCAAGGTGGACAACCTGGACCGGGACGTGGACTACGGCCTGGCCCTGCGCACCGCATCGATCAAGCTGCACGGCGATCTGCCCACCCTGACCGATATCCGCCGCATGCAGGCCGCGGTCAAGGCCGGCAAGAACGACAGCACCGAGAACGATCCGTCCTTCGTCTACAACGATCTGGTCCACACCTATATCTTCGGCACCAAGGACGGCAGCGGCAAGTACGTCACCACCCCCGAATTCCGCCGCCAGATGTTCAACTTCTGGCGCAACCAGATGCGCATGGGCGGCACGCTGACCGCCCTGTTCCAGGCCTCCATGACCGACATGCGCTCGGTCAGCCTGGATACCGCCCCGGCCCTGGCCGCGCGCCTCACGGTCGAAGAGACCGACATGACCAACCTCTTCACCCAGAGCAGCAACACCTGCCCCACCTTCGATCCGGTCAGCGCCACCTTCGCGGACGGCTCGTGCGCCGCCAAGACGGACACCTTCCCGGGCAACAACGTGCCCGAGGGACAGCAGGCCGGCGTCTTGACCAACCCGGGCTTTCTGGCCCAGTACTACTCCAACTTCGGCTTCCGCCGCTCGCGCCTGATCCAGGAAGTCTTCGCCTGCTCGGCGCTGCCCTCGGAGTTTGCCGCCAAGCCGAAACAGATCGGCGAGTACCTGTATTCCTCGCCCTGGGACTTCGACAGCGTCACCAACAACACGGACGGTCACAAGGCGGTCTTCGACGCGGTGAACCTGCCCCGCACCGCCCGCGGCGGCGTGGTCGCCAAAAACACCGAATTCGTCAACTTCCGGGGGGACTGCCAGAACTGCCACGGCACCCAGAACCACCGCGCCCCCCTCTTCGGCGTGTTCGATCAGGTGGGCTTCCGCAGCCCCACCAACAAGCTGATGGTCACCTCCACCGCGACCGGGTCGCCCTTCGCCCAGATCCAGGAGTACCAGTGGCAGTGCAACCCGGATCCCGCCAAGCCCGTCGCCAACGCGGTGTGCACGGGCGCAATCTCCTGGAAGTACGGCCTGCCCGGCATCGACTTCGGCGGCCCCGCCGTGCCCAACTTCAACGCCTTCGGCAAGCAGATGGCGGCCGATGACACCACTGCCAAGTGCATGATGATCCGGTTGTGGAACAACGCCTACTCCCGCGACGACGTCGTGGACCAGTTGGCGCTGGTCCCGGATGCGGTCATCGATGACCTGACGGCGTACTTCAAGAGCAACAAATACAACCTGAAGATGGCCATGTACAAGATGTACACCGATGCCAACTTCATCCGGTTCTAGGCGAGGAGACACGAACATGCAAAAGTCGCTGCTAAGATTCATGGGCATCCTGGCCCTGGTCGGGAGCAACGGGTGTCTCCCCACCTATGATCCCTCTGCTCCGCAGAGTAACCTGCCTCCCGCCGTGGCCACCGGGCCCCAGCAGGGGGGTACCGATACCTCCAGCGCCCCCACCGCGGTGCGCCCGCAGAACCCCGCCGACGGCGTCACCGTCTGGGACCAGAGCGGCGATCCGAACCTGGTGGCCCAGCAGCTGTCCAACGTCGGTTCGCTCGACGTGTCGGCGCGCAAGCACTCGTGCAACAAGATGAAGTTCGACACCCTGGGGCGGCTCTTGGTGAGCCGCGGGGTGGACATGAAGGCAGGCGGGACCTCGATCCTGCCCGTGCCCGCCATCACCGATTGCAGCCCGCTCATCAACGCGACCTGCGCGGCTCGCGCCGACGATCGCCTCTCGTGCCTGGGCAACATTTCGCAGCCGGCCAAGTTCGTCTACTGCGACGCGCGGCTGACCCTGGGCCTGCCCCAGTACAGCGCACGCCTGGCGGAGGCCACGGGGCAGAGCACCGCCAGCGGCACCAAGCTCTTCGATCTGTTCGCCTCGGCGGCCCCCGAACTCGTCGCCGGCACCCTCTCGGGGGCGGGCTGCATGCTGGCCGGCAAGCCGGCGGTGCTCTTCAACGCCGACAACACCTGCAACGAGGCCGGCGTCACCTGCCTTCAGGGCTACCCGGCCACCGATGACCAGATCACCCTGTGCTCGCGGGTGGTGGCCCAGGCCGTGGCCACCCCGGCCGCCTCGGTCAACCTCAAGGTCCGCAACGACGACGGCAGTGAGAGCATCACCCGGACCATCGCCGTGTCGGCGATCACGGCCCTGGAAACCGGCAAGCGCCTGGCGGTGGCCGCGGTTCTCAGCGCGGCGCATAGCTGTGAGTAACGACGGACGTCGAAGCCACAATTCGAAGACAAGGAGCTGATCATGTCGAACAAGGAACTTCGCGGCGCGACCCGTCGGGCCTTCATGCAAGGGGCAGTGGCCATCGGCGCCGCCCTGGGCTGGGGCCCCACGCGCCTCATGGACTTCATCGAGCGCGCCGGCGGCTTCGCCCACGGCGACGCCGCGCACCCCACACAGCGGCTGGTGGTATTCGTCGGGCAGGGCGGGGCGCACGGCTACCCGCAACTGCTCTTCCCGCACCCCGACTCGTTTGCCGATAGCGTGAAGAACACCACGGCGGTCAGCGGGGATCGCTACACCCCGACATTCGCCGCTCACTTTCTGCAGAGCACTGGCGGCGGTGGCGACGGCACCGGCCTTTCCGCCCAGGTGAAGAACACCGTCAACTACAACACCGACCCGCCCAAGGCGCCGGGCAAGAACCTGGGATCGTGGGCCGTCGGCGAGCGCTTCAAGTACTTCTACGGCGTGGACAACCAGGCGTTCCGGGGCTATGTCGCCCCCAACGCGGCCTCCCGGACGATCGACAAGAAGGTCTACGGCCTGTCCGGCAACAACCCGATCCCCACCAACGTCGGCGCCGACCCGACCAAGAACTTCATCATTGCGGCGCGCGAGACCCCGTGGCTCGACAACTACGGCATCACCAAGGCCATCACCACCATTGATGGCGGCGGGATCACCCCGTTCCACATCAACGGGTCGCACAACCACTTCGTGAACCAGGACAAGCAGATCACGGTGTGCGCGGCGGCGGCCACCATCCAGTCGGTCATCCCGTCGATCACTCCGGTGATCCTGGTGGGCAACCTGGTGGGCGGTGACGACGGCGGCGATGCCACCAACTTCTACGCCCAGAACCGGTTGCCGGGCTCCCCGACCCCCGCCACCGTGCCCAACGCCCTGTCCATGGTGGACCTGTTCAACAGCAACGCGGCCCGCGCCGGCGGCATCCTCAGCAACCCGGCCAACGCCGTACTCTTCGAGGCCTACACCAAGGGCCTCATCGGCAGCAGCAAGACCGCCACGCTGCCCACCTTCACCCGGGGCTACACCACCGGCAAGCTGGCGGCCAACCTGGTCGGACTGAACCTGTCGGAGAAGCTGCTTCCGACCGACGCCGACCGGGCGCGCTACGGCGTCACCGGCAACTTCGCCCCCAAGGCCGCCGAGCTGCGCGACCGCATGATCGTCACTGCCAAGGCGCTGAAGCTCGGGCTGACGGCGCAGGTGGCCATGGGCTACTTCAACGACGACCCCCACGGCCTCTTTCTCGCTGGCGGCGTGGGCGGCATCAACGCCGCAGGGGCCGCGGCGATCTTCGGCAACCTGCTCAACGCCTTCATGGACGACCTGATGTCGTCGCCCGATCCGTACTACCCCAACCTCAAGCTGGGGGACAACACGGTCATCGCCTTCGTCGGTGACGTGCCTCGCACCGCGCTGAACACCAGCAACTGGAACGACCCGACCACGGGCGGCCAGAACCGGACCTGGATCATGTCCAACGGCATGCTGAAGAGCGGGTTCTTCGGCGGGGACCGGATCGTGCCGGGAGACGGAGTGGTGACCAACAACCACAACGATCCGGGCCCGGGCGAGGGTGGATTGTGGGACTACGACACCGGGGACCTGATCCCCTTCCCGGTGGACGGGTCGTTCACCACCTCGAACGACGGTACCGTGGCCAAGCGCAAGGCCGGCAACGCCGCCATGGCGGCAGTGCTCGCGGCGGTGACCCGCGGCGACATCCGCCGGGTCAACGACTTCTACAGCGGGCAGGCCTTCCACAAGGCAATCGTGAAGGCGCCGATCATCTGATCCCCGGCCCCCCC
Source organism: Polyangia bacterium (assembly GCA_038231615.1). Taxonomy (GTDB): domain Bacteria; phylum Myxococcota_A; class Polyangia; order Palsa-1104; family JAEUJZ01; genus JBBRLA01. The sequence goes on along the minus strand of JBBRLA010000078.1, from coordinate 7,619 downwards.
GTACGACCCGCCGGGCGGTCTTACCGCCCGGCGCCGCCCAGGTCTGCTTGCCGCAGACAACCTCTGAGCAAACACCACCCCACCCGAGCCGGACGCTCCCTGGCTGCCGGGTAATCACGTCATCGCCCGGCAGCCCGGTGTCACCGCCGCTGCGCGACACGTCGGCCCCGCGTCTTCATGGGCCGCCGGCCTCCGGGCGCTGGGCAATCACCACGTACTGATAGGTGAAGAAGCGAATCATCTCCTCGCGGCTGAGGTCCGAGAGGGTCAGCTTGCCCTGGGTGAAATGGTTGCCGGTGGGCGCTAGCTGGCTCACGTCGATCGGCGGGTTCAGGGTGGCGGTGATGTCGCGCACCACCAGGCCCGCGCCCTGCACCAGCTCGTGCAGCGACGACAAGGTGAAGAAGCGGATGTGGGTCGCGTCCAGCAGGCCCGCCCTCTCGTAGGCAAAGGCCCCCCCCGAAAGGCCGAGCAACACGGTGATGTTCTGCGTGTTGGGCAGGGACATCACCACGTGTCCCCCGGGCCGCACCAGTCGCCCCAGGCGGTACAGGGCATCCCATGGATTGTACAGGTGCTCCAGCACGTCCAGTGCCAGGGCCAGGTCGAAGTCGTCTTTGACCAGGCCCAGATCCTCGGGAGGGGTGCGCTCGAAGTCGGCGGTGTAGACCCGGTCCAGGTGGGCCTGTGCTCGCGCCGCCGCTGGGGGGAAGATCTCGATGCCGGCGTAGTAGCTGATCGCCAGGTGCTGCTTCATCAGGCGGCCGGTCTCTCCGCCGGAGCACCCCAACTCGATGACCCGGCTGGCGGGCAGGGCGTGCTTGCGGATCTCTTCGATGACCTCGTTGCGGGCGAACTGATAGTAGGGGATGTCCTTGGCCAGGTTCAGCGGGTTTTTCCGGTGCAAGAGCGGACGATCGGGGGCGGCAAGAGTGGGTTCGGCGGTGACCATGGGGGGCTCCTTGAAAGATGCGGCGGGGAGGAAGGTCGGGCCGAGGACCTTTTGCAGGGCCTCGACCATCGGCCGTGCGCGGAATGCGTCGTGGGCGTCGCGGGCGGCGTGCTCGCGCTCGGCGGGGTGGGCCAGGTAGTGGCGGCAGGCATCGGCGAGTTCGGGGTAGGAAATCGCCGGCAGCATCCCGGCGTAGGGGTTGTTCTTCGAGGTCTCGCTGAGCACGAAGCGCCCGTTGTTCAAAAGGTACGACACCCGCGCCTGCTCCATTACCTGCGCCTCGTAGAAGTGGATGTTCAGCACGATGCGTGAGCGGGCGATGACCCGGTCGCGTTCCTCCCCGAAGACGTTGCACAGGACCGCCGTGCGCAGGTCGGCGAGCTGTGCCAACACCGCCTTGCGCCGCGGGTTCATCGAGCCGTAGAAGAGCACGTCGATGTCCTCCGTTGCCCGGGGGATGGTGCACAGCCCCTCGTGGTGGTGCAGCGGCAGGTGGCGGGCGTCGAGTCCGCGGGCTTGCAGGAAGGCGATGTTCTCGGGGCTGTAGTCCCAGATCTCCTGGGCGCCGCGGAGGAGGGAGAGGAGGCGGTCGTCAAACCAGCCCTCGCGATCGGAGAGCTGCTCCAGTTGATAGATGATGTAGGGCGTCCCCAAAAGGGGCGTGGGGTCCTCGATCAGGTGATAACCGAGCAGGATGTTCACGCGATCCGGGGCCAGGACGTTGGCGGTGCAGGGGATCGGCCGCCCCAGCGACGCGAAGGACAGGCGCAGAAGGCGAGATACCTCGTCGAAGCAGCGGGTGAAGGTGTAGTTGGGAGGGGCGATCTGGACCAGTTGATAGTTTCTCATGGGAAGCCGTTGTAGGCACCCCTGCCAAGGTTGCAAGGGCGATCGTGGCGGGGGGTTGGCGCCGAGGGCTTTCTCGCGCCTAACCCTCAGCTCCGCCGCCGCGAGGGTGCTATCATGAAGCGATGAACCGAGGTGCGCCGATCGGCATCATGCTGCTCGCGGTAACGCTCGCGGCGAGCTGCACAATACCCAACCCTCGGTTGTGCAAGAATGAGCCCGGCTGCGGTTCCAAAGACATGTCCGGCTTGGTCGATCTGGCCATTCCAGACCTTTTGGCGGCGCCGGCCGATGCCAGAAGTGTCGCGGACGCCAGTGACGCCGTGCAGGGGGACCTGGCACCTGCGCCGTGCCTTGGCGACCGGGACTGCGGCGAGCCCGGGCACGGCAGCTACTGCGACCCGATGGCCAGCATGTGCCGGCCCTGCAACACGGACGCTCACTGCGGGGCAGCCTGTTCCACCTGCACCGGCGCCGGCAAGCCGGTCTGCCGCATGGACGGCACCGCGTGCACGGATTGCCGGCTGGACAGCCAGTGCGCGGTAGGGCGATATTGCACGGGGGAGCTATGCCAGCCGTGCGCGGTCGCCGATCACTGCGGCCCCATGTGCTCGGTCTGCACCGGCTCCGCGCTACCGGCGTGTGCCTCGGCGATGGCAGGCTGCGGCTGCGTCAAGGACGGGGACTGCGGCAGCGACAATGACAAGTGCTCGAATGGCGCCTGCTCCCGCTCTTGTCTGGTCGCCGGGGACTGCATGACCGCCCCCAATGGCACGGCGTGCGTCGGCATCGTTGGCGTCAACTCGCATTGTGGATGCAGCAAGATAGCGGACTGCCCCACCGGGGCCACCTGCAACGTCAACCAGGTCTGCGTCTGCGGGGGCACGTCGTGCAGGTCCGGGCAGACCTGCAAGGCAGGGGTGTGCACGTAAGGGCGCTCAGTAGGGGCCGCTGAGCCAGAGCATGCCGCCGCCTCGCTCCGGGCCTGGCACCAGCGAGGGTCGGCGGCCTGTCGGACGTCGAAAGAAGGGGTGATCGCTCGCGTTGTAGGCGAACCACACCACGCCGCCCAAGAGTGCCGCCGCGCCAAGCGCCACCCCGGCATAGCCACCCCGATCGGTCTGGTACACTCGCTCGCAGGTATTGAGGTCCCCGGCAGTGGCGCAGTTACCGTGGATCGTCAAGAGGGCCGCCCCCGTGACCAACGCCCCGGTACCCGCCCCGGCGAGCGCCAGGCCCGGCCACAGGAGAGGCGGCCCGATGACCGTCTCGGCGCCACCCCCCTTTTCGACCTCCACTACGAGCCGGATGCGTCGGTTGTGTGGGCTTACGACGGCGACCTCGTGCCGGCCCGGGCTGACCGGCACCATCGACTCTTGCACCAGCCCCTCGGCAGGCGTCGCCGGAACCGCATGATCATCTACGAAGACCCGCCGGCCCTGGGGCGACAGGACGCGCAGCCCCAGAGGCGACTGTAGCACGACCTTCGGCATGTCCGCCGCGACCTCAATGTCGCGTTCCACCGGCAGGTACCCGGTGCCCGCAGCCGGCGTCGCCCGCAGCCGATGCGGGCCGCGCAAAAGGTACAGGTTTCCCCCGTCCGCGGTCGCGGGTTCTCCATCGACGTTCAGCCGCGGGTAAAGGGGCGTGCACTCAAGGGGGACTTGCAGGAGCAGCCGGCGCAACTCCTGCGGGAGTTGCTCCCGGTGCCAGGGGGGCAGGTGCTGCAGCTTCCTGCTCACCGGCGCCGGTAGGCGATCGGCGCCGGGCCCGAGCAGCCCCTCGCGCGCGGTGGGGCTCGACTCCCGCCACAGCCGTAGCGCCAGGCCACGAAGCTCCTGCTTGCTCTGGCCCGGATCGGCGAAGAAATCGAGCAGCACCCGCAGCTCCTCGATCTCGAGACGCAGACTGGACAAGCAGGCGGCGATGTAGACCAGAAGGTCCAGGCTCGGATAGAGCGCATACGCCCGGCGGAATTTCTCGATCGCCTCCGCATAGTTCTCCGCCTGGTACAGGTGCTGGCCCTCGGCCGCGGTACGCACCGCCTCGGTCCGGGCCGCGGCGCTGTCGGGCGAGATCGGGCCGCCCGGCGCGCCGCGTGGCACGAGCGAGCAGATCAGGCAGACCAAAAGGGAGAGCGCGACGTGCCGCACCGCTCAGGTCCCTGCCGGGACGGGCGGCGACAGGTCTCGGATGTCCGGCATCGGGATGCGTCGCCTGCGGGCCGGCTGCGGGCCGGCTGGCGATGCCGCCGGTACAGCGGCGGGTTCCGGCGCCGGGGATGCGGGTGGCGCCGGCTGGGGGCTGACCGGCTGGGGGCTGACCGGCCCGTCAGGCAGCCGGGGCAGGTCCGCCTCCGCACTGCGTCGCCCCGGGCCATGGTGCCGGCGGGTGGGGGCGGATCGCTTCAGCGGTTCTTCCGCCAGGCTGGCCTCCGCCTCGGAAGGCAGGGCGGGTCTCTCGGCCGCTGGCTCGCTTTCCCCGGCGCCGGGCCCCTGCCCCCGGGGGGCCGGCTCCATCGGCGTGGCCATCGGGTGGATGGGGGCCGCCGCTGAGGTCGCCGGCTGCAACGCCACGGCCGCCGGGGAGCGGGCGGGCGCGCGGGATCGCAAAAATGGGCCGCTCAGCGTTCCGATGAACACGATCGCCGCGATCGCCGCCACCCAGAGGCCCCGCCGGCCGCGGCGCGATTCGGGCTGCACCGTCATCGTGTCCAGGTGCCGCTCCCGGGAGGATGAAGACGCAGGCGAGGTCGCTTTCCTATCGGGCAGCGTAGGGACCGGTGCGACCACGCGGAGCCGCCGTTGGTCTTCCAGCCCCTCGATGCGGTCCTCGATCTCCACCATCGCCGGGCGATCGAGGGGTTCCTTGCGGAGCATCTCATCGACCAGTGCGAGCACCTCGTCGGGGACGTCGGGCCGCAAGAGGTCGAGCGACGGCGGCGGGTCGCGGATGTGCATGGTCATCAGCGTGCCTGTTTCCAGGTGGTCGAAGGGGGGCCGGCCGGCGAGCATCTCGTAGAGCATGACCCCCAGTGAGTAGACGTCCGACCTGCCGCTCAGCGGGACCCCCCGGCATTGTTCCGGCGACATGTAGATCGGCGTGCCCATGACCTTGCCGCCGGTGGTATGGTGCGCGCCCGAGGCTTGGTTGTCGTCGAACTTGGCGATGCCGAAGTCCACCACCTTGGTCCGTTCGCCGCTCGGGACCTCGGGATCGGCGATGAGGATCACGTTCTCCGGCTTGAGGTCGCGGTGGATGACGCCTTGCTCGTGCACGGACGCCAGCGCCGAGGCTATCTGCCTGCTCAGCCTCAGGGCGCTGTCGACGGAGAGCTGCTCTTCGAGCTTGCGCAGCCGGGCCAGGCGCCGCCACAGCGACTCGCCTTCCAGGTACTCCATGAGGATGTAGGCGGCGCGTTCGCTGCCGGCCAGGCAATCCGCGTGGCCGCAGCTGAAGATCTTCACCAGCCCCGGATGGCTGGTCATGTTGACGGCGTGGGCCTCCTTGAACAGCCGTTCGACCCAGCGCGGCTCGCGGGAATACTCGGGGAAAAGGATCTTCACCGCCGCTCTGTGGCGGGTCTCCTCTTGAATGACCTCGTACACCGCGCCCATTCCCCCCTGCCCAAGGGACCTCAGGATGCGGTACCGATCGCCGATCTGCTTGCCGATCAGTGACTCTGCCAGCGCGGTATCCTGAGAAACGGGCTGACCCGGGGCGATGGTGGCTGACTTCTGCACAAGTCCTCTCGTCTAGCGTATCACCATTCAAGATGGTCGATGAGAGAGGCTGTGGCCCGCTTTTTATGCTGCGAACTTTGTTGTGCCCGCTTCATATGATGGCGGAGCGAGACAAAGACCGGCCGCGTTGCCTCTACAAGATGCAGCGGCAGACGGGGATCACCAGCGCCGTCTTGAGGCACGTGGCGCATTTCGTGGTGCGGTTGCTGGCGATGTCCCCGAAGTCATCGGTGATTCCGCAGGGGTGGAACCCGTACTCCACGCACTGCCTGACGCCATCGATGCACTGTTTGCGCTGCGCTTGAGTACAGGGCCGCTGCTTTCCGGCCCAGTCTCCCTTGTCGGTGGCGGTGGGACCGGTCAGGTCGCCCTGCATGGTTTGCGGGCCCTCGGCGAAGGTCCCGCCAAAGGGCCCCGTGCCCTGGATGATCTGCCCGTTGTCCATGGTGATGCTCAGGTGGATGTTGTCGCCAACCTTCTCCGCCGTCACCGGGATGGGCTGACTGCCCGCGGCGCCTATCACCAGGCCCACCGCGCGGTCCGGGTTGCTGAGCTGCACCAGGACCATGTCTCCCTGGACCGAGAGGCCGCTGCTCATTCCCGAGCGCACCGCGGCGGTGAACGCGTAGGGGACGGTGGTATAAGTCGTATCGTCACTGCCACAGGCTGACAGCAGCCCAACCAGCAGACCCAGAACCAGATATGTCTTCATCATTGAATGCACCGTCCTGCCGTGGGCGAACTGCCCCTCTCTTCAGGTACGAGCGCAGGCCGAGATTGGATGAGATTTCGCGATTCTTTGTGACCACCGACAGGGAAGCAGATGCGCAAAAAGCGCGGCTGGCGGCGCGCGTGGAGGGAGGCGGTGGGTTGCGCCTACTTCTTTACAAACGTGGTCCAGCCCGAGGTGGCCACCTTGCCGTTTTTGCCCTTGGCCTTGGCGCTGAGAATGTACGTGCCGGCCTTCAGGGTGGCGATGTTCTTGCTGACCTTGTAGGGCGGCTTGGTCGCCTTGCCGATCGGGAAGAACAGGTTGAGGGTGAAGTCCACCTCGGTGATGGCGGTGCCGCGGCCGTCGGCGTCGGCCGAGACGTTGAGGGTGGTGCCGGTGACGGTGTCGCCGTTGCCCGGCGCGGTCATCCCGACCACCGGGGTACCGTCATTGGCGTTGCAGCCCGCTCCCGGCGTGGTGATGCAAGCATTGCACTTGTTCGACCACTCCTTCTGGATCAGGTAGGGGGTCCCCGGCAGGGTGTCCGACTGCGGCGCGCAGATGTCGCCGATCTCGCCCTTGGACTGGTCATACCAGCCGAGCGGCGGGCCGGCGTCCAGGGCCAGGCCAACCTCGGGGTCGGTGATTGCCTCGACCAGCTCGTGGGAGGTGGCCACCGTCAGGTTGTTGAAGACCGACTTGTCCAGACCGCAGCCGAGCTGGCAGCCGTCGGCGCCGACGTCGGGCATGACGCCGTAATACACGCTGGCCCCGGCGCGCTGCACGGTGTTGTGGTAGGCACAGAAGACGCTGCACGACTTCTGCCCGCCCAGGTCGATGGAGTAGCCCGCCGGGAAAAAGAACATGTAGATGCTGTTCTGGTCGGGAGCGGCCAGCGACCCGATGTCGATCTGGTGGTTCAACTCGGCGGCGATGTTGTCGTTGGTGAGGGTCGTGCCGGTGATAGACGGGGTGATGGTCACCGCGCCGCCGAAGGTGCCCCGCCCGATGGTCTGGTTGGTGCCGGTAACGCCGTTCTCGCCGCCGACGTTGGTGTTGTACTCGGTCAGCCAGTTGATGTAGGGGTTGGCGGTGACGGCCTGGAAGAAGCCGCCGATCTTGTCCTGGGTCTCCTTTCGTACGGCGCCGGTCCAGAACACGGCGTAGACCTTGACGTTGGGAATGATGTGCCCACCCCAGTACCACAAGTGTACCGAGGCGGCGGTCTGGGTCGCGTCGGCCACCGACGCGCATTTCTGCACCGGCATGATGTGCGCCCCGGGCCTTTTGGCGGGGTGCTCGGAGGCGATGTGTTGGACCGCGTCATCGCTCAGCGGCTCGGGGGTGTCCAGCGATTGGCCCTGGC
>JBBRLA010000077.1:0-19498 GCA_038231615.1 Polyangia bacterium | reverse complement strand
GCGATGTCGCCCTGATAGGTGTCCAGGCGGCGCAGCGCGTTGTCGCAGGGACCGGGCCGCGCCTTGAAGTCGACCTCGCTGACGGTCACGTGATCGCCGAAGCGCTGGCCTCTTAAGGTGTAGTGCGTCACCGCCTCGATCTCGGCGGAGCCGCTGCACGGGAAGGCCCCGCCGGTGCGGGTGCGGTGGACGGTGCGCTCGTAGTAGCCGGCGATGTCGGCGTCGTGCTCGGTGATGTGCCATTCCTCCCGTTCGGTGCGCAGGTCGCCCTCGGAGTCCACGGTGGAAAGCTCCCATTCCCACACCCCGGAGAGGCCCGGCAGGGACGCGGCGCCCGGGTCCGAAGGCGTGAGCGAGAGCGGTTCCCGGGAGGAGAGCGGGGCGGTGGGGGCCCCGGCGCGGCGGCGGGCGAGGTACTGCATCCCCCCCGGCGGGAAGCGCAGCATCAGCGAGTCGCCGGAAAGCTCCCCGGTGTAGCCCATGAGGTTGCGCTGCCCGCCGTCGCAGGGGCCGGGTTGGGCTTCGGCGGCGGTCTCCTTTAGGGCGATGGCGGCGCCGTGGATCTCGCCGCTCACCCGCACCCGGGACAGCTTGGTGAAGCCGAGCGCCCCGTTGCACTGGAAGGGCCGCTGGTCCTGGGACAGGAGCAGCACCTGGCGGTCGTAGTACCCGAAGAGGCGGGCCCCTTGCTGCTGCAGGTGCCATTCCTCCTGCTCGACGCGGAGGTCGCCCTGTTCGTTGGGCGAACGCAACATCCAGTCCCAGGTGCCGGTGGCATCGCCCCTGGGTAAGCCCTCGGGCGGCCGGGCCCGGGACGCGGCAGGCGAGGGGCCGCGCGCGGGCGAGTGGGCGCAACCGGCGAGTACGGCGCAGAGGCCTGCCCAGGCCGGAATTGCCCAGCACGAAGCGCCGCGGTAGATGCTCGCCAAGCGCGAAGCGCCGCGGTTGTCATGAACCAGGCGCATGAGGGTCAATCCTTGGTGGGGTAGCGGGGGGCGACGCACGGGTCCATACTCATGATAGCACGGACTTTCACGTCGTCGAGGCGAGAGCGCCCCAGAAGAAGGGAAGAAAGACGCAGCGACCGGGCTTACGCCTGGCCGCGATGGTTGCACAGGAAGATGTCGAGGTTCTTGTGGCCCGCCTCGGCGACGCGGACGCACAGGGCGTCCAACTCGGCATCGTGATCGACCAGGAGGGCCCCGGACGAGAGAGAGCGCAGCCGGCCGTCACGGTGGGCACTTCGGTCCCCCCGGCTGTCGATGGCCACCCACCTGCCGATAAGTTCCAGGTCTGCGAGTTCAAGTAGGTCTACGGATTGCATGTCAGCTTCTAACGACCACCGGCGGACCTTGCCGCTGTTATCTAGCTAGCAGCCTCGCTGGCAACTGTCAAGTAAGCCGGGCCGATCCGTCCGCCTTCGCCAGGGGATCTTCAAGGTCAGTCTCCCGACCTGATTCACCGCGCAACCCCCGGATTTCACCGGGACCCGGGTCAATTCTTGATGTCGTCCATCGGGGGCAGGTCCTCGATGTTGGGGACCAGGACGATCTCGATGCGGCGGTTCTTTCGGCGGCCCTCGTCGTCGTCGTTGGCGGCCACGGGCAGCACGTCGGCATAGCCGGCGGCGGACAGGCGCTTGGGGTCCATGCCCTCCTTGATCATCAGGTTCACCACGGTCAGCGCCCGCTCGGTGGACAGCTCCCAGTTGGACCTGAAGCGGGCCTTCTTGCCGAGCGGCTGGTTGTCGGTGTGCCCGGCCACCTGGAACTTGCGCCCCTCGACCCCGTTCAGGATCTTGGTCACCTGACTGATGGCGTCCATGCCCTCTTTCTTGAGGTCCGTCTTGCCGGTGTCAAAGAGGATGTTGTCCGGCAGCTTCACCAGCATCAGGCCGTTTCGGATCTCCACCGCCAGCTTGCCGGCGTCCACCATGGCCTTGAACTTGGCGACCAGGTCGCGGAACGCCTTGGTGCGTTTCTCTGCCGCCACCTGCGCCCGCTTCAAGTCCTCCAGGGACTTCTTCATCGCGGCCAGGTCGGAGTTGAGGGTCGCCTTGTCGCTTTCGGCCTTGCCGATGTCGCCGGACATGGCGGCGATGCGCTGCTTCAAATCCGCGTCCTGCTTCTCCAGATCGGCCAGCTTCTGCGCCGTCTCGGCCTTCAGCCGCTCACTCTCGCTGAGCCGGGTCTTCAGCTCCTGGTTGTCGCGGACCTGCTGGTTGTACTGCTCCTTGGGGATGCCGCAGCCGGCACCCAGGCCGAGCCCAGGCAAAAGCATGAGCACGAAGGGAAGGGCTTTCCTCATGAGGTTCTGTCTCCCGCGGGGTGGGTTCATGGACCGCGGCGCCTGGGGCGCTTGGCGATCCGGTTTTGCGGCAGATCTATAATATCATGCCCCTTGCCAAAGAAAGAAGCTTAGAAGATCACCGAGGCGATCGAGACGATGGAGCCGCCTTCGGCCTGGCACTGCCCGTAACAGCGGAGGGTGCCGGGGCCCTCGGGCTTGATCTTCAGCATGGTGTAGATCGGAGACAGGCCGCAGACGCGGCGACGGTCCTTCTCGCGGTAAAGTTCGCGGAACCAGCCGTCGGCGTCCCCGGCGCAGACCGGGCGCAGGGTGGCGCGGTCGCGCTGCTCCAGGGAGTTGCAGTCGGAGGGGGACAGGGGGTCGCGGTCGCCGTAGCGCGGGCCGACGTGGGCCAGGTCGGCGGCGCATAGGTAGAGGATGGACTGTCCGGCGGCGCGGCGGGCGTCGATGTGCTCGCAAAGGAGCGCCAGGAAGGGCAGGGCGGGGCCGTTGCTCTTGCCGTTTTGGGGCGTGGCCGGGCGGTCCTTGCCGCCGCCGACGAACTCGTGAAACGAGCCGCACAGGATCGGCAGGATCTTGGGTTGCGCGCCGTCATCGCGGTGGGAAAGGACGTGGCGCAGCCACACCGCCTGGAATTCCAGCGAATGCTCGCCGCGGTGGTGGTGTTCGTCGCGGAGGAGCTGCTCGGGGAGCTTGGGCGAGAGGGCCTTGGCGGCCTCCAGAAGCTCGTCGCAAAGGGCGAGATCGGTCTGGATGGGGCCGAGCGGGGTGTCGAAGTGCTTGCGCAGCAGGGTGAAGCTGGGGTCGGGGGCGGCGTGGTCGGTGCCGAGTAGGATGATGAGGTCGGGCATGGCGCGGGCTTCCAGAAGGGGCCGATAGGCCCAGGCGTAGGCCGGGCCGCCGCGGGTGAAGTCGACGTGGGGGGCAATGATTGCCACCGGGGCGTCGGGGGCGTCGGGTTGCCGGTGGCCATGTGCGGCGGGCAGGCCGGGGCCGTTGGGTGGGGCGAAACAGCCGTCAAGGACCTGGCGCAGGGCCTCGGGGTCCTTGGGGTAGCTGGTGCCGGCGAAGTGGGCCGGGCGGACGGGGGACCGGGCGAAGTCGGCGAAGGTGCTGGCGGCGTGGTTGCGGAAGGCCGCCGAGTCGAGCAGAAGGGCGTCGTCGAGGCGCTTCAGCAGGGCATCCAGGGCCTCACGGGACAGGGGGGAGCCGTAGCGCTGCTGGAACTCGCCGCGGATCTCGTCGCGGGTGCGGGTGCCGTCGCACAGATCGATGACGGCGACGCCCATGGGGGGCAGGGTGACGCTGCCCTGGGCCAGGCCGGAGGGGTCGCGCAGCGTCAGGAGCTTGGGGGCGCCGCGGTCGGCGGTGTTGGGGTTGTCCACAGGGAAGGCATCCAGGGGACGCAGGCGGGGCCGGTCGTCCCGGGGTGGCGGCTGGGCAACGGAATCATGGGCAGCTCCGGCGGCCTGGTGGGCAGTGGGTGCTGCGTCGTGGGCTTCCGCGCCGGTGGTTGCCGGGACGGAGACCTTTGCGGAAGGCGCCAGGCCGTTGGCCCCCGCGCCGGGGGTCTCGGCGGATGGCGGTTGCTTCTTGGGTGCCTGATCATCCATGGTAAGGAGTATACCCGCCTGGCACACCGCCGGGCACGAGGATTGTACCGTGGCGCAGCTGCGCGGCCCCCGGCCCCGCACCCATCATCCGGTCTGTCGGCCCCGTCCCGTGGCGTTCGGGCTGGTTTTCACCACTTGCGTGTGTGTGTGTCTGCTTTGCGTCGTGCTGTCGTGGCCACGGCGGGTGGAGGCGGCGCCGCGGGTGGCGGTGGTGGTGTATCGATCACTCCCACTCCCGCTCCCGCTCCCGCTCCCGCTCCCGCTCCCGCCCCCGCCCTATGTGCCGGAAGCGGCGCGGGGGGCGAAGGGGGGATCGGGGCCTCGGCTGCCGCCCTTGCTGGAGGTGGCCGCGGAACTGCGCGGGGCGCTGAAGGCGCGGGACATCCAGGTGGTGTCGGGGGCGATCGAGCAGGGGCTGCGGGCCCACGCAGAGCAGCAAAGCCAGGCGCTCCTGATGAACCTGGGCGGCGTGCGCGAGCTTCTGGCCGAGGGGCAGCGACGACTTTCGCGGGTGGAGCTGGAACGGGCGGAGGCGGCGCTGGCGGAGGCGGCGCAGCGTTGCCGGGGGCTCCTGATGTTGCCGGTGGCCCCGTCGCTCTATGCCGAGGTACTGCGCTGGTGGGGCGTGGCGCTTCTGGAACTGCGCCGGCCCGTCGAGGCAGCCCAGACCTTCCGCCGGGCGCTGGTACTGCTGCCATCGGCGCAGCTCACCGAGGCGGACGTGCGGCCGGATGTGCTGGCGTTTTTTCGCCGAGTGGCCGATGAGGTAGCGGCGGGGTCGCTGCGGCCGTTGCGCGTGGTGCCGCAGGTCGGGCAGCGGGCGGGGGCCGGGCTTTTTGGGCCGGTGCCGTCCGGGCTGCGGCCCCTGGTATCGGTGTCGATCGACGGGGTCGAGGTGGCGCTGAGCCAGGCCGACGGGCGCGCGGAGCGGCCGGTGCCTCCCGGCGAGCATGTGGTGATGGTGCGGCTGCCGGGCTACGAGGCGCGGGTGCTCCTAGTGCAGGTAGCCGAGGCCCCCGAACCCGGGCTTTACCTGCCGGTGGACCTGGTGCCGGATCGCACGCAGGCGACGCTGATTGGCCTGCGGCGGGCGCCCTCGGCGTCGGGGTTTTCGGCGTTGTGCCGGCTGCTCGGGCTGGAGAGCGTGCTGGCGGTGGTGGTGGGGCGGGACGCGGGGGAGCCGATCCTTTTGGGGCAGCGCGTGCGTTGTGCCGATCGCGACGCGCCGGAGGCGCCGCGGTCCATCGTTCGCGAAGGGCCGGAGGCGCCGCGGTCCATCGTTCGCGAAGCGCCGGAGGCGCCGCGGTCCATTGTTCGCGAAGCGCCGGAGGCGCCGCGGGTGGCTCGGGTCACCAAAGAGCGGCCCTTGCCCGCGGCGGCGGAGGGGCTGGTGGCCTGGTTCTACGCCGAGGGTGGGGTAAAAGGTGCGCCGGTCGGGGCCGTCGCAAAGGCTGAGTCCCCGACTGTCGCTGGTGCTGTTGTGGGCACGGCCCCGGGGGATCTCTTTCTGCATCCGATCCTGGTCCACCCGCGACCGCCGCCGCCGCCGCGGGTGCCATTCTATACCCGGCCGTGGCTCTGGGTGGGGGCCGCAGCAGTGACCTCAGGGGTGCTCCTGGGTCTGGCCCTATGGCCCCGTTCCGCGCCGATGACCACGGTGGTGATCGACCCGGGCAGCTTCGCCTTACGCGCGCCCTGAGCCCCTTCGGGCGGCGGCCCCGCGGACGTTTCAAACGTCCGAAAGCCCCCTTGGGGCCATCGGCGCCACTGCCCTCAGCGACGAAAGAGAAAGTCCACAGGGGGGCTGCCCTCACTACACGGCCTGGACCAAACCCGATGGGCCGGAAGCCCCGTCAGGCCCGTTTCCAGCCCATGACCTGCACCCCGCACCCCCACCTGGCACGGCGGCGGATTCCACGATATTGTACCCTCATGTCAATGATGGATGGCGCCGGCACGCCTGGCAGGCGGCCCCTCTCGGGGGGCCTGGACCGCCAGAAAGAGGCCGAGGAGCGCCTGCTCTCGGCGCTGCGCGAACGCTCAGGCAAGCCAGGCATGCCAAACTCAGCAGAGACCGCCCTGTGTCTGGTCAAGTCCGACGCCGCCGTCCTTGCCGGCCTGCCCGCCGACGAGGCCGAAGCGGCGCTGCGCGGCCTGGCCCGCGACTACCGCTCGCACCTCGCCGTCACCGAGCAGGGTGAGCTGGTCTACCAGTTTGCCCCGGGCCTTCCCCGTCGCAACCAGGCCTCCCGCGGCGAGCGCCTGAGCGCCGCCCTGAGCACCGTCGGCTCCGCCCTGTGGCGTGGCTTCACCGTCGCCTTCAAGGTGTGGATTGCCGCCACCCTGGTCCTTTACACCGCGCTCTTCGCGGTCCTGGCCATCGCCTTGATGGTCGCCGGCAATGGCGACGACGATGGCCCGGGAGGGATCTTTCTGTGGTGGCTCTTGCCCGACTGGGGGCCGCGGTACGGGGGCTCCCGGCGCCGCCGCGAGCTGGATGACGGCGGCCCTCCGCGCAAGCGATTCTATCGCAGCGTCTTCGACTTCGTTTTCGGCCCGCCGCAGCCCATGTCCCCGCCCAGCCTGACCTCGGGAGACGACCGCATGCTCTTGTCCTACATCCGTGAAAAGCAAGGCCGCATCAGCGCCAGCGATCTGGTGCTGCTGACCGGCTGGAGCTACCGCCGCGCCGAGGAAGAAGCCACGCGCCTTTTGGTCCAGTACGACGGTGAGCCCGAGGTGGCCGACAACGGCGCCCTGGTCTATGCCTTCCGCGACCTGCGCCGCACCGTTGAGACCGCCCAGACCCTGACGACCCTGGGCGCCCTGCCGGCCTTCGGGGCGGGGCCGCTCCTTGCCCTGAGAGCCGATGTCCGGGCGCTGACCCCCTTTGCCTGGGACCAGGCCGAGTCGCCCCCCGCCCTGACTGGCAACCGCGGCGGGACGAACGCCGTCATCACCCTGCTGAACGGCTTCAACCTGGTGGCTGCACTGACCATCGGGGCGCTCTTCGCCGCGGGCCTGCCGGTCGGGTCGCTTTTGGCGCTGCTGCTGACCGTGGTGCCGTTTCTCTTCTCGCTGATCTTCTTCGCCGTGCCCGCCGGTCGCTACCTGGGCGAGAGGATGCGCAGGCAGGGCCGGGTGCGGCGCAACCTGCGACGGGCGTTGCTCTGGTCCATCGCCTCCCGGGGGGGCGAGTCGCCGTCGCCGTCGCCGTCTATAGACCCGTTGGAGGTCGTGCGCCTGGCGGTGCGTCGGGTGCTGCGCGGCGAGCAGCGGATGCCCGGAGCGGCCGGCACCGAGGCGCGGGCCAAGGCGCTTTTGCCCCTGGCCCACGAGGAACTCGCGCGCCTGCACCGCGACCTGGAAGGGGACGTGGCGCTGCCCGACAGATCCGCCGAAGCGCAGGAGCAGGTCGGTCACTATACCTTCCCCCGATTGAAGGAAGAGAGCGAGGCCGTCGCCCTTTCCCGCAAGCAGGCAGAAGAGGGCGAGCGCCAAGTGGGCGAGGTGATCTTCTCATCGGCCAGCGAGGGGGCCGGCGTATGAAGACCGCATTTCATGGGGCCGCAGCCGCCCTGCTTTTTTGCTGCGGATGCAACTCTACCGCGGGGATGTTCTGCCAGCAGAACAGCGACTGCCGGACGGGCCTCCTGTGCGCGAAATCATCCAAGGACGGCGGGCCGGCGCCAGGCACCGACGCCGCCGCGGCCGCCTTCGGGGTCTGCGAGGCAGCCCGTCGCGGCCTGGGCGAAACCTGCCTGTGGAGCAGCGAGTGCCAGGCGTCGCTCTTCTGCTCCAACCAGATCGGGCAGTTCCTGGAGGACCTCCGTCACGGCACCTGCCAGGTGCGGCCGGCCCGGGACCTGAGCCTGCCCGACCTTGGTGACGGCGGCATCGGCGATGGCCCCCGGCCCAATGACGACCTGCCCAGGCTCAACGACGGCGGCGACTGAAAAGCCGCGGGACGTCGGCGGACCTTCGGCCGCTACGCCAAAGGACCCCTGGCCGCTACACCCAGGACCGCCTGCGACGGACATTTGCCATGGACCCATGGCGGGGGTTACAATCCCGGTGCATGTCACAGGTGATCGCCTGGCTCGTTGTTGCCATTGTAGCCGCCGTGGTGGAGATCTTTTCTCCGCTCTTCGGCTTCATCTTCGCCAGCGCCGCCGCGTTGCTGGCTGGCGGTGCCGCCCGGATGGGCGTGCCGCTGCCGGGGCAGGTGGGCATCTTTGCCGGGGTGCTTTTCCTCGGGGTGCTTCTTTTGCGGCCCTGGGTGCTCTCGCGGCGGGCCTCGCCGGGGGTGCCGTCGCGCACGGATCGCCTGGTCGGGCTGGCCGGCGTCGTGACCCAGGCCATCGACCCCGAGAGCGGCGCCGGGCGGGTCCTGGTGGATGGTCAGGACTGGGCGGCCAAGGCCCCAGATCGGCTCTCCGAGGGCGTTGCAGTCGTCGTCAATGGCGCGGACGGGATCGTCCTGACCGTGGCCTCGTCGGAATGATCCAAATCCAAAGCCAAAGCCAAAAGCCAAAGAAAGATGTGAGATGGAGATCATGTATGTCTTTTTGCTCGGTCTGATCGTCCTGGCGCTGGTGGTCGTCCTAAAGACCGTGAAGATCGTGCCTCAGAAGCAGGTCATGATCATCGAGCGCCTCGGCAAGTTCCACAGCAGCGCCAACGCCGGGCTCAACATCATCTTGCCCTTCCTCGACGCGGTGCGCGCCAACATCGACATCCGCGAGCAGATCACCCAGATCGAGCCCCAGCCGGTCATCACCCGGGACAACGTCACCATGGGGGTCGACGCCGTCATCTATTACATCGTTATCGACCCGGTGCGCGCGACCTACGAGGTGCAGAACCTGCGCTACGGCCTGGAGCAGCTCACTCTGTCGGCGCTGCGCAACGTCATCGGGGCGCTGGACCTGGACCACACCCTGACCTCGCGGGACACCATCAACACCCAGCTCCGTCAGGTGCTGGACAGCGCCACCCAGCCCTGGGGGGTAAAGATCGTCCGCGTCGAGCTGAAGAACATCAACCCCCCCGAGGAGATCCGTCTGACGATGGAGAAGCAGATGACCGCCGAGCGCTCCCGCCGCGCCGTGGTCACCACCGCCGAGGGCGAGAAGTCCTCGTCGATCCTGCGGGCCGAGGGGCAGCGTCAGTCGCAGATCGTCAGCGCCGAGGGCGCCAAGCAGTCGGCGATCCTGGCGGCGGAGGGCCAGGCCGAGGCCCGCATGCGGGTGGCCCAGGCCGAGGCCCAGGCCATCGAGGTGGTGGCCAAGGCCATCGGCGCCATGGGCAACCCGGCGCAGTACCTGATCGCCCAGCGCTACCTGGAGTCGATGATCCAGATCGCCAGCAACTCGCAGAAGGTGGTGTTCATGCCCTACGAGGCCAGCGGTGTCATGAGCACCCTGGGCAGCATGAAGGAACTCTTCGACAGCGGGGCCACCGGGGCTACGCTCAAGCGGCCAGCCGCCCTGCCCGCAGGCCAAGTCCCCCGGTAACAGAAGCAACTGGCCGGGCAGATTTTGGCGTACCTCCTCGCTCCCTCGGTCACGTACAGTAGTACGCTCCCTCGGTCGCTGCGGGGGTGCGCCAAAATCTGCTCCGGCCAGTTGCTTCTTCCTTAGGAGCCACCACAAAATAACTTTTCACTTTCCATGACCAGCTCTGAGGAGCCTTCCCAAATCCAAGGGAAAGTTATTCGGTGGCGGCTCCTTAATGACTCTTCGTATCTTATTTCGGGGTGCTCTTGACCACTGGCAGGAGCGCCCCGTTCACATCCTGGTACTCCACTTCTGCTCCGGCCAGGTGCTTCTTCCTTAAATGACTCTTCGTATACTTATTTTGGGGTGCTCTTGGCCACTGGCAGGAGCGCCCCGTTCACATCCCGGTATTCTACTTCTGCCCCGGACAGGTCCAGCTTGCGCAGCGCCGGCTCGACTGTCTTTCGGTCCCCTACCACCACCAGCGTCGCCTTCTCCGGCACGAAGTAGCGCTGGGCAACCTTCTGCACCATCGCCGCGGTGGCATGCTGGCTGTCGCGAGAAAGCTGCGACAGCTCGTCCGCCGGCAGCCCATATAGGGCAATCTCACCGAACGCCTGCGCCAGCCCGGCCACCCGCTCGCACAGCGACACCAGCCGCTGCACCGACGACTTGCGCCCCTTGATCAGCTCCGCCTGGTTCACCGGCTCCGCCCCCATTCGCCGCAGCTCCTTGATCATCTCCCCCACCGAATCCGCGGTGGCATCGGTGCGCACCGCCGCCTGGGCCACGAAGTACCCGGTGTCCAGCAGGCGCTGGAAGCGCGAGCCCGCGCCATAGGCCCAGCCGTGCTGCTCCCGCAGGTTCTGGTTCAGCCGGCTGGTGAAGGCCCCCCCGAGCAGGGTGTTGGCCACGTCCGCCACGGCCCGGTCGGGGTTCTTGCGCGCTTGGGAGATCGTGGCCATACGCAGCTCTGACTGCGGCGCCCCCGGGCGATCGATCAGCACCAGGCGCCGCTTCTCCGGACGCGGGGCAGGGGAGGCGGCCAGAACGAGCGCCGCGGGACCCGATGCCTTCCACGCCGAGAAAGGCGCGGCCAGCTTTTCCGCCTGCGCCTGGCTCAGCTCTACGTCTCCGGCGATCACCAGCACCGCGCTTTTCGGCTGAAAGCGCGCCTGGTGGTACGTCCGCAGGTCTGCGACGCCCAGGCGCGAAAGCGTGGTCTCGACGCCGCGTGTCCCCATGCCATAAGGGTGCTGCTCGCCGAAGAGGGCGCTGGCCAGGCCGCGCTCGGCCGCGAACCCCGGCTCCGCGCGCGCGCGCACCACCTCGGTGATCCGCTCCGCCTGCACCCGCTTCCACTCCGCCGCTTCGAAGCGCGGGGCCGCCACCACATCATAGAGAATGGGAGCCGCCTCGCCGTATTTCTCGGCCATGACGTCCAGGGACACGGTGATCGCGTCCGCGGTGGCATGGGCCCTCACGATGGCCCCCAGGCGCTCCAGGTCATCCGCTACCTGGGTGGCGCCGCGGGCACCCGCCCCCTCGGTCAGCATGGCGGCCACTGCCGCTGGCAGCCCGGCCTGATCTGGCGAAAGTCCCCGGTTTCCGCCCGGCACCACCACCTGCGCCGCCAAAAGCGCCGCCCCCGGTCGCCGTACCAGCAGCACGTCCAGGTCGCCGACGCGGAAGCGGGCGTTCTTCGGCGCCTTGAAGGCCTGCAGCGGGCCCAGCGTCGGCCGCTTGCTCAGATCGATCGCGGAGGGCGAAGCGCCGCGGTTATCGATCGCGGAGGGCGAAGCGCCGCGGTTATCGATCGCGGAGGGCGAAGCGCCGCGGTTATCAATGGGCGGCTTGACCGCCGCCTGTGCCACGCTTGCGGGCGCCGCCGGCTTCTTTTGCGCCGCGGCCCCCTTGTCATTTCCCGCGGCCCCCGCCGTCTTCTGCGCCGGCACCACCGAAAGGGTCAGGCGCCGCTCCGGGTCGGAAAGATGCAGCGCCGCCGCCCGTGCCATGATCTGCTGCGGCGTCATGCGGCGAAGCTGCTCCACCTGTTTGGTAAGGGCGTTCGGGTCCCCATACAGGGCCTGCCCCGCCTGCATCATCTCCGAGCGCCCCAGCACCGTCTCGATGGACTGGGCCCATTCGGTCAACTGCTGGTTCTTGGCCCGGGCCAGTTCGGCCTCGCTGACCGCCGTCGTGACCACTTTCGCCAGCTCGGCTTCCGTCGCCGAAAGCAGGGCCGCTGGCAACACCCCCTTGCGCGCAGTGACCTGCACAGTCAGCATCGAGCCCAGCACCTGCGGCTCCATCTCCACTTCCACCGACTGGGCGATCTGCTTCTCGAAAACCAGGGCGTGGTGCAGCCGGCTCGACTTGCCCTTGCCCAGCACGTCCGCCAGCAACTGGGTCTCCACGCTGCCCTCGGTCCCCGCCGCCGGGGAATGCCACAAAAGGTAGATCCGCGGCAGCTCCACTTGATCCTCGACGGTCAGGCGCTTTTGCACCGGGGCCTGCGGCGCCTCGACCTTCAAAGCGGCCGGGCGGGGCGTCTTCTGCATCCAGCCGAAGTAATGCTCGATCAGGCGCCGCGCCTCGGTGGGGTTGATGTCGCCGACCACCGCTAGGGTGGCGTTCGAAGGGGCGTAATATTTGTAGAAGAACCCCTTCACATCCTCGGTGCTCGCCGCCAAAAGGTCGGCATGAGAGCCGATGACCGGCCAGCTATAGGGATGGCCCTTGGGGTACATCGCCTCGGAGATGAGCAGCTCTGCCTTGCCGTAGGGCCGGTTCTCGTAAGACTGCCGGCGCTCGTTGCGCACCACCTCGCGCTGCAAGGCGACCTTTTCATCGCTCATCACCTCCGGCAGGGTGGTCAGGCGCTCCGCCTCCAGCCAGAGCAGGGTGGGCAAAAGGTGAGTCGGGCCGCTGTCGAAGTAAAAGGTCCGGTCGGCGCTGGTGGTGGCATTGTTCTGCCCCCCCTCGGCCTCCATGACCTGGTCGAAGCCGCCGCCGGGCACGTTCTTGGTCCCCATGAACATCAGGTGCTCGTACAGGTGCGCGAAGCCGGTGCGCCCCAGGGCCTCGTTCTTCGACCCGACGTCGAACCACAGCGACACCACCACCTGGGGCAGGGTCGCGTCCCGGTGCAAGAGAACGGTCATGCCGTTGGCCAGTTGGAATCGCTGCACGTCCAGGGTGAAGGGGTCCTTGCCGTGGCCCTTGGCGACGGCGGCTGTATCGGCGTCCGCCAGCGGGAAAAGCAGGCCACCGAACAAACCCCAAAGCAAGCATGGGAGCAGGCGAGGCAGTGTCATTCCCGGTGTATACGCTGACCCATCCTTTATGGGAAGCGGTGAAGCAGTGATTGCGGGCCGCCGTCCGGCGCTGGGCCCAGAGAGGATCGGCCATTGCCCCTGCATGGGGCGTGTCGCCGTGATAGGCTCAGACGTGTCCGAACGGAAGCTCGCCCCTGCCTTTTTGGCCCCTGTCCTGGGCTTCGTGTCTGTTTTCGTGCCTATTTTCGTGTCTATTTTAGTTTCGGGCTGCGCCAACCCCGACCCGGCGTGGCCGCCACAATGCCCCGCCGCCCCGGCGCAGTTCGCCTCGCTGGTGCCGTTCCGCGCCGGCCACCTGACCGCACATGAGGGCTCCTTCTGGATCGAATACGACCCGACCCAGAAGCGGGCCGAGATCCAGGCCGCCCTCTCGCGACTGCGCGACCTTGGGGCGCGGCAGGTGGTCATCGAGGCCCCCTACGCCTTCACCACCGAGCCGGACACGCTCGACATCTACAAGGACGTGGCCACCGCCAACGTCATCTACAACGCCCCCGCAAACGGCGCCGCCAAGTACGTCATCACCGGCTGCCAGCGCAGCGATATGGGCCCTGTTCCCTATGCCCCGCCGGCGTCGTGGCTGCCCCCGCCGGTCCACGCCGACTTTCCCGCCAGCGACCCGAAGCCGGACTTCCCCGGCCCGTTCAGCCCCCTTTCCAGCCCGCACCCGCTC
The DNA here is from genome assembly GCA_038231615.1 of Polyangia bacterium. Classification (GTDB taxonomy): domain Bacteria; phylum Myxococcota_A; class Polyangia; order Palsa-1104; family JAEUJZ01; genus JBBRLA01. The sequence goes on along the minus strand of JBBRLA010000077.1, from coordinate 6,066 downwards.
TACGTGGTGTTCTCGCCCTCCTGGGACGGCGGCGACGTCACCGTCACCGGCCACGGCGCCGACGGGGCCACAACGGTCAGCGATACCTTCAGCGCCCAGCCCGGCCCGCAGCGCGGGACGAAGGGCGCGGTGTTCAGCAGCGTCATCGCCGCCACCAAGGACACCGTCGGCGGCACCGGCTTCGTCAGCTTGCGCGCCGACCTCACCGTGGACGACATGGACCAGCGCGCCGAGGCCGTCCTGGCCGGGGTGCAGGATCTGACGCGGGCGTCGGGGCTGGTCCCGGTGCTGTACCTGCGCAACCACGCAGTGCCCGCCAGCCCGGTGGCCTGCGTTGTCTGCACTGCCGATGACGATTGCGACCCCAAGCGCAACGGGGCCGCGGTCTGCGCCAAGGACCAGTCCGGCGACCTTTCGGGGATCTGCCGCGGCATGCCCGGCACCACCGCCTACATTGACCCGAGCCGGTCTTTGACCCAGTTCTTCACCGGCTATCGGTCCCACGTGACCCGGATGAACCAGCTTGCCATGAAGGGCGGCGCCGGGCTTCTGGTCCTGGGCAGTGGATCGCCCTACCTCATCGGCGCCGGCCAGTCGATCTTCGCCGACGGGACCCAGATGGACGCGCCCCGTGGCATGACCGGGGTGTCGCCCAACGCGACGATTGCCGCCGGCTGGCGGGACCTGATCGCCGCCACGCGGGTGCCCGGGGGGCCGCTCTTGACCTACGCCGCCGACAACCTTTTCTCCGAGGGGCGGGTGAGGGTGACGCCGGGCCAGCCCATCTGGGCCCGGGTCGGCTTCTGGGACAGCCTGGACGTGATGGGCGTCCGCTTCCAGCTCCCCGGCCGGGGCGAGAACATGCAGTCGGTGCCGATGAACGTCGACGACATGGTCATGTACATGGAGACGCACGGCTTCGCCACCGACGGCTACTTCGGCAACTTCGGCGAGCTGGAGCAGTTCGCGGCGGGCAAGGGCTACGCCACGGTCAGCAAGCCGGTGCTGCTTTTCGCCGACGGGGCGGCGGCGGTCCTCGGGGGGGCGGCGCAGTCCCTGAACACCCCGGCGGCGGCGGGGGACGCCACCGACTTTGTCGAGCAGGCCCGCTTCACTCAGGCCCGGATGCTACTTTCCGGCAAGTACGGCCAGCACTGCTGGCTCGGTGGCGATGCGCTGCGCCTGTTTCAGGCCAACCTGAAGCGCGGCCTGCCCAGCTTCGGCGGCACCAGCGCCGGGCAGTCAAGCTTCCTCAATGCGGAAGATTACTATGGGATCTTCGATACCCCGGCGGAGCAGGTGGTGCGAGACTACTGGAGCGTGGCGCCCGCCAACATCCCATGACCGGCCTTGCCGATGAGCGGGATTCGACTAGAAGAGGACGGCCGAGGCCGTGCCGCTGAGAGCGATGGTCTCGTAGAGGTCGCGCTGACCGATGTTGAACGCGGGCACCACGGAGAAGCGGTGGACGGTGCGGATGGCGTAGGTGTGGATGGCGGCCCGGTTTCCGGCGTCCAGGCTGACCCGGGGCAGCAGCAACGTCAGCGATGTGGAGCCAGTGTCCACCGTGCCCCGCACCTGGACTGTCACCAGGGTGCCCAACTCGGTCTGGGTGGCACGGATGTTGTCGCCGCGATAGCTCGTCTGGGTCTGGGCGTCATGATATTCGAAGTGAGGGATGCCCTCGAAGCTGGTGGTGCTGTACGTGATGTGCACGCCATGTCCGGAAAGCTGGAAGAGATTGGGTTCGTGCAGCGATCCTTGCGTGTCTTGCTTCTGAGCGGCCTGTGGGTCCATGAAGTCCTCCGGTGGGTTGCTGATGGCCCGCCACTATATCACCTCCTGCGGAGCAGCCGCAGAAACTGCTTGGGGCGCTTGGCTTCGAAGGTGTGGACCATGTCGGTCTGGCGCACTCTACCGCCCACGCCACCTACCACAGGCAGCGGACATCGGGGTAGGTGGGTATGATCAGGTCGCTCGTAAGCACAATCATGTTGTGTTCCTGCGCTGTCGCAATGATCAGGCGATCGGCGGGATCTGAGTGGATGAGCGGCAGCGCCGTGGCGCGCAGGGCAATCACACCGGTGACAGGCAGTTCGTCAAGACCATGGAACTCGCAGGCCGCGGAATACCAGACGGCAGGCGAGTCGTGGAGTTCAAGCTTCCCTTTACGGTGCTTGAGGCCGATCTCAAAGGCCGTGATTGCACTGACGAAGAGCCGGCCGCGATGCTGCTGCAAGGCACTGCGGCCTCGCTCCGAGAAGCGGGTGTGATCGGTGGCCAGACAGATCAAGGCGCAGGTGTCAAGAAGAAGCATCGTTCAGGGCCCCGGAACAAATTGCGCATCCGGCCAGTCTTCCGGATCCAGCGAGGCCGCGGGATCCTCTTTCAGGACGACGGACAGGCGTGGGTTGTGTCGCAAAGGGTCCACCGCTTCCCGCACGGGCCGCACCTCTGCCACCGGCTTGCCGTGGCGTGTAATGAGCACTGTTTTGCCGCTCGCGACCTCGTCCAGCAACTCTGAGAGCTTGGCCTTGGCCTCGTAGGTCGAGTACATCAACATAAAATAAGACTAGTCAGACCGGTCAGATTGTCAAGGCGGTAACTAACACTGCCACGTAGCCGTCAGAGCAGCCCGGAGTGCGCTACAATCCTTCCGTGTCGCCACAGCCCCAAAACTCCCCGCTCCTGCGCTTCCCCGAAGAGCGCGCCACCATCGTCAAGGACACCACGCAGCGGGCCCTTTCCCTGGCCTTGAGCAAGGGCCCGCCCGAGTACACCCTCAACGACGCCTGCCTCCAGGAGATCCGCCGCCTGTCGGATAGCGGCAGCCACAACGAGGTGCGCGACCTTTCCGAGTGGAAGCGCCTGTGGCGCTCCATCGGCTCGCTGGCCCGGGGCGAGCTGGTCGCCGAGCTGTCGCGCCTCATCCGAGACTACGCCGAGGACATCGCCGGGGGCTTCGACCGGCGTGTGTACCGGGTCGCCTCGGGGGTCATCCCGCCGGCCCTGGGGCTTTTGCTGCGCCCCGAGGGGCTGCGCGGCCTCTCGCGCTTTCTCGTGCCCGGCGGCATGGAGGGGCTTTTGGCGGAACGGCTGAAGCTCGAAGGGCCCCTCGACGACCTGCAAGAGCTGTCTCGCACAGGCACCCTGGTTTGTGTGCCCACCCACTTGTCGAACCTGGATTCACCGGTGATGGGCTACGCCCTGCAACTTGCCGGGCTGCCACCGACGACCTACGGCGCGGGGAAGAACCTTTTCACCAACCCCATGCTGGGCTTCTTCATGCGCAATTGCGGGGCCTACCGGGTGGACCGGCGCATCCGCCATGACCTGTACAAAGATGTTTTGAAGACCTACTCCCAGGTCATCCTGGAGCGGGGTTATCACTCGATGTTCTTCCCCGGCGGCACGCGCTCGCGCTCCGGGCGGGTCGAGGATCATCTGAAGCTGGGCCTTCTGGGCACGGTGCTGCCGGCCACCGTGGCGCGCTTCCGGCGTCAGGCGGGACTGGAAGACGGGCCCGCTATCCCGCCGCTCTACATCGTGCCGGCGACCCTCAACTTCCAGCTCGTGCTGGAGGCCGAGACGCTCATTGCCGACTACCTGAAGGACACCGGCAAGGCGCGCTTCATCATCGAGGACGACGAGTCGGCGCAGCTTACGCGGGTGGTGCAGTTCGGGCGGTCGCTGTTGCGGCTTTCGGGGGTCGGGGTGGTGCGCTTCGGCCAGCCGATGGACGTGCTGGGCAACCCGGTGAACCGCCGTGGGGAGTCCCTGGACCCACAGGGGCGGCCGGTCGATCTGTCGCGCTACTTCCAGGTCGGCGGCAAGCCCGATCGGGAGCCGCAGCGCGACGCGGAATACATGCAGGACACCGGCCGACGGATCGCGCAGAGCTACCGCGAAAACACGGTGCTGATGGCGACGCACCTTCTGGCCCACGTGATGTGGCGCCGGGTGGGCCTGGCGCTGCCGGGGCTGGACCTGTACCGGCGGCTGCGACAACCGCTGGATCTGGTGCTGCCCTTGGCCACGGTGTGCGAGGATCTTTCGGCGTTGCAGCAGGCCCTGCGCAAGGACGGGCACCGGTTCGGGCCGGGTGCCGACGGGGCGCCTCCGAAGGTCATCGAGACCGGGCTGCTGGCGTTCCAGAGCTACCACACCGAGGCCGCGGTGGTAGAGGTGCCGGGCAGCCCGATCTCCCTTTCGCCCGGGGACCGGCAGCTTTTGTATTACTACCAGAATCGGGTCGAGTCGCTGGGGGTACAACCATGAGCGAGTCGGCTGCCACCAGCAACGTGGCCGTCATGGGCGGAGGTCGCTGGGCCAGCGCGCTGGCGGCGAAGATTGCCAAAAACGCCCAGCGGGGACACATCGGCAAGGTGGTCCAGTATCGCAGCAGCGGCAGGGGCCCCGAGGACGGGACGCCGGTGCCGGGGGTCGAGGTCTCGAGCGACCTTCACGCGCTCGGCGGGGCGGACGTGATCTTCCTGGCGACGCCGGCCGGCGCGGCGCGGCAGCTCTTGCGCGAGGCATCGGCGATGATGCATGGCGGGCAGTTCCTGATCCATGCCATCGGCAGCCTCGAACCCAAGGCCTCGTCGTTGAGCAGGATCTCGGACGTGGTGTTGCAGGAGACCCCGGTGCGGCGCATCGGGGCGCTGGCGGGGCCGGCGCTGGCGCAGGATCTGGAACAAGGGCGGCCCGCGGCGCTGCTCTGCGGCAGCCGCTTTGACGAGGTCGGGGCGGCGACCTGCCGCATCCTGGCGTGCTCATCGCTGCGGGTGTACATGACCCGGGACCTCGTCGGGGTCGAGATGGCGCGGGCGCTGGTGGCGGCGGTGGCGCTGGCTGCGGGCGTGGGGCACGCGCTGGACCTGGGGCCGGCGGCGCGGGCGATCCTGGTGGCCCGGGGCGCGGCGGAGATGGCCCGGCTGGGGGTGGCGCTGGGGGCCAGCGAGCGCACGTTCTTCGGGCTGGCGGGGATCGGCGAGCTGGTGGTGGCCACCGACGGGCGGGGGTCGGCGGACTTCGAGCTGGGGGTGGCCCTGGCCCGGGGCACCCCGCTTTCCGAGGCGAAGCGGGCCATCGGCAGGACCTGCGACGGGCCGACGATGGTGGAAGAAGCCTACCGGCTGGCACAGCGATACCAGCTGCGCATGACGCTGGTGACGGCGCTGCACCGCTGGCTGAGCGGGGAGCGATCGACGAAGCAGGCGCTGATGGATCTGTTCTCTGGGGACGACACCGGGGAGTGAAGGGCAGGGCAGGGCGCAGTACGTCCCCCGGATGGTGGGTCAGCGGTACAAGCTGCTGGCCGACAATACCGCCCATGTCAGGTAGCTCCCGACGGTCCCGGTCAAGAGCGTCGGCAGCACCACGCGCGACCAGGCCCAGCCCACAGGAGTCAGCGCGTCCGCCCCGTTGCCAAGCACGGCCCTGGCACGCAAGTGTACCGCCGCGGCGTGGCTGGCCTCGGGGGGCAGTTGGGGCAGGAGCCGCAGGGCGGCGACATTCGGGTCTTCCTGTGGGGACATCGTGTGCACGCTCTCCATCAGCTTTCACCACGCCGCCCGGATTGGCAAGGGAAAGCGAAAAACCGCAACGCGTCCCCTATCTGTCAACATAGGCAGCGCGTCGTGCTGGTGCTGATGAGTCTGCTATTAGCCGGCGGGCTGCGTCGTGCGATCAAGGGCTAAACTCGTTCCACTTTGAAAACCAGGGGTTCCGCCAGGCCTACCGGGTCGACTTCTTCTGCACCCGGCGATGAGGGGCGGTGGCCCCGGTCTTGCCCGGGCGGTGGGTGGTCTTGGGGTGCGGCACCGTCTGTGGCACTGGCACTACGATGGGTGGTGTCGCCGGCCCCGCGACAGGGGGCGGCTGGGTGGCGACGGGCGGCGGCGCGGTCGGGATAGGCGGCGTGTGCCCCGCTGGCACCGCGACCGTTCCGGTGCCGCCAGGATGGGTCCCGGTTGCCTTGGCGTTGCTCTTCTTGGTGTCCTGCGATACCTGGATCGGCGTGCTGATCAGGGTGATGAGGGGCGCCATGTCCTCCTGAAGCAG
>JBBRLA010000076.1:0-19690 GCA_038231615.1 Polyangia bacterium | reverse complement strand
GCGCCGCCAGACCGCCGCCGCCACCATCGCCCAGCGCGCCATCGCCTACGGCTTCCCCGGCGTCCGCGTCGATGGCAACGACCTTCTGGCCATGATCTCGGTCACCCGCGCCGCCGCCGAGCGTGCCCGAAAGGGCGAGGGCCCGACCCTCATCGAGGCCGTCACCTACCGCCGCGCCGCCCACTCCTCCAGCGACGACCCCTCGGTCTACCGCGACCCCGAGGAGCCCAAGCCCTGGGAGCAAAAAGACCCGCTGGAGCGCTGGAAGCTCTACATGACCCACCGCGGCGTCTGGGACGACGGCTGGGAGAAGCAGCAGCGCGACGCCATCAACGAGGAGATCATGTCCTGCCTCAAGCAGGCCGAGACCCGCCCCCAGCCCCCGCTGTCCTCGATCATCGAGGACGTCTACGCCGACGTCCCGCAAGAGCTTCGCGATCAGCTCGCGGAGATCGCCGTCATGCCTCGCCAGAAGTCGCCGCACGGGTTGTAAAATGCTCATGTCGCTCAGGAGTTTGTGAACAGATGCCGGTCTATAACATCATCCAAGCGGTCAACGACGCCCTCCGGCTGGAGATGCGCCGCGACTCCCGCGTCGTGGTCTTTGGCGAGGACGTCGGCAAGTTCGGCGGCGTGTTCCGCGCCACCTCGGGCCTGCTCGACGAGTTCGGCGGCGAGCGCGTCTTTGACACCCCGCTGTCCGAGGGCGGCATCATCGGCACCGCCATCGGCATGGCCCTCTACGGCCTGCGCCCGGTGCCGGAGATCCAGTTCGCCGACTTCATTTTTCCCGGCTTCGACCAGATCGTGAACGAGCTGGCGAAGTTCCGCTACCGCTCCGGCGGGGAATACCCCTGCCCAGTGGTCATCCGCACGCCCTACGGCGGCGGCATCCGCGGCGGTCTGTACCATTCCCAATCTCCCGAGGCGCTCTTCGCCCACACGCCGGGGCTGAAGGTGGTCATCCCATCCAACCCCTACGACGCCAAGGGGTTGCTCCTGACCCGCATGCGCGGCGAGGACCCGGTCATCTTCCTGGAACCCAAACGGGTCTACCGCGCCTCCCGCGGGGAGGTCCCCGAAGGGGATTACACCATCCCGTTGGGACAGGCCAAGATCGTGCGCTCCGGGTCCGGGGTCACCGTGTTGTGTTACGGCTCGATGGTACACACCGTGCAAGAAGCGCTGGACAAGCACGGCGCCGCGGAATTCGACCCCGAGGTCATCGACCTGCGCAGCATCGTGCCGCTGGATACGGATACCATTCTGGCGTCGGTGCGCAAGACCGGGCGGGTGGTCATCGTGTACGAGGCGCCGAAGACCGCGGGGTTTGGCGCCGAGCTGGCGGCGATCATCGCCGAAAAGGCATTGTTGTCCCTGGAGGCGCCCATCGTGCGGGTGGCCGGGCTGGACACGCCCTTCCCCTATACGCTGGAGCTGGAGTACCTGCCGTCTCCCGAACGGGTCACCAAGGCGATTGCCGAAACGGCGAGGTTTTAACCATGGCCCTGGAATTCAGGCTTCCCGACATCGGTGAAGGGGTGGTCGAGGGCGAAGTGGTCCGCTGGCTGGTCAACGAAGGCGACACGTTGCGCGAAGACCAGCCCATGGTCGAAGTGATGACGGACAAGGCCACCGTCGAGATCCCCTCGCCCCGCGCGGGCAAGGTGGCGCGCATCCTGGCACCCGCCGGCAAGACCTGCGCGGTCGGGCAGGTGATGGTGGTCATCGAGGAGAAAGGGGACCTGCCGGGGGCCACGGGGGCGCGCGCGGGCGCAGCTTCGGCGGCGGTTTCGGGGGCGCACGGGGGCGCTGCTTCGGCGGTGGTTTCGGGGGCGGCGCACGGGGGCGCTACGGGCGTCATCGCCACCTCGGCCGCGGTGCTTCATGCAGGGCCGCGCTCGGTGACGGTCCCGCTGGCTACGGTCAGCCGCAAGATCCTGGCGGCTCCGGCCACCCGGCAGCTGGCCCGGGAACTGGGCGTGGACCTGCGCGGCGTCGGTGGCACCGGCCCCGGCGGGCGGGTCACCAAGGAGGACGTGCGCCGTGGCGCGGGTCAAAGGCAGACGGCGGCACAGACCGCCTGGGCGCAGACCAGTCGGGCCCCTGCGGCGTATCTGCAAGGGGCGCTGCCGCCGCCAGCGCCGCCCTTGTCGCCCGCGCCGGCAGCCGCCCCGCAGAGGACCGCGGCGCCGTCGCAGCGCACCCCCAGCGGGCCGTGGGAGGACGAGCGCCTGCCTTTCCGCGGGCTGCGGCGCAAGATCGCCGAGAACATGACCCGTTCGAAGCACCAGGCGGCGCATTTCACGTATGTGGAGGAATGCGACGCCACGGAGCTGGTGGCGCTGCGGGCGCGGGCCAAGAAGCGCGCCGAGGAACGGGGCATTCGCCTCTCCTATCTACCCTTCATCGTGAAGGCCGTGGTGGCGGGCCTGAAGAAGTTCCCCATCGTCAACGCCACCCTGGACGCAGAGCGCGAGGAGATCGTCCTGCGCAAGCAATACCACGTCGGGGTCGCCGCGGCCACCGAGGGCGGCCTGGTGGTGCCGGTACTGCACGACGCCGACCAGATGTCGCTCTTCGAGATGTCGGCGCAACTGGAGGCGTTGTCGGAGAAGGCCCGCACCGGCAAGGCCACGCGGGAAGAGCTTTCCGGCTCGACGTTCACCATCAGCTCCCTGGGGACGCTGGGCGGGGTACTGGCCACGCCGATCATCAACTTCCCCGAGGTGGCGATCCTGGGGGTCCACAAGATGAAAGAGACGCCTGTGGTGCGCGAAGGGCAGATCGTCATCCGCACCATGATGAACCTGTCGATCTCGCTGGACCACCGCATTGTCGATGGGTACCAGGGGGCGCAATTCCTGGCCCACGTCATCTCGCTTTTGGAAGACCCGACCCTCATGTTCATGGAGATGGTGTAACCATGTCGGGCAGTCTGACAGCGTCATCCGATTGCCTTGAGCCCGGACGCGCCCAGAGAGCCCGCGCGGAGCGGCCCCAAGGGATGGCCCGTGAGCACGGGTTCGACGAAAAACGGGCTCAAGGAAATCGGGTGGCGCTGTGACGCGGCTGCCGGGGCAGGTGGACCCGCTGCCGGGGGACCACCCGGGGCTGGTGCTGCGGCGGGTGCTCTCGGACGAGGGCCAGGCGGACGCCACGCGGATCGCCTCGCTGGGGATGGAGCCCGACGAGCTGCGCCGGCTTTATGCGGGCATGTTGCTCATCCGCCTGATGGACGAGCGCCTGCTCGGGATGCAGCGGCAGGGGCGCATCGGCTTCTACGGCGAGGCCCGCGGGCAGGAGGCGGCGGTGATCGGCACGGCGGCGGCGCTGGCCCCGCAGGACTATGTCGTGCCGGCGCTGCGGGAGGCGGGGGCGGCGCTCTTCCGCGGGCTGTCTTTGCGGCAGTACATCGCCCAGCTCTTCGGCAACCAGAACGACGTCGCGAAAGGGCGGCAGATGCCGTGCCACCCGGGGACGCGGGCATCGCGCTACGTCACCATGTCTTCGTGCATTGCCACGCAGCTTCCCCACGCCGTGGGCATGGCCCTGGCGGCAAAACTGAAAGGGGACGATGTGGTCGTCGCCGCCTACCTGGGGGATGGAGCGACCTCGGAGGCCGACTTCCACGTGGCGTGCAACTTCGCCGGGGTGTGGAAGGTGCCGGTGGTCTTCGTGTGCCAGAACAACCAGTGGGCCATCTCGACGCCGGGACACATGCAGACCGCCTCGGCGACGATCGCCCAGAAGGGGGTGGCCTACGGAGTGCCCTTTTTGCGGGCGGACGGCAACGATGTCCTTGCGTGCTTCGAGGTCATGCGCGAGGCGGTGACCCGGGCACGGGTGGGGATGGGGCCGACGCTGGTGGAGGCGCTGACCTACCGGGTGAGCGCTCATTCATCATCCGACGACCCGTCGCGCTATCGGGACGAGACGATCACCGAACGCTGGCGCGAGCGGGACCCGCTTTTGCGCTTCAAGAAGTTCTTGCAATATTACTGCGCCTTCAGCGATGAGCAGGACGCGGCGCTGCGGGCTGACATTGAAACCCGGGTGCGCGACGCGGTGGCCGCCGAGGAGAAGGTGCCGCCGCCGCCGCTCGCTTCGCTGGTGCAGGACGTGTTCGCCGAAGTGCCCGCTAACCTTCTGGAGCAGCTCGCGGAGCTGACGTCGCTGCCGCGGCAACTCGACAAGGCGCTGCACGGGTGATGATGAAGACAGGGTCTTGTCGGGACGCTCACATGCATCTTGAACATCCGAGGAATGGGTAAGGAGACTTCTCTCATGGACAACATCCGCACCGACGTGGCAGTCATCGGCTCCGGCCCGGGGGGCTACGTGGCGGCGATCCGCGCCGGACAGCTTGGCAAGAGCGTGGTTTGCATCGAGAAGGAGTACGCGGGCGGGGTGTGCCTGAACGTGGGCTGCATCCCATCCAAGGCGCTGATCAACGCGTCGAAGTCGTACGAGAAGCTCAGCCACCTGGACCTGATGGGCGTGACCGTCTCGGGGGCCGCGCTGGACATGAAGACGATGCAGGGGTGGAAGCAGGGCATCGTCGACAAGCTGACATCGGGCGTGCGGCAGCTCATCAAAGGAGCGGGCGGCAGGCTGGTGATGGGCACGGCGAAGCTGGTGGACAAAAACCGCATCCAGGTGACGGGGCCCGAGGGGACGTTCCTGGTCGAGGCCGAATCGATCATCATCGCCACCGGATCGCGGCCGATCGAGGTGCCGGGGTTTGCCGTGGACAACCAGCGCATCCATGATTCCACCGGGGCGCTGGCGATCCCGGAGGTGCCCAAGCGGCTGGCGGTGATTGGCGGCGGCTACATCGGGCTGGAACTGGGGACGATGTGGCGCAAGCTGGGGTCGGAGGTGACGGTGATCGAGTTCACCGACCAACTGCTGCCGGGGAACGATCCGGAGCTGGTGGCGGTGGTGGCCAAGAAGCTGAAGAAGTTGGGCGTGACAACGCACCTTGTGCACAAGGCGCTGCGCTGCGAGAAGACGGACGAGGCGCTGCGGCTGGTGTTCGCGGCGCGGGCGGACGAGGGGAAGGAACTGTCGGTGGACGTGGACCACATCCTGGTCACGGTGGGGCGGCGGCCGAATTCGGAGGGGCTGGGGCTGGAGGCGGCGGGGGTGAAGGTGGATGCCCGGGGGTTCGTGACGGTGGACAAGCAGCAGCGGACGAACGTGGCGAATATTTTCGCCATCGGGGACGTGGCCGGGCAGCCGATGCTGGCCCACAAGGCGTCGCGGGAGGGGGAGGTGGCCGCGGAGGTCATCGCCGGACATCGCTCGGAGATGGACGTGGTGGCGATTCCCGCGGTGATCTTCACCGACCCGGAGATCGGCAGCGCCGGGATGACCGAGACGCAGGCGGAACAGGCGGGACACAAGGTCCGGGTAGGCAAGTACCCGTTCTCGGCGCTGGGCCGGGCGATGGCGGCGATGGAGATGGAGGGTTTTGTCAAGATCGTGATGGACGAGACTACGCAGCAGGTGCTGGGGGTACACATCGTCGGGCCGTCGGCGACCGATTTGATCAGCGAAGGGATGTTTGCCCTGGAGATGGGGGCCTTCGCCCCGGACCTGGCGCTGACGGTGCATCCGCACCCGACGCTGGGGGAGGCGATCATGGAGGCCGCCAAGGCGGCGCTGGGCGAGAGCCCGCATTTGATCGGCGGCGGGCAGCGGAAGGCGGCGGCGAAGTAGGCGGCGGCCGAAGCGGGAGCGGGAAGGATCGAGAAAGTGAGTAAACATGGCGCCGGGCTTCGTGATCGATCTGGGCACGGTGGACTATGCCGCGGCGTGGGCCCTGCAACTGCGCCTGGTGGAGCGGCGGCAGCGGGGGGAGGTGCCGGACCTGCTGCTTTTGTGCGAACACCCGGACGTGATCACGGTGGGGCGGCGGCAGCGGGCGCAGGCCAACATTTTGGCGGATCGCTTCCCGATCCACGAGGTCGAGCGGGGCGGGGACGTCACCTACCATGGGCCGGGGCAGATGGTGGGATATCCGATCTTGCTGCTGGACCAGGACCAACGGGACCTGCATCGGTACCTGCGCCACCTGGAGCAGGGGCTTTTGGCGATCTGCGGGGCGTGCGGGGTAAAGGCGGGGCGGAAGGCGGGGTGTACCGGGGCGTGGACCGCGGATGGGGAGCGGAAGCTGGCCTCGATTGGCATCGCGGTGCGGCGGTGGGTGACGTTTCATGGGGTGGCGCTGAATGTGACGACGGAGCTGTCGCGGTTCGCGGCGATCAACCCCTGCGGGCTGCGTTCCGAGGTGATGACCTCGCTGGCCGCGGAGGGCGGGCGCTTGGGTGGAGGGCCGGTGACGGTGGCGGGGCTGCGGGCGGCGGCGGCGGCGGCGTTCGGAGAGGCGCTGGGGCGGGCCTTCGAGCCGCGGACGATGGGGCAGGCGGTGACCGGGGAGGGGATCGGGCTCGCTCCATCGGCACAGCTTCCTCGCGAAATGAAGTGAGCCGGAACGGATCGGGCAGGGCGCTTCAAGCTTTTTCTCCCGACTGACGATGCAAGGGCATGGACGCCAAAAAGCATGCTCGCCCCGTTCGCCGCCCTCGGCAAACTCCCGTGTTTTCTCAGGGCTGTCCGCCGGGTCCTGAGAATGACCCCGCGCCGCCGGACGAAACCGTATTTCACGACCCGGCCGGCGAGCCGCCGGACCTCGCTTTCGCCGCCGCCTTCGCCGACATGGGGCCGGATGGGATGGTCGCCTGGGCGGAGAACGAGCTTCTGGCGGCGCTGCGGGCCAAGGCCGAGGGCCGGGTCAACAACCCGATCGACAAGCGGAAAGCGCCTTGAGTGACGAATCAATGCTGGGCCAGCACCAGCGGGCAGAGGGGCGGCCGACGCCGCTTTATCGCTTCGCCTTTCGGGCGTATTCTTGTCACGTGGACAAAAAGGAACCTCCCATGTCGAAGCTGACCCGGATGACCCTGGATCGCGAAGCGCCGCAGGCGCCGCGGTCCATCGATCGCGAAGCGCCGCAGGCGCCGCGGTCCATCCATAAAGAGCACGACGCGCTGCTGGTCATCGACCTGCAACCAGACTTCATGCCCGGCGGCGCCCTGGCCGTGGCACAGGGGGACCAGGTGGTGGCCCCGATCGTCGCGATCCTGCCGCTTTTCGCGACGGTGGTGGCGACCCAGGACCACCATCCCCAGGGGCACGTCTCCTTCGCCAGCAGCCACGGCAAGGCGCCCTACCAGGTGATTCCGCTTCATGGCGGCGAACAGACGCTGTGGCCGGATCACTGCGTGCAGGGGACCCCCGGGGCGGCGCTGCACCCGGGGCTGCCTCGCGAGCCGCTGACGCTGATCCTGCGCAAGGGGGCGCGTGCCGACGCGGACTCCTACAGCGCCTTTCGCGAAAACCTGGGTCCAGATGGGCAGCGCCGCACCACCGGCCTGGGGGCGCTGCTGCACGCCCGGGGCATTCGCCGGGTCTTTTTGTGCGGGCTGGCGCGCGACTTCTGCGTGCGCTTTAGCGCGGCCGATGCGGTGACCGAGGGGTTCGCTGCCGTGGTGCTCGACGACCTGTGCCGGGCGGTGTTCCCGGATAAAAAGGCCGAAACCGACGCGCTGCTGGCAAAAGAGGGCGTACTTCTGGCCACTTCCGCCGATCTCTGCGCTACCCTGGAGATCTCATGAGTCTTGCAAGCCTGGGCGTGGACGTCTATCAGCTCACCACCCTCATCGCCCACGCCGCCGAAGGGCGGATGGGGGACGAGGCGGGCGGCGCCCAGGAAGTGGGCATGGGGTACTTTTTCCGCAAGCTGCCGAAAAACCGCAACTACGTGGTCGCCGCGGGCCTGCGCTCGATCCTGTCCTACTGCGCCGACCTGCGTTTCTCGCCTGAGGAACTGGCCACCCTGACCGCGCACCCGGTGCTGGGGCCGGCGCTGCACACCTCGCCGGGGGCACAGATCCTGGCGGCCCTGCGGGAGCTTTCCGGGTTTTGCGGGGACATCGACGCCCTGCCCGAGGGCACCCTGGCCTTCGCCGGACCCGCCCGGCGCAAAGGTGGCGAGCCGGCGTTGATCGATGGGATGCCGATCTCGGCGTACACGCCGCTGCTCCAGGTGCGCACCGGGCTTCTGCAGGCCAAGCTGATCGAGACGCCGTGGCTTTCGCGGCTAAACTACTTCTCCATGGTGGCGTCCAAGGCGGCCCGGGTGGTGTGCGCCGCCCGGGAAGACGGTACGGAGCGGCCGGTCATCGAGTTCGGGCAACGACGGACCCATCCTGAGGCAGCGGTGGATGCGGCGTACGCGGCCTATCTGGCGGGCTGCGCCGCGACCTCCAACCTGGCCGCCACACATCGCTATGGCATCCCGTCCGTCGGGACAATGGACCACTTCGCGGTGCAGGCCGCCGAGCGCCTGGGGGTGCCGGTGGGCGAGACCGAGCGCGGCTTCTTTGCCGCCTTCAGCCGGCTCTTTCCCCAGGCCTCGACGCTGCTGGTGGATACCTACGATAGCTGGCAGGGCATCCCCAGCGCGGTGGCGGCGACCGCCGGGCGGCTGAATGGGGTGCGCCTGGACTCGGAGGTGACGGTCGAATCGGTGCGTCGGGCCAAGGCACTTCTCGCCGAGCTGGGCGCGCCCGGGGCCCATCTTTTTGTATCCGACGGCCTGGACGAATGGCGCGTGCGCGAGCTGGCGCGGGCCGGGGCCGACGGCTTCGGCGTGGGCGAGAACATCACCTGCTCGCCGGATGCCGCCACGGGGATCGGCGCGGTCGGCAAGCTGGTGCAGAACGGCTATGGCAAGCCGACGATGAAGCTGGCCCGGGGATCGGGCAAGGCGACGCTGCCGGGGATGTTGCAGGTGCACCGCTACGGGGACCATGATCTGCTGGCGTTGCTTTCCGAGGCGGTGCCCCCGGGCGGGCGGGCGCTCTTGCAGCCGGTGTGGCGCGGGCACGGCCCGGCGCTGCCGAGCGTCAAAGTCGAAGCCTCCCGGGCCTGGGTGCGAGAGCAGATCGATGGGCTCCCGCCGCACCTGCGGGCGCTGGAGACGGACCACGGGGCGCCGTGGCGGCTGGTGATTTCCGACGAACTTCATGATCTGGTGGTGCGCCTGTGGCAAGACGCGCTGCCGCAATCCCGCGTTCCTTCTATCGAGGTCCACTCATGAGACTGTGCCGGCTGGGGCTAGGCAGCATCAACACCACCGTGGGTGCTGTGCGCGACAACGTGGATCGGGCGCTTTTGCAGGCGCGGGAAATGGCTGAGGACGGGGTCAATCTGGGCCTCTTCCCGGAGCAGCTTATCGGGGGTTATCCTCCCGAGGACCTGGTCCAGTGGCGGGCCTTCGTGCGGGCCCAGGAACGGGAACTTTTGCGCTTCGCCCGCGCCACCGCCAGCCTGCCCACGGCCTTCGCCCTGGGGCTGGCGGTCGAGTGCGGGGACCAGGTATACAACTGCGCGGCGATGGTACACGGCGGCCAGGTCCTGGGGTTTTGCCCCAAGGAGAAGCTGCCCATGTACAACGTGTTCTACGATGGCCGCACCTTCGCCAAGGGCACCCCGGGGCGGTATGAGGAGCTGTCGATTGCCGACGGCGAACTTTGCCGAGTGCCCTTTGGCGACCTGATCTTCCGCTTCGACTTCGGCGCGGTGGCGCTGGAGGTCTGCGAGGACCTCTGGTCCCCCGACGGGCCGATGCGGCGGCGCTGCTTCTCCGGGGCGGAGGTGGTAGCCAATCTGTCGGCCTCGCCGTACCGGGTGGGCGTGGTGGAGACCCGCCGGGAGCTGGTCAACACCCGGGCCAGCGACAACAACGCCACGGTGGCCTACGTCAACGCGGTGGGCGCCAACGACGGGCTGGTCTTCGACGGCGGCGGCTTCGTGTCGCAGAACGGGCGCCTGTGCGCCGAGGCGCCGCGCTTTCGCCAGGGGTTCTTCGCGGTCACCGTGGACCTGGACCGCACCCGGCGCCTGCGCACCGAGAACACCACCTGGCGCAACGACTGCGAGGAGTTTCACCGCCACGGTCCCGTGGTGCGGACGATCCAGGCTCCGCTTCAGGTCACCTCGGGCCCCACCGGGGGCCGGCAGCCGGTGTATCCGGTGCCGGTACACGGCAGCTTCTTTTTGCCCGGGCCGTCCCGGGACGTGTCGCCGCGGGAGCGGTTCTGCGAGGACCTGCTGGACGTGATGGCCCTGGGCATCGGGGACTATTTCGAGAAGACGCAGGCGTTCAAGCGGATCGGGGTGGCGCTTTCCGGGGGGCGGGACAGCCTGCTCTGCCTGCTTCTGGCGCATCGTTATGTGCAGCGGGCCCACAGGCAGCTTTCGCCGGACGCCCGCCGCGAGCGGACGGCGGAGGTGCTGCGGGCGTTCTACATGCCGACGCGCTACTCGTCCCGGGGGACGCAGCAGGCGGCGGAGCAGGCGGCGCGGGACCTGGGGGTGCCGCTCATCGTCCTGTCCATCGACGAGGCCTTCGAGCGGGAGGTGGCGGCGGCGGGGCAGATGCTTCAACCGGGGGAGCAATTGCCCGCGATCGCCATCCAGAACATCCAGTCTCGGCTGCGAGCGCAGCGCATGTGGAACTGGTCGAATGCGACGGCGGGGCTTTTTTTGCAGACCGGCAACATGAGCGAGAAGGCGGTGGGGTATACCACCATCGGTGGCGATCTGATGGGTTGCATAGCACCCATCGCCAACCTGCCCAAGACGGTGGTGAACTATCTGCTGGATTATTGGCTGGAGAAAGAGCCGCTGCCGGGGATCGCCGCCACCATCGCCATCCCGGCCACCGCGGAACTGGCGGAGAACCAGGAGGACGAGCGGGACCTGATGCCCTTTCCGGTGCTGGATTCGTGCTTCGCCCTGTACGCCGGGGAGAAGCTGCCCCCCGACGAGATCGCCGAGGTCCTGTGCCTGATGTTCCCCGAGCACCCGCGCGAGCAGATCGAGGCCTGGGTGGCCAAGTTCGTGCGGCTCTTCGTACAGTCGATCTACAAGTGGGTGCAGTCGCCGCTGTCGATCCACGTGGGCAACCTGGATCTGGAGCGGGAGCGGGCGCTGCAAATCCCGGTGGTGTCGCGTTCTCAATGGATGGAGCGCGGCTGATGCAGGGTCCTTCCGCCCTGTCCCCGGCCCTGGCCATCAGCCCCGATGGGACCTGGCTCGCCCGCCTGGACGCGGGACGCCTGGTCCTGTACCGACTGGCCGATTCGCCCGTCGGCGATCCCCTGCCGGCCCCCACGGCGGAGCTTCCGCGCCCGGCTGCCCCGGGGCAGATCTGCTTTCTTTCGTCGGATTTTCTGTTGCATGTCTTTTTCTATCGATCGGATCGGGCGGGGCAGGAGGCGGGGAAGGACGCGGGGCAGGGCGCGGCGCCCGAGGCGGGGAAGGACGTGGCGCCCGAGGCGGGGCAGGACGCGGGGCAGGACGAAAGCTTTACCGGGCTTGGGGGCACAGTCTACTCGATCCCGACTCTTTCGGAGGTTGGCGGCAGCGTGCTGGTCCCGGGAGCGCAGCGCATCCTGGCCCTGGGTCCCAGCGGGGCGGTGGTGGCTCCCCGGGCCGCCGGGGCGGAGGTGATCGGCTGGCGGCGGTCGCAGCTCACCGTGGACTGGGCCTTCCTGCGCGGGGACGTGCTCTCGGCAGTGCCCGCGCCGGAAGGGCGCTGGCTGATCGAGCAGCGCGCCGGCCACGAGCTGTGGGACACGACCTCGCGGCGCAGCCTGGCCAAGCTGTCGCTGGCCACCAGGCAGGCGCCGGCACAGCTTGGCTTCGCCGGGGCTGGCAAGCTGGTGTGGGCGCTCTTGCCGGGCGCGCCGATGCGGGTGCAGTTCTTCCGTGCCTCCGATGGCAGGCAGGTGATCGAGCTGGAGCAACCCGGGCGGGGGCTGAGGGGCGAGGCCGCGCCGGGGCGGCTGATCGTGGCGGTGGATCAGGCAGTGGACGGGTTCGCGTTCGTGGACCTGGACCTGAGCAGCCAGGAGCTGCGGCGGGTGGCGCTTCCCCAGAAGGCCCCGCTCCTGACCTTCGCGGTGCGCCCCTCGGTGACGGTGCCGGAAATCATCGCCCTGGTCCTAGGCGAGGCCGGGCCGCAGGTCCTTCGGCTGCCCCTGGCGCGGCTGGCCGGCCTGCGAGAGATCGAGCCGCCCGTCGAGGCACTGCCCTCTCGGGGGACCCGGCGCGAGGCGACCCGTACGACCCCCGAGCGGTCCTCTGTGGGGCGCATGCGGGAGCGATTGCTGCCGCCCACCGCGGGTCGGGGGGATCCGGCGGCCCCTGTGTCTCCAGAGGGCGATGCACCGCCAGAAGCGCCGGACGAAACGGAGGCCGCGGCGGAGGTGGAGTCTGGTGCGGAAGTCGTTGCCGACGAGACGCCCGTCCCGGCACCGCCTTCGCGACCCGGGGCGGGAGGCCCACCGGGGTTGCGCTCGCGGCCCACGTGGGCCCCTCCCAACCGGGGATTTGGCGCCCCTCGCCCCACGTCCCCGGGGCGACCGGAGCCGGCCCGTCCTGCCGTCGAGACCCCTGGCGACTCTCCTTTGGCCCGCCCGCTTGCGCCCGCGGGGCCCGCACGTCCGGCGTCGCCCCCGCGCTCGGGGTTTCGTCCCGAACCCCGGGCGGACGCTCCGGCACGGCCGACGGGGGAACCGCGACGGATCGAGGCCCCCGCGAAGGTCCTGGCCGAGCCTCGGCGGTCCCTGCGTCCCCTGTCCCCTCGCCCGGCAGGAGCGCCGCGGACCCCGGCGGAGTGGGCCTGCGAGGTGATCCGCTGGTCAGAGGCCCTGATGGACGAACGGCGCACCGCTTCGCTGGGCGCTATAGACGGCGGCTCGGCGACGTTAGCCGGGGGAGAGGCGCTGGTGGGGCTGCGCTCCCGCCTGAGCCTCCCGGGGTCGGTGGAACCGGTGCTGGCGATGCTGCTGGCGGTCCAGCACCTGAGTGGCAGCCATCCCGGCGGACTCTCCGTGGGCGAGCTGGCGGGCCTTCTGGACCCGCAGATTGAGCCCGCCGCGACGTTGGCGCAGCTTCTGCCCACGGCGCCGCTGCGACAGGCGGGGCTGCTCTTGCAGGGGCCGGGCGGGCGCCTGCGCCTGTGCCGCGAACTGATCGAGGTGCTCCTTTCGGTGCCGTGCCCCGATCTGCATCCTGCAGGCGGGGCCCGGCGACTTGAACCGGGGCTCTGCCTGCTGCCCGTCGATCGGGCACCGTGGCCCCGGGCGGCCGACCTGGCCAAAGAGCTGGCGCAGCCGGTGCTAGGGGTGGACTTGCTGCAAGGGCCCCCACCCATGCAGGCGCTGCGGCGGGGGATGCGCCGGGCTTTGCTTCACGGGGCGGCGCTGCTGCTGGAGGGCGTGCCCGGGGCCGCTTTCCCGCTGGTCGACCCGGCGCCGACGCCTGGCGACGTGCGCAAATGGCTCGTCGGGCCCGGGGTGCCGGTGGTCCTTTCGGGGTCGCAGGATTTCCTGTCCTCGCTGGGCCTTCTGGCCCCGGTGCTCTCTATCGAGCCGCTTGCGCCCGGCCCCGCCGCCCGGATACCTGGCGCGCCGCTTCCACCGGGCGCCCGCTGGCGTCCTGCGTTGCCCTCGGCCCCGGCGGTCGTAGCCACGGCACCAGGGCAGATCGAACCTTTTTCTCCCGACGATGGCCGGGCCGCGATCGTGCTGGGCTCGTCGGTCACCCCAGGAGATCTGGCCCGTGTCGGCCATCTGGCGGCACGAGACGGCGCCGTCCTCGTGGTGGGGTTTCGGCCATCAGATGAATACATCGCCGTCATGAAGGCCCTGCTGAAGGGCCTTCCGTTGATCGTCGTGACCGGTGACCCGGGTGACTGGCTGGCAGCACTGGCTTGTCCCGAACGCTGACGCGTCGGGGGCCGGCATCGGGCGGGGGCTGACCTAACGCTTGGGGGGCGCGTCGCTGGCGCCCATCCTGGGGCTGTCCTCTCGCCGCGGCGGGGGCTGGAGCTTGGGCGGCGACGAGGCACCTGCCGGGGGGCGATCGTGCATCAGCAGCTTGCACGAGTCCCGGAAGATGACCTCGATCTTCCCCGGGGCAGGCAGTCCCGATACCGCGCCCAGCCCGAAACTCGGGTGGCTCAGCAAGTCGCCGATGATGTAGCGATCCGCCGGCGTATACACCTTCGCCTCGGCCGCCGAGCGCACCGCCAGAAGGGCGTCGAGCGGGTGCTCCGCGGGTGTCTTGTCGCCAGCCTTGGCCCGTGGCTTCCGGGCCGGGGTCGTCCCGCCCGCCGCTTTCTTCTTGGCGGTCCGGGTCCCGGGTGGCGCGGCCTTGTAGTTGTGCTGCTTGTGGCAGCTCAAGCACTCCACCTTCGCTGGGTCCGGTCCCACCATCGCCACCACGACATGGTGGCGCATATCACGGCAAGAGGTGCAATACGCGGGGGTCTCCCCACCCACTTTGACCTGATCCAAGGTTCGCTCCTGGGTCTCTCAGCCGGTGCGCAGGAGCGGGCGCTTCCTGCCTACAGCTATTTGTGAAGGGTACCTGCAAATCAACGAAAACGAGCCACAAAGGCGCACTCTGTCTCACCTGCTAGTCTACTGCTGCCATAGCACGCTGTCAGCCGGCCTTTCTGCTTTATTTTGCCGGCTTCGCGAGGCAGATCGCGGAACCTCACGTTTCTATCACAGTCGCGACCGACGATTGCCGATGAAAGCTCTGTGACCATCCAAATTCGATTCCTTCATGCCCGAGAGTCCGTACTGCTGCGCGTCGTGGGCGTCCTGGACGGCTCCGGGGCCTGGCGACTTTTGCGGCTGTGTACCCGCCTGTCCGTGCGGCGGCTGGTCTTCATCGACCTCGACGGGGTCGAACGGCTGATGTCTTTTGGGGCGGCGGTCCTGGGCGCCAGATTGCCATCTCTGGGCGATCGGGTACAGGTGCGGGCCGATCACATCCGCCCCGAGCACGTCCGGCTCCTCAGCGAAGCCGGGGTCCTGCCCCGTGCGCTCCAGGCTTGAGCCTGTGTAAAGTGCGCGCCCGGGTTCAGTCCATCAGGGCCTCGATGCAGGCCCGGACCTCTCCGGTGTGCCAGTTCTGGCGCTCGCTGACCACGTAGTAGCGGACGTTGCCCTCGGCATCGATCAGGAAAGACTCGGGGAACTTCTCCGTGCCGTAGAGGGCCGGCAGGTCCTTGGCCTTATCCAGGAGCACCGTCATGCCCGTCCCCTGGGGGAAGAACTTCCGCACCGCCTCCCAGTCCTCGTCGACGCTGACCGCCAGGGTGGTGAAGGGGCGCCCCTTCATCTGATCCGTCAGGCGCGAAAGCGATGGCATCTCGACCACGCAGGTAGAGCACCAGGTCGCCCAGAAATTGACCAGCACCACCCGCCCCCGCAGGGACGAGAGCGAGACCAACTTGCCGTCGTGGTTCGGCAGCGAGAAGTCCGGCGCCGGCTGCGGCAGCTTGCCCAGCATGGGGTTCTTGGGCGTGGGTTGGAGCACCTGGCAGGGGGCCTCCCGGGTGCGGCGCACGCCCTCGCGGCCTCTGTCGATGGCATCCGGCAGGCTGACCGCGAAGTGGATCACCAGAATCAGGACACCGACGAGAGCGCAGCCATAGGCGGGGAGCTTGAGGGGAGAAGGGCCGTGCAGCGGCATGTCAGGGGTTCACTCCTTGCGCGTGGCGCAGCGCAGCCTGTGGATCAGCGCGGCCTCGTCGATGCGGAACTTGGCCACCTTGTGCCCGTCGACCAGCACCACCGGCACCTCCAGCCCGTACAGAGCGGCCTGTTCCTCGCTCTTATCCACGTCGGTCTCGACAAACTCGAAGGGGTATTCGGCCCGCACCTTCAGCAGCGTCGCCTTGGCGTCGTCGCACAGGTGACACCCCTTGCGGGTCATGAGCGAAACCGTGGGCACCTCTCAAGGATAGGCGGGCTTGTCGTCAGGCGCAACCGCGGGGCGCAACCGCGGGGTGCGCCTACTGCCTACTGCTTACTATTAGACCAGGAAGGGGAACTCCGCGTCCTCTTCGCTGCCGGCCCCGGCCCCCGCCGTCGGGTTTCCGAGGCTCGACGAAAGGCTTCGTGGCAGGCGCGCAAGCTCCCGCATCACCTCCGGCGGCAGCCCGTCCAGGTGCCGCCGCACCGCCGGGACCTCGTTGCTCATCCGGTCAAAGTCCTCCCGCAGGAGCACCAGGACCTGCGCCCCGCCGATCGCCCGCGCCGTCACCCCCGAGGGCCCCGGCCGCAGGAGGAAGTTTTCGCCGAAGAAGTCCCCCGGAAAAAGCCGTGCCTCCACCGTCTCAAAGGGCTCGGCCCCCCGGGTCAGCAGGAGTTCGCCTCCCAGCAAGAGGAAGAGCCCCCCGCCCAACTCGCCCGCCGCCACCAGGAGCCCGTCATCGGGCAGGTCGCGGCGCTGAAAGCGCGACAGGAACTCCAGGCGTTGCCCGATGGTGAACGGGGCGAAGAGCGGGCTCCTTCTGATCACCCCGCGACAAAGCCGTTCCGAAAGGAAGCGATCCAGTGCCGCGGCCACGCTCGGCACTTCGGCGGCGGCGGTGCGCAGCGCCTTCACCGGCAGTTCCAGAAGGTCCGTGGGCTCGGTGGTCTCCACCGTGGCCAGCCGCGGTCGCGGCGAGAGCAGCGCCATCTCCCCGACCAGGGCCCCCTCGGACAGGCGCGAGATCACCCGGCGCAGCCCGGTCCCGATCCCTTCCACCACCGGCGGTGTCTGCCACAGCTCGACCCCTCCGCTGGCCAGAAGGAAGAGCGAATAGCCCGCCGTCCCCTCCTTGGCGATCGCCGTCCGCGGCCCCAGCCGTCGCACCTGGGCCGCCTGGCTGATGCGGGCGAAGGTCAAAGGCGGCAGTTCCGAAAGCAGCGGCACCGGCGCAAAGGCCGGGGGGAAGGCGGTGAAGGTCGCGGTGTCGGCGGCCAGCTCCGCTGCCACCTCCGTGGTGACCCCGCCGGGCAGCGGCGACAGGTCCACCTCGACGATCTCGGTCTCGGGGTCCGGCGGCGCCGCCCGCAGCCGGGCCGTTTCCCCTTGCTGCGACTGCGAGAGGCGCGGCGATCCGGCCCCGTACAGGGCGGCCAGAGAATCGTAGATCGACGATACGCTTTGCCCCAGATCGGCCAGCGCCTGGCAGCACACCAGGGCGTGCAGCGGCCGCCCGGCCTGCACATCGCACCACGCCACCGCCGCGTAGACCCGGCACGCTTCGGCGGGCAGCCCGGCCTGGACCAGCACATCGGCGACCTTCATCCTGGCGTCGAGATCGCTGGGGATCTGACGCAGGATGGCGCGATAGCAGAGCAACGCCTGGTCGGATTCTCCCAGCGCCAGGTACCGCAAGGCCTGCGTCTTCAGGTCGACGAGCTTCACGAGTCGATGCTAACCTGCCCCCTGCCCGCCACTCAATGCATGGTGTAAAGTAGGCTGCGTGGTACAAGTGGCGCGACGTGAGACATCCTCGGGCGGGCCCCCGGGCCAAGGCGATCGAAGCGAACCCGGCGACAGAGGCCTCGATGTCTAGTATGCCCTTTGGCACGCCCTCGCTGCCCGACGCCCCCGCGCAGCCGGCTTCCCCGGATGTCGAGGAGCAGCCCGCAGGTCCTCCCCCGGCGGGCCCTCTGGCCGCGGCCGCCGGTGCGCACCTTCTGGCAGAGCCGGCCGGCTCCGACGAGGAGGTCCCCGGCCCGCTGCCCCACAGCGCCCCGGCGATCGGGCGTTCCATCGGGCCCTACGCCCCCCCGAGAATCGACCCGGCAGACGAGGCACCCTTTGTTTTCCGCCTGCGCTTCCTGCAAGCGATCGCCGGGGCGGTCCTCCTGACGATGTTCCTCGTGCCGTGGAACCGGGCCCACTCGTGGGAGCTTCTGACGGTGCTGCGGGGCGCAGACTTCGTCCGGCAACTGCTCCTGCTCATCTCCGGGGGGGTCCTCTTCTCGATGGCGATCTTGCCGGTGCCCGCGGGGTTCCGGGCGGCGCTGGGGGCGTTGCTCTCCCTGGGCGCGCTCTCCCTGGGGGGAATGATGCTGAGTCCGGTGCAGGGCCTCCTTTCAGTACTGGTGATGGCCCTTCTGCCGGCGGCCCTGCTGGTGCGGGCCGAGGTGCGCACCGTGCGCCTGCCGCAACTCCTGGGGCTGGCGGCGGTGGTCGCCTGCCTGGCGCTGTACCTGGCGCCCCGGGACGGCGTGCGCCCGCTGAGCGTGGCGGTCGAACTGGTCACCTATCGCGGCGACGACATGGCCCGCTTCATCGGGACCTACCTTCTTTTGCCCCTGCCCCTCATCTGCCTGGCGACGGTGGCCCTGATCGGCGCCGACGTGGCGGTGATCGGCGAACTTCTGTGCTGGCTTTTTTTCTTCTGGGGACCCGGGGCGATCCTGGTCCTGGCCATCGATCGGACTCAGGTGTACATGGCCTCGGCCGTGCTTGCGTATTCCGTGTGTGCGGGTTATGGCTGTGCCGAACTGCTGCGTCGAGTGACCGTGCGGCTCTGGCTGCGCCAGTCGATTTGATGAATCAATCTGATATGAGAGTGACCCATGAGAATTGCCGAACGCCTGCTGCTCCCGTCTCCGTGCTATTCATTTGAGTTCTTCCCTCCCAAGACCGAGGCGGGACAGGGGGCGCTCTTCGACACGCTGCGCGAGCTGAAAGAGCTGGAGCCGGGCTTCGTCTCGGTGACCTACGGCGCCGGAGGCTCGACACAGCGCGGCACCACAGAGATCGTGTCGCGCATCAAACATGAGGTGGGCATCGAGGCGATGGCGCACCTCACCTGCATCGGGCACAGCAAGGACGAGCTGTCCGGGGTGCTGGACCGGCTGCAAGGGGAGGGCATCCAGAACGTACTGGCCCTGCGGGGGGACCCGCCGGTGCCGCCGGGGGGGAAGCGGGCGACGCTGCCGTCCCTTTTCCAGCCGGAGGCCGGGGGTTTCCGCTTCAGTGGGGAACTGATGCGCTTCATCCGGGAGGGGCGCCGCGACAACCGATGGACCTTCTGCCTGGGCGGGGCGTGCTACCCCGAGGGGCACATGGAGTGCCCCTCCCGCGACGAGGACCTGATCCACCTAGTGGAAAAAGTGTCCGCCGGGGCAGAGTTTTTGCTTACCCAGCTCTTCTTCGACAACGCCTTCTACTTCGACTTTGTGCAGCGGGCGCAGGCGGCGCGCATCCGGGTGCCGATCGTGCCGGGGATCATGCCGATCACCAACTTCGAGCAGATCGATCGCTTTACCAGGATGTGCGGGGCGACCCTTCCCATGCGCCTGCGGTTGCAGCTTGAACGCTACCAGAACGACCCCGACGCCGTGCTGCAACTGGGGGTGGCACATGCGACGGTGCAGTGCATGGAACTCCTGTCCCGGGGGGCGCCGGGGATCCATTTCTACACGCTGAACCGCAGCCGGGCGACCCGGATGATCGTGACCGCCCTGAAAAACGCCCGCGGGTAAGGCCATTTTAGGAAGAAGCACCTGGCCGGAGCAGATTTGGGCCCATCCCGCAGCGAGCGAGCGAGCGACCTACTGGTCGTGACCGAGTGAGGGAAGAAGCACCTGGCCGGAGCAGATTTGGGTGCAGATCGTCCCAGGTCACGCAGCCACCCCGATGGTGGGGAGCGGAGCTGGTTTGTTTTGTTGAATCCGGATGCGCTCTCCTGAATCGCTTGCCTGGAGTTGGTAGCCATCGTGCGACCATTGGATGAATGCCT
>JBBRLA010000075.1:0-19703 GCA_038231615.1 Polyangia bacterium | reverse complement strand
GGACGACTTTGGACTGATGGGCTATGACCCGGCGTACCTGAACACCGCGTCCTGCCGGTCGGCGATCACCTTCATCGATGGGGACAAGGGCATCCTCCAATACCGGGGCTACCCGGTGGAGCAGCTCGCCGAGAAGTCCAGCTACGTCGAGGTGGTGTATCTGCTGCTGCACGGGGAGCTGCCGACGCAGGAACAGTTGCGGCTCTTTACCTCCGAGGTCACGGTCCACACCTTCCTGCACGAGAACGTGAAGGCGTTTATCGACGGCTTCCGCTACAACGCGCACCCGATGGGGATGTTCATCGCAACCATCGGCGCCCTGTCGACCTTCTACCCGGAGGCCAAGGACGTCGAGAGCAAGGAGGTGCGGCTGCGCAACACCATCCGGCTTCTGGCCAAGGTGCCGACGATCGCGGCGTGGTCCTACCGGCACAGCCTGGGCTTCCCCTTCGTGTACCCGGACAACTCGCTCTCCTTCGCCGGCAACCTGTTGTCGATGATGAAGAAGATGGCCGAGCTGCGCTATACGCCGAACCCGGTGCTGGAGCGGGCGCTAGACGTGCTCTTCATCCTGCACGCCGACCACGAGCAGAACTGCTCCACCGCGGTGATGCGCTCCGCCGGCAGCTCGCGGGTCGATCCCTACTCGGCGCTGGCGGCGGCGGCGGCGGCGCTATACGGGCCGCTCCACGGCGGCGCCAACGAGGCGGTGCTGCGCATGCTGCACGAGATCGGCAGCGTGGGGAACATCCCGTCCTTCATCAAGGAGGTCAAGGAGGGACAGGGCGGACAGCGGCTGATGGGCTTCGGCCACCGGGTCTACAAGAGCTACGATCCCCGGGCCAAGGTCATCAAGGCGCTGGCCGATCAGGTCTTCGAGATCACCGGCAAGAGCCCGCTGCTCGACATTGCGCTGGAGCTGGAGCGCATCGCCCTGCAGGACGAGTACTTCGTGTCGCGGAAGCTGTACCCGAACGTGGACTTCTACTCGGGGCTGATCTACCAGGCCATCGGCTTCCCGGTGGACATGTTCCCGGTGCTCTTCGCCATCCCCCGCACCGCCGGATGGCTTTCGCAGTGGATGGAGATGATCGACGACCCGGAGCAGAAGATCGCCCGGCCGCGGCAGATCTACATCGGCTCGGGCCGCCGGGAGTACCCCACCGATCGCCCCCCCGCCTGGCGCACCTGAGTCAGCGGCCTAAAGCATAAGGTCCACCTGTCCGATGGATGGGGCGAGGTGAACCCATGCTAAGCGAACTCCTGACCTTCCCTTCCACATCTTCCTGTGACTTGCGCAGCGACCTGATCGTGAGCGCCGTGGCCCTCTTTTCCTGGTTGCTCAGCCTGTCGTTCTGATCCGGCCGTCCCTCCGCATCGCCAGAATCCGCCCCCCTGCCGCCATCTGCCTCTCTCATCGGAAAAGAGCATGCTAGACTGCTGCACTTCGCCTGGGATTGGAGAGCTTTCATGGAACCTCGTTTCCGTCGCGTCGCGGTGCTCGGCGCCGGTGTCATGGGCAGTGGGATCTCGGCCCATCTGGCCGGGGCCGGCCTGGATGTCCTCCTTCTTGACATCGTCCCCAAGGGGCCCGATGGCTCCCTTCCGACTGATCGCAAGCAGCGTGACGGGCTGGCCCGGGGTGCCATCGAGAAACTCAAGAAGTCCCGCCCCGCGGCCTTCTTCCACCCCCGCGACGCCGAGCGCGTCCGCATCGGCAACCTGGAGGACGACCTGGCCCAGGCCGGCGGCTGCGACCTGATCATCGAGGCCGTCCGCGAGGACCTGCCGGTCAAGCAGGCGCTTTACGCCCGGCTGGAGCCCCTGCTCTCGCCCACCACCGTGCTCGCCTCGAACACCTCGGGCCTGCCCATCGAGCGCCTGATGGAGGGCCGCGGCGACAACCTTTCTCGGCGCTTCCTGGTGATGCACTTCTTCAACCCGGTGCGCTACATGCGCCTGCTGGAGCTGGTCGCTGGCACGAAGACCGATCCCCAAGTGGTCTCGGCGATCGCCCGCTTCGGCGCCGACGAACTGGGCAAGGGCATCGTCTTCGGCCATGACACCCCCAATTTCGTCGCCAACCGCATCGGCGTGCACGGGATGATGACCCTCATCCGCCACGCCCTCGACGGCGGCTACACGGTCGAGGAGATCGACGCCATCTTCGGCCCGTCCCTGGGCCGCCCCAAAAGCGCCGTGTTCCGCACCGCCGACATCGTCGGGCTGGACACGGTGATCGACGTGGCCAAAAACTGCTTCGAGAACCTGCCCCACGACGAGGCCCGCGCCGCCTTCCAGGTGCCGGAGCTACTGAACGATATGGTCAAGCGGGGCCTGCGGGGCGAAAAGTCAGGCGGCGGCTTTTACAAAAAGACCCCCGAGGGCCTCATGGTCCTGGACTTGAAGACCCTGGAGTATCGACCCCAGCAGAAGGCCCGCTTCGCCTCCCTGGGCGCGGCCAAAAACCTCGAGGGCGCCGCCGAGCGTCTGATGGCGGTCCTTTCGGGCAACGACCGGGCCAGCCAGATCGCCTGGCGGGCCACCGCCGAGAGCCTGGCCTACTCGTCCCGGCGCATCGGGCCCCGCAGCCCGACTGACGGCAACGCCCAGGACCCGGCGATCTGCGACGACCTGGTCAACGTGGACCGCGGCATGCGCTGGGGCTACGGGTGGGAGATGGGCCCCTTTGAAGCGTGGGACGCCCTGGGCGTCGAGAAGACCGTCCAGCGGATGGCGACGGCGGGCATCACCCCGGCACAGTGGGTCAAGGACATGCTCGCCTCGGGCCGGGGGAGCTTCTACGGGGGCGACCCGGGACAACGGGTGTACTTCGATCCCGGCACCAAGACCGAGCACAAGGTGAGGGTCTCCGAGCACGCCCTCTCCCTGGGGGCAACGCGGTCCCGAGGCCAAGGGGTCGTACTGAAGAACGACGGCGCCTCGCTCCTTGACCTGGGCGACGGGGTCGCGTGCCTGGAATTCCACACCAAGATGAACGCCATCGACAGCGATGTCATCGACATGATGAACCAGGCGCTGTCCCGCTGCGAGCAGGACTTCCACGCCCTGGTCATCGGCAACGAGGCAGTCGAGGCCTTCTCCGTCGGCGCCAACCTGATGTTGATCGTCATGACAGCGTCCCAGGGGAACTGGACCCAACTTGAGAAGGTGGTGAACGACTTCCAGCAGGCCAATCTGCGCCTGCGCCGGAGCCCGGTGCCAGTGGTGGCGGCGCCCTTCGGCCTGACCCTGGGCGGCGGGGCCGAGGTGTCGATGCACGCCGATGCCATTCGCGCCCACGCCGAGCTGTACATGGGTCTGGTGGAGGTGGGCGTGGGCCTGATCCCCGGCGGCGGCGGCTGCAAAGAGCTGCTGGTGCGGCTGCTCGGCCACCTGCCCGACGAGGTCGACCCTTTCCCCTTCGTGCGCAAGGCCTTCGAGACCATCGGCTTCGCCAAGGTGGCGACCTCCGCGGAGGAAGCCCGGGCCCTCTCGTTCCTGGATCAGCGCGACGGGGTGACCTTCAACCGGGACCACCTGCTCTACGACGCCAAGCAGACGGCGCTGGGTCTGTACCGCGCCGGCTACCGCGCGCCGGCACCGCGCACCGTCCGCCTGCCCGGTCCCGGCGGCTTCGCGACGCTGCGCTCAGGCTTGCAGATGATGCACGAGGCCCACCAGATCACCGCCCACGACCTGACCGTCGGCACCGAGCTGGCCCGGGTGCTGACCGGGGGGCAGACCGCCCCGACGGCCCGCCTGACCGAGCAGCACCTTCTGGACCTGGAACGCGAGGCCTTCCTGAAGCTCTGCGGCGACGAGAAAACCCGCGAACGGATGATGTATATGCTCCAGAACAACAAGCCCCTGCGCAACTAGCCGTACCGCTCCACGAAGATCTCTCGCAGGCGATCGTCTTCCCGCAAAAGTTGCAGGGTGGCTTCCGCGTGGCCCTTGCAGTACCCGTTCCCCACCAGCATGTCGATGTCCTTGCTGACCCCCTCTGCCCCCAGCGCCGCGGCGGTGAAGCAGGTCGACATGGAAAAGAAATAAACCGTTCCGCCATCCCGGGCCGAAAGAATGGCCGACATCTCCGCCCCGGGCACGTTCACGCAGCTTACCACCAGGTCAAACTCCCCCCCCGCGCAAGCCGTCGCCTCCTGTGCCAGCAGGATCGCGTCGGTGGCATCGACCCGCAGCACCTTGTGGCAAGCCCCCAGCCGCTCCGCGCTCCGGGCCGCCCCCTCGTGGCCCTCCACCCCGATCACCAGCTGAGCCCCCGCCCGCCGCGCCGCCGCCGCCGTCAGAAGCCCCGACTTTCCCCCGCAGCCCAGGAGCAGCACCTTCCCGCCTCCCTTTTGTCCGACCAGCCGGCCCACCTGCGGCGCCGCCCCGGCCACGTCCAGCGCCGAAAGCGCCGCCCGTTCGGGCAAGAACTCCGGCAATCGAGACCAGGCCCCCGAGGCAAAGAGCACCGCCGTGCCGTTCACGTCCAGCTGGTGCGACTCCAGGCGCACCGAGCGCACCGGGCAACGCGCATCCAGCCGCAGGGGCGTCAGTGTCAGCGACACCAAGGTGGCGATCCGCTCGCCCACCGCCAGGCCGGAAACACCGGCGCCCAGGCCGGCAGCCAACCCGGCCCCGATCCGCCGCACCCGCCCCAGCAGCATCCCCCCCGATCCGGTCACCGGGTTGTGCATCTTCCCCCGCTCGCCCACCGTCTGCACGACCCGCCGGCCTACCCCCTCCGCGAGGTCCTCGCCGGCGGCCCGCGCCGCTTCCTCCATCTGCCGAAAGCTGGCCGAGTCGATGTTCAGCCGCTCCACGTCCAGCAGGATCTCGTAGTCCTGCCCGCCCCCCGACTCCGGGTCCGCGTCCAGGCGCAGCGCCGCCTGGGGCAACGTTGTGTAGCGAGCTGACTGCACGTCGCCGGAACCCCCCATCACCCGGTGCACCCCGTAGCGCCAGAGCAACGGGACCCCTGAAGGTCCCACGGGTCCGTACACGTCCATGGACCTATAAATAGCACCAAAGTCAGCACGAACCACACCCCAAAGAACCATCCCCAAAAAACCACGCGGTCCACGGCCTTGGCACCGTCACGCCTTGAAGTCACCGCCAGTACCTGATAACATGCGTTGCGTTATGATCTCTATGCCCCCTGCAGGGAGATACTAGGAATCGAATGAGCCGACTTGGCGAGCTACTGATCCGAGAAAACCTGATCTCCATCGCGCAGCTTCAAAAGGCGCTGGAGGCCCAGAAGAAGAATGGCGGCCGACTCGGTCTCAGCCTGACCAAGCTGGGGATCATCAGCGAGACCGAGCTGACCGGCTTCCTGGCCAAGCAGTACGGCGTCCCGTCCATCAACCTGGCCGAGTTCGAGATCGACCCCGAGGTCATCGCGCTGGTCCCGCCAGAACTGGCCAAGCGCCATCAGCTCATCCCGGTCAACCGCACCGGCACGACGCTGATCGTGGTCATGGCCGACCCGTCGAACATCTACGCCATCGACGACCTCAAGTTCAAGACCGGGCTGTCCATCGAGGTCGTCGTCGCCTCCGAGCAGGCCATCGACGAGGCCATCCAGCGCTACTACGAAAAAAGCAACGCCATGGACACGGCCCTGGAGGGCCTGGTCGACGACATCGACTACGAGTCCGGCGAGGGAGACGACGCCGGCCAGGGCATCGACATCACCAAACAGGCCAACGAGGCGCCTGTCGTCAAGCTGTGCAACGCCATCCTCTTGAATGCCATCAAGCAGCACGCCAGCGACATCCACATCGAGCCTTATGAGAAGAGCTACCGGGTCCGCTACCGCATCGACGGCATGCTCTACGAGCAGGCGCCCCCCCTGCCCCTGCGCCTCAAGGCGGCCATCACCTCGCGCTTCAAGATCATGTCGAACCTCGACATCTCCGAGCGCCGCCTGCCCCAGGACGGCCGCATCAAGCTGAAGATCGGCAAGGACAAGGAGATGGACTTCCGCGTCTCCGTCCTGCCCACCCTCTTCGGCGAGAAGATCGTCCTGCGGCTGCTTGACAAGGGCAACCTCCAGCTTGACATGACCAAGCTCGGCTTCGACGAGGCGCCCCTCAAGGACTTCAAGGATGCCATCGACAAGCCCTACGGTATGGTGCTGGTCACCGGCCCGACGGGGTCGGGCAAGACCACCACCCTTTATTCCGCCATCTCAGAGCTGAACAAGACCACCCGCAACATCAGCACTGCCGAAGACCCCGTCGAATACAACCTCGGCGGCATCAACCAGGTGCAGATGAACGACGCCGTCGGCCTGAACTTCGCCGCGGCGCTGCGCAGCTTCTTGCGCCAGGACCCCAACATCATCATGGTCGGCGAGATCCGCGACTTCGAGACCGCCGAGATCGCCGTCAAGGCGGCCCTTACCGGCCACCTCGTGCTCTCCACCCTGCACACCAACGACGCCCCGGGCACCGTCAGCCGGCTTTTGAACATGGGCATCGAGCCGTTCCTGGTGACCGCCTCGTGCAACCTGATCCTGGCCCAGCGCCTGGCGCGCAAGATCTGCCCAGAGTGCAAGCAGCCCGTCGAGAAGAACGTGGCGGCGCTGGTCAAGCTGGGAATGAAGCAGGAGCTGGCCGAGTCGATCAGCCTGTTCCGCGGCACCGGATGTCGGAATTGCTCGGGCACTGGATACAAGGGACGAATCGCGCTCTATGAGGTCATGCCGTTTTACGAAGGATTGAAGGAGATCGTACTCCAGGGTGGCAGCGCCGCCGAGATCAAGGCGGAGGCCATTCGCTGCGGGCTGCAAACATTGCGCATGAGCGGATTGAAGAAACTCGCCGAAGGCATCACCACGCCCGAAGAGATCATGCGCGTGTCGGTGGGCGATTGATTTTCGCGGCCCCGGCCAAGGGCCGGTGCAAGGCCGTAACTAGCTTCCAGGCAAGCGCGCCGGACGGGTCATTTTCCCGCGCCGCTTCGACCTTTGTGAGGGACATGTAATGCCAATTTATGTTTACGAAGCCAAGAGCCGGGACGGCCAGCCCAAAAAGGGGGAGATGGAGGGGACCAACGCGGCGGAGGTCATGACCCGCCTCCGCGGCCAGGGCCTCACCATCGGGCGGGTCGGCGAGAAGGGGAAGGTCGACTACAAGCGCTACCTGGCCATGATCCCGTTTGTCGGCGGCAGTTCCGTCAAGCAGAAGGACCTGGTCATCTTCACCCGGCAGTTCGCCACCATGATCGACGCCGGCCTGCCCCTGGTGCAGTGCCTGGACATCCTGGGGAACCAGCTGGACAACAAAGAATTCAAGAAGATGATCATCGACGTCAAGACGTCGGTGGAAAGCGGCTCGCAGCTGTGCGACGGCATGCGCAAGTACCCCGAGGTCTTCGACGACCTGTACTGCAACCTCGTCGAGGCCGGTGAGGCCGGCGGCATCCTCGACTCCATCCTGAACCGCCTGGCGGCCTACATCGAGAAGGCCAACAAGCTCAAAGGCCAGGTCAAGAGCGCCATGAGCTACCCCATCGGGGTGCTCATCGTCGCCATGATCGTGGTGGCCGTGCTCTTGTACAAGGTCATCCCGGTGTTCGAGAAGATGTTCAAGGACTTCGGCGGCACCATGCCGGCGCCGACCCAGTTCGTCATCGACCTCTCGCACACCTTTTCCAAGTACTTCCCGCACATCTGCGCGACTCTCTTCTCCCTGGTCATCCTGTTCCGCGTGGTGACCTCCAGGCCGCGGGGCAAGTACATCTTCCACAAGATCTTGCTCAAATCGCCGATCATCGGGGCGGTGCTGCGCAAGACCGCGGTGGCCCGCTTCACCCGCACCCTGGGCACCCTGCTCGCTTCGGGCGTGCCCATTCTCGATGCCATGGAGATCGTCGCCCGCACCGCCGGCAACATGGTCGTCGAGGAGGGCATCATGTATTCCCGGGCCAAGGTCTCCGAGGGCAGGACCATGGCCGAGCCGCTGATGGAGACCGGCATCTTCCCTTCCATGGTCGTGCAGATGATCGGCGTCGGCGAGACCGCCGGCGCCCTGGACGTCATGCTGGGCAAGATCGCCGACTTCTACGACGACGAAGTCGACGAGGCGGTCAAGGCCCTGACGGGCCTCATGGAACCCATCATGATGGTCTTCCTCGGCGGGGTCTGCGGCGGTATGCTCATCGCGATGTATCTGCCCATCTTCGAGATGGCCGGCAACGTCAAGGGCGGTTGATCCCCCACCCCTCATTGCCGTGCCTTCTGCCTTGCCACCTCGGCCCTTGCGGTCGCTCCTCGGCCTTTTGGCCCGGGAGGCCCGAGCGATCATGATGCTCCTTTCCCCAGAAGGCGCGGAAAGCCGGGCCCAACAAGGTGGCCTGACCGCCGGCCCACAGGCCGCCCGGCTGGTGTATCTGATGCTCTTCCGCGTCGGGCTGGTCACCCTCATGCTCGGCGCCCTCTTTGTCACCGAGCTGGTGCTACCGGGCAGCACCAGCATGAACACCGGGCCGGCGCAGCGCGCCCTCTTCGTCACCGTCATCAGCGCCTACGGGCTGACGCTGGTCTACGCCCTGCTCTTCCGCCGCATCGAGCGCGTGGACCTTTTCGCCACGGTGCAGATCGCCATCGATCTGTGCGGGGTCTCGGTCCTGGTGCTTTACACCGGCGCCCCCGACAGCACCTTCGGCTTCACCTACCTGCTGGTCATCGTCGGCGCCAGCACCGTCCTTTCCCTGCGCGGCTTCGTCATCGCCACCGCCGGGGCGGTGCTGCTCTATCTGGGAGTGTCGCTGCTGGGCTTTTCTGGCTTCCTCATCCTGGATGATGCCCTGGCGCCGTCGATGCGCATGCCGCTTCAGCACTTCCTGCGGCCCCTGGCGCTGAATGGCGTGGCGATGCTGGCCACCGCCGCGCTGGCCACCCGGCTGGCGATCGA
Organism: Polyangia bacterium; assembly: GCA_038231615.1. Classification (GTDB taxonomy): domain Bacteria; phylum Myxococcota_A; class Polyangia; order Palsa-1104; family JAEUJZ01; genus JBBRLA01. The sequence goes on along the minus strand of JBBRLA010000075.1, from coordinate 10,776 downwards.
GCTGAAACGCGCCGCGGAGCGCATCGACTCCCAGCGCACCAGCCTGTGTGACCTGGCCACCCTGTACCGCGAGGTCATCCAGTCCCTCCGGTCGGGGCTGATCTCGGTGGACCTGCAGGGGCTGATCGCGACCGTCAACACCGCCGCCGGGGAGATCCTCGGCATCCTGTCGGAGCAGGCCATCGGCAAGCCGGTGGGCGAGCTGCTCCCCGGGATCGACAAGCACCTGATCTTGGCCGACCTGGGCTCCATCCCGCCGCGGATGGAATTGTGCATCCGCGCGGGACAGGACCCGGGGACGACGATGACCGGCCAGGCCGCGGGTCCCGATCGGGGCGACCGCATCCTTGGCATCACCGTCTCGCGACTGGTCAACCACACCGGGGTGCTGGTGGGGCGGCTCATCAACTTCCAGGACCTCACCGACCTGCGCCGGGCGGAGGAGTCGGCCAAGCAGGCGGACCGCCTGGCGGTCATCGGCAGGATGGCGGCCACGGTGGCCCACGAGATCAGAAACCCGCTGGCGGCCATCTGCGGCTCGATCGAACTGCTGGCGCAGATGCTGCCGGCGGGGACCACGGTCGAATCGCAGGATCTCATGCAGATCGTGGTTCGGGAGGGCAAGCGCCTGGACGAGCTTATCACCGAGCTTCTGTCGTACGCGACCCCGCGCCCGCTGGAGCGGACTTGCATCGACCTGTCGCAGGAGCTGGTCGAGATGGTGCAGGTCTTCGAGAACGATCGCCGGGTGGTAAGCGGGCAGGTGCAGGTGCAGGTCGATGGGACGGTCTACGTGGAGGTCGACATCTACCGCCTGCGGCAGGTGATGTGGAACCTCCTGCGCAACGCGGCGGAAGCGAACCCCGGCGGGACAATCGAGGCCCGGGTGGTGGCGAACCGGGAGAAGCGGCAGGCGCTGCTGGTCCTGCGCGACCACGGCCCAGGGATTGCGGAGGAGGCGCGGTTGCACCTCTTCGAACCTTTTTTCACCACCAAGGAGACCGGCACCGGCCTGGGGCTGGCGACCGTGCACCGCATTATCGAGGAGCACGGCGGGCACGTGGACATCCGCAACGTGGAGGGCGGAAAAGGCGCCGAGGCGGTGGTCACCCTGCCCCTTTCCCAGGAACCCCCCGCCGAGCAGTTACCCTAACAGAAGCACCTGGCCGGGCAGCTTTGGGCGTACGTCCTCACTCCCTTCGGTCACGTACAGTAGTACGCTCCCTCGGTCGCTCCGGGCGTGCGCCCAAATCTGCTCCGGCCATGTGCTTCTTGCTGAATGACCCCCCTGATAAGGGCTGCTAGCGGCTGCTCAGGACGGCATGCAGTTCCGTGCTGTCCACCACGCGCACGGTGACGCCGCCGAAGGTGATCAGATCGCCCGAGCGCAGCGCCTCGGGGCGCGACGGCAGGATCGGCACATTCGACACCGCGGTGCCGTTGTGGGAGTCCAGGTCGATGATGACCCACATCCCGTTCGGCTCGCGGCGCACATGGGCGTGCAGCTTCGACACGGAGGGATTGCGCAGCACCACGTCGCAGTTGCGCGCCCGCCCCACCGAGATGCGGTCCGAATACGGGTTGGTCGGCGCCTTCACCACCGGCAACACTCGCAGCACCCCCGCCGGCCGCCGAAGCGCCTCCTTGCGCGACACCACCTGAGTGGAGAACTGTGCCGGTGAAATGCCGTCCTTTTCTTCATGAAAGAGCAGAAACAGATGGGGAAACCGCTCGACGAATTGCTCCTTCCCCAGGTCATTCATCAGCGCAGTGAGTTCACCGACGTCCATCTTCAATCCAAACCTAGCACAAGTTCTTTCCCAGTCTCGCTGTATCTGCCGTATCTGGGTCGGTCCGACCCGTTCCTATCCTCCTTCGGGGCTACTCCCGGTAGCAGGCCCGGCCCTGCCGGCACTCCTGTGCATGGACCAGGCCGTCGTCTGGGCCGGCGCACTCCATCGTCGCCAGGCACCAGTAGGTCGCGGTGCTGCCCTCGCCCCGCTGCCAGTGCACCGGATCGCCATCCGGGGTCACCATGGCGGAGAAGGCCAGCTTGGTACGCAGCTTGCGGCACACCTCCGGCTCCTCGCCAAGCCTGGGGCCCTGGCCAAGGTCCGGCTCCCGCGCCCCCGGGCGCCCCGGTCCCACCAGCTGACTCATCGCTTCACCTCGTCTCCGAAGATCGGCGCCGACGGCGACAACGCCAGGGCCACCGCCCGCTGCACCAGCCCCGAAAGGAGCGGCACCTTGTAGCCATTCTTCTGCAGCGGCAGCGCCCCCGCCACCGCGGCGTGGCCGACCCGACGCAGCCCGGCCTCGTCGATCCGGGTCAGCCCCAAAAGCTCCGCCTCCGCCGCCTCCACCCGCCAGGGGATCGCCGCAGCGGCCCCCAGCACGATCCGCGCCGACGCCACCTTCTGCCCGCCCTTTTTGCCCGGCCGCAGCACCACCGCCACCTCCCCCAGGGGCCAATCGAAGCTCTGCTTCTGTTTTACCTTCAAATACACGCTGCGCTCACCCTCCTGCGGCAGCGGCACCACCACCTGGGTCAGCACCTCCGCCGGGTCCAGGTGGTGCTCGCGGAGCAGGTTCGCCCCAGGCTCGCCGGGCGATACGAAAAGTTCTGGCAAGGTCAGCTCACGCTCGCCCTTTGGCCCCAGCACCCGCACCCGCGCCCCGAGTGCCCACAGGGGCGTGGCCGCCGCCGAGGGATGGACGATGGCGCAGACGCCGTTGTCGAAGATGGCGTGAAAATCGTTCTCGCCGTTCTGGGCGAAGCAGGTCGTGCCGCCCTTCTTCTTGCACAAATGGTCCTTCGATCGCAGGTACCCGCAGCGCGGGCGCTGGAGCAGGTTCCCGCCCAGCGTCGCCGCCTGCCGTACCTGCGGCGTCGCCGCCCCGCCCACCGCCTGGGCCAGCGCCGGGAAATAGCGCCGCACCAGCGGGTCCTCGGCCAACCGGGAAAGGGTGCAAAGGGCCCCGATGTGCAGCGCCGCCGGCAGCTTCCCGTCGGCAGGCACTTCGCGGATCTCGTCGATGCCCCGCCCCTTGGCCCGGCGCAGGTTCACCAGGCGACCGGGGTTGTCAATCCCCTCCTTCATCCGATCCAAAAGGTCCATCCCCCCCGCCTTCAACACCGACGGGCCGCCGGAAGGCGACCCCTGCGAAAGTTCGGCCACCGCCTGCTCCGGGGTGCGCGCCTCGATCCACATCAGCGATCCGGTCTGCGCGATCATCGCGTACCTCCATTGGCAGAAGCCTTGCCCGCGGCCAGCGCGGCCAGCACCCGCGCCGGGGTGATCGGGAGTTCCCGCACCCGTACCCCGATGGCGTTGTACACCGCGTTTGCCACCGCCGCCGCCGTCGGCACCGTCGCCGGTTCGCCAATCCCCGCGGCATCCGTGGAAGACCTGCCGCGCAGCTCTTCCAAAAGCACCACGTCGATCCGCGGCGTGTCCTTCGACCCGGCGATCTTGTACTGCTCCAGGTTCCCGTTCAAAAGCAGCCCCGTGCGCCGGTCGAAGCGCCGCTCCTCGAACAGAGCGTAGGACACCCCCTGAATCACCCCGCCCTTGATCTGGCTCTCGGTCAGCATCGGATTCATCGGCCTGCCGCAGTCCTGCGCCGCCACCACCCGCTCGACCCGCACCACGCCCGTGATCGTATCCACCGTGACCTCGGCGAACTGCACCCCGCCAAGCTGCCCGTAGCCGACCCCGCGCTGGTCCGGCGGCTTACCCAGGGGCCCGCGCAGAAAGCCGCCGTAGTCCAGCCTCCGCTCCCCGGTGCCCGAGACCGAGTCCTTGCGCATCTTTCCCGCGGCCTGCTTCCATGACAGCTCGCTCTTGCCCCCCGTGCCGACGACCGACACCTTGCCGCCTGTCAGCCCCACCGCCGCCGCGTCCACCGAGAGCACCGCCGCCAGTTCCCGGCACAGTGCCTGCCGCGCCGCGTACGCCGCATCCCGCACCGCCGGGGTGATCGACGCGGTGGTGACGCTGCCGCCGGAAGCCGGCCCTGGCGGCAGCCGGGTGTCCCCCAGCGTCACCTGGATGGCCGCAGTCGAAAGGCCCAGTTCCTCGGCCACCACCTGCGCCATCGGCGTGCGGATGCCGCCGCCGATGTCCTGCACCCCGACCAGAAGCTCCACCGCACCGTCCTTGTGGATGCGCACCTCCGCGTGGGAGTTCAGGCTGATCAGATGATACCACACCCCTTGCGCCATCCCCACGCCCCGGCGGATTGCCCCATCTGTGCCCTCCCTGGGGCCCTTCCCCGCCGGATGGCGCTTCGCCCAGGCGATCATCTGCGCCCCCCGCTGCCGCTCGACCTTGCGCGTCGGGTGCGGATCGTTGCGCTCGCGCACAATGAGAGGGTCCATGCCCAGCCGCTCGGCCAGCTCGTCTATTGCCTGCTCCAAGGCGAAGGCCCCTTGCGGATGCCCCGGGGCGCGGAACGCGGCCAGCGGACCGGTGTGGGTGAAGACGTCGCTCTCCTCAGTGTACACCGCAGGGCAGGCATACAGGTTCTGCACCGGCCCGGCGAAGCCCGCACCGGCCCCCGCCCCGCCGGATCCCCAGCCGGTGACCCGCAGCGCCAGGAGCTTCCCGTCTTTCCCTGCCGCCACCGTCACCGTCTGCTCCGACCCCGGGCGGTTGCCCACCCCCAGGTGTTCCTCGTGACGATCGAGGAAGATGCGCACCGGCGCCTTGGCCTTCCGGGCCAGGTGCGCCGCCAGCACGCCGTAGTTCCCCGCGCCGAACTTCGCCCCGAAACCGCCCCCGCAGAAGTCCATGATCACGCGGATCTTGCTTTGGGGGATCTCCAGCACCTCGGCCAGCTCGTCGCGTACCGAGTAGAGCCCCTGCGTCGAAGCCCACACGGTCAGCTCGTCGTTTCCCGGCCCCCACTCGGCGACCAGCCCGTGGGTCTCCAGGGCCGAATGGGTCTGCACCTGGGTGCGGTAGGTCTGCTGCACCACCACTGCCGCCGTCGCCTTCGCCGACTTGAGTGCGGCCTCGACGGCGTCCCGGGCCTTGGCCGGGTCCTGGGCAGGCGCGCTGCCCTTCTTCGGCCCGCGCACATTGCCGTTCTGGGGCAAGACCGCGCCGACCCCGCCGCCCCCCGCCGACCCGGCCATGCGCACCGGCTTGCCGAAGACCAGGGGGGCCTCGGGCTTCAATGCATCGTCCGGGTCTACCACGAAGGGCAGCACCTCATAGTCCACGCGGATCTTCCCCAAAGCCTCGGTCGCTCGCGCCGCGCTGGTGGCGGCCACCGCGGCGATGGGCTGCCCGGCATAGCGCACCCGAGGGTAGGTGCGCGCTTTTTTCTTGGGCCCCGGCTCCGCGACCTCATCGACCTCGTCGGCCGAACTGAGCAGGTGGGCCAGGATGTGCACTGCCTTCACCCCTTCCATCGCCTCGGCGGCCGAGGTGTCGATGGAGCGGATGCGCGCGCTCGGGTGCGGCGAACGCAGCACCCTGCCGTGGAGCATGCCCTTGCGCTGCACGTCGAAGGCGTAGCGCGCCCTGCCGGTGACCTTGTCGACGCCGTCCAGGCGCGGGGTGCGCCGGCCGACCTGGGACAGGCCCGCGTTGTCCCCCCACTGCGGCGGGGCCCCCGACGGGATGTCGCGGTCCTCCTTGCGCAGATCGGCGCCGACAACGCCGACGACAATCTGGGTGGCGCCGGGTTTATGCTTCTTGTTGAGGTCGGATGGATCGGATTTGGGGGTCTCGCTCATCGCGGTCTCGCTTGTCTATCGTGATGGGCCAATGGGGCTGGACGGGCGCTTGTGGGCCAGAAGGGTCGCAGCGATCACGTTGGGGTAGGTGCCGCAGCGGCAGAGGTTGCCCGACACCGCCTCGCGGACGCCGGCCTCGTCAAGGGGCTTACCGTCCTTCCAGCGATGTTCGACCAGCGCGGCGCAGCTCATCACCATGCCCGGGGTGCAGAAGCCGCACTGAAGGGCGTCCTGCTCGACGAAGGCCGCCTGTACCGGGTGCAGCGCCTCCCCCCTGGCCAGCCCCTCGATCGTGGTGATGGCCCGGGGGGCGATCGACGCAGGACCCGAAAGGCCCGCGACATCCAGCGCCAGGGTCATGCACGAGAGAGACGCCTGGCCGTCGATCCACACGGTGCAGGCCCCACACGCCCCGCGGTCGCAGCCGATCTTGGTGCCCGTCAGCAAAAGCTGGTCGCGCAGCACCTCGACCAGGGTGGTGCCGGGGCGCACGCGCACCTTCTGCTCGCTGCCATTCACTAGAACCGAGACCGGGATGTCGCCCGGTCCCAGCGTCACCGCCTTGCCCGGCGCCTTGGCCCCATCGGCGGCGGCAGGAGCGGCCTGAGCCGGGCCGGCAATCAGCACGGCGGTCGAGGTGACGCTGGTGGCCACAAGGAAATCCCGGCGGGTCACGCCCGAAGAGGAATCTGCCATGCCGCGGAAGATAGCAGGAGCACGAAGAAAGTCCCGGGGAAACTTTGTCCAACCCATAAACCCCATCGCCCGATGCCAGGCAGCGGCACTTCCTCCGCGAACTTCCACCCGTCCACCGGCGCCCAGCCTTCCTGCCGCATGCAATCGACCCGCTTCATCACGTCATATCGCTTCAGGTAGATCAGCGAAAACACCCGCTCCTCCCCGCTGACCAGGCGCACCGTGGCCCGCACGTTGGCCGCGTAGCTGCCCGGCACCGGACACGCCGCCATGTCCAGATGGGTACTCAGCTTCACCTCCTGCACCCCCTTGCAGTAGCGCGTCGCGTGTCAGCTCAGGGCTGACTCTGCGTCCCACGCCGCTTTCGCTGTGTTGAACTGACTATTAGATCAGTTCGGAGGGCAGCGGTCTGCGCGCTCGTCACCGGAATCCCGTGTTTTTTGGCCCTCGCCAACACAGGAAACTCTGGCGATGGCGGCGCACGTCTCGCGCACGCTGATTGCTTCATTTGAGTCGGGCAATCAGGTGTCGCACAACAATCACCTCGCGATCACCCTCGCACTGTCGGCAGGCCGGGGGGACGAAGGTCACGGTCCGCGGCGCCGTGCGCAGGGAGGTCTTTTGTACGGCAATGTGGTGCATTGACTGCTGCAACAGTTGCTCGGGCCGGGTCATGCTGGAGGCCGGTGGGCTATCGATAGCGATTGAGACCACCAACGGGCCAATCAAATGTGGCGGGGATGAGTCGCAGGACTGTTGCGAGGTCGATGCCCATGACCAGCAAGTACTGGTCACGGGCGAGTTCACACAGCGCAAGATGCCGGCCGAGTTCGCTGTGATAAATGTTGAACTCTGCACGCCCTTCAACTGAAACGGATTCTGGCGAGTATTGGGCGGGCAAAGCATCTTTTGGCGAACGCGCTCGCCGGGCCACCCAGATTACCAGTTGACGCAATATGAGTCGCTGGCGACATTTCCCCACATCGACGGGGCAATTGGGCTGGTGGAAGGTTGTTTGTCACATGGCAACAGGCAAGGCATACTTGTTACATGGAATCAACGATCATTGATTGGGACGGAGAAAAGCTTCCCGAGGAGTTGAAGCGGTTGTCGCCTGGTCGTTACGTCATCGAGCCGATGCTCAGCGTCGAGGAGGAGACCGGGTTGATGTCCGCCCTCGACCAGCTCGATGCTGGGCGTGGTCTTTCCTTGGCAGACGTGATTCGCGAGATCAAGAATCCATCCCGACGATCATGACCATCGTCTTTTCCCCGGAAGCCCACGAAGACCTGACTGAGGCTTACGATTATCTGGCGCAGGAAAGCAAACCCGCAGCCGATCGTCTACTCGCCCGGATCACGGAACTGGTGGGCATGCTTGCATCAGGCGCCATCGAAGGCCGAGAGGTTCACCTGCGCGATGGCCGAGTGGTCCGCACCTGGGTGATTCATCCATATCGTATCTTCTATCGTCGGAATGCCGAACTCTTTCAGGTGGTCCGTCTCTACCACCACGCACGGCGCCCTATCCATCGCTGAGGAGGTGGGAGGTGGAGTGGCGTAGTGCGGTTTCCGCGCGCGGCTTATTGGGCGCGGTGTTTCAACAGAGATAGTAGATCTGCGAGATCGACGAGCCCCTCGGCCTCTGCCCGCTCGTCGTCATTCAGCACCTCGCCTCGATCCTGCTTGTCGAGCAGGAAATGCAAGCGCCGATCAACGCCCTCGGGTAGGTTCAGGCGGGCGAGATCGGATGGCAACTCAACTTCGATGTTTGCTGTTTGGGCCATGGTGTCAAACTCATGATTTCAAGAATACCGCGCCGGTTTATCCGGGGCCAGATCTCCGTCACAGCCTCATCAAGATCCGAAGCCGCTCTTCGACCTTGAGCATAGTGGATGGCGCCACCGCCCCCCATCGCGCCACCAGCCGCTCTGTCGAGATCGAGCGGATCGCCTCGCACAGGATGGCGCTGTCATTCTTGAGGCCCCCCTCGGGCGCAAGGATGCGGACATGAGTAGGGATCGGCCGGATCGTGGAGGTGAGGGGAAGCACGATGACCAGCCCTGCCGGGCCCTTGTTGAACAAATCCTCTGACAGGATAAGCACGGGCCGGCGCCCTGCCTGTTCGTGGCCGCGGATTGGGTTGAGGTCGGCCAGCCAGATCTCCCCTCGCAAAGGGGCCGTCACTTCTTGTGCCCTTTCTTGCCCTTGCTGCCCGCCAGGCTCTCCTCGGTCCACGAGTCCGCCGGGTCGAGGCCGTCGGCCAGCGTGCCATCCAGGCTGGCGAGTTCATCGGCGAGTGCGGGCTGTCCATAGGGAACGGCCCGCTCTGCCGCATAGGCGTCGTTGACCTGCTCCAGGAACCGCTTGCTGCGATACGCCTGCAGCGCCTTCTCGATGATGGCCTGCATGGGCTGTTTGTCCTGCTCAGCCATCTCCCGAAGCAGGCGTTGCGCCTCGATGCTGATGCGTACAGTGGTATTCTTCATGGTAGACCTCTAAGTCTACAAGAATGTCTACACCCATGTCTACTATAAGGAGGAAGTGCAGGCAGTGTCTGCACTTGCAAGATTGCAAGATCTGCTTCTCCTGCTTGATCCAGTCCTGGATGAAAGGGAAGTTGGAGGCTCGCTCCAGGCAATCCTTGTACCCCAAAGATCGGTCCTTGCCGGCGTCCGCAGAAAGTTCCCACGTTGCGCGATGGCGGGCGACGCGCCCCGTACCAAAGTACGCCAGTACCAAGCTTGCGCACTGCGCAGGATACGTACACCAAAATGCGTTGCACACCAACCAGGTTTCGCGGGCTTAGCGTTGGCTCGTGGGTTGCAATGCCTTTGTTGCACCGGCCGTCCAACGGGCCGCCTACAAGGAGCACCCGCAATGACCCGCAGCGTCCTCGAATCCAGGTCCCTAAAATCCCTCTTTGCCGCCGCCGCAGTCGCCGTCGGCGTGCTGGTCGGCTCGTCCGCCGCGCACGCCCAGTCGGCGATCATGTACGGCTCGCTGGGCAACTTCGACATCCTCAACGAGACCGGCCAGACCTGCCACGGCTTCCAGATCGACATCGACGGCCTGACCGCCGCCGACATCCCCTCCATCAGCTACTTCACCGTCAACCGCTACGGCATGCCCACCACCACGCCCACCGCCACCGGCGTCAGCGTCCGCTGGGATGCCCCCTACGACGTCGCCAGTGGTACCTGGGCGACGCGCACGCTGCCGCACAGCGTGCCCTGGTTCCAGGGCCAGTGCTATCAGTGGGTCACCGGCACCTACGAGAACGGCGGCTGCGAGCACTACGGCGTGCGCACGTTCGCGAACACCGGCCCCGTCGCCATGCGCTGGCTCTGCGAGGATGTGGCCAACCCCGGCGCCCTGGTCGCCGTGAACCCGCCGAGCGCCGTCGCCGCGCCGGTGTACTTCATCCAGCCGCCGGTGGTGGTCAACAACCCCCCCGTGCTGGTCGTCGAGGTCCCCGCTCCCCAGCCGCCCGAGGTGGTGGGTCAGTTCGGTGCCGCCCAGTGGATCCGCGTCTTCAAGCAGGACCTGCCCCGCGCGGTGAACCTGGACGAGCTTCTGGCCGACAACCCCGCGGTGGTGCCAGGCGACCCGGCGCAGCTGGAGTCCGACTACGCCATCCTCCAGACCGAGCCGCCCGCTGGTGGCACCGGCAAGCGCTCCCGCAAGCGCAACCAGGGCAACATCGCCCCCACCACCCGCGCGGTAGTGCGGCGCATCGAGTTGTACCACTTCACCGGGCAGTACGACCCCATCACCCATCAGGCGTTGTGTGCCGACCTGACTTGCACCGTGCCCTCACCGGGCGAGCTGGGAGATCTCATCAGCGTGCAGATGAGCGCCGCCAACGTGGTGCCTGACGCGGTCCTGGTGGCGAAGAGCGGCACCGGCGTCGGCACCGTCTCTTCCGCGGACAGGGTGAATCCCCAGGCCCGGCAACTCATCCAGAAGCAGGCCCAGGAGGATCCCGAGGTGCTCTCGATGTGGCTGGAAGAGGCCATCCTGGCCACCGAGGCAGAAGCCGCCAGCCGCCTGGAATGCAAGATTCGCGCTGCTTAGCGGGAAGTTTGATCGGCAGCCGGCCTGGTCATGGCAAAGTAGCCTCACGAGTGGGCCGGCGGCATGATCCAGCGGGCCTGGCCGCGATCAAAGTGCGCCAGCCATCGGGGCCCTCCTTCACGATGCGCTTGACCTGGTAGGCTGGTACCTGGCCCAGTTCGGCCACGGCGCGATGTTTCATATCGATCACATCATTCCCCGAAGCAAGGGCGGGACAATTGGCGTAAGATGAAGGGATGTTCCGCTGGCTCTTGCTCG
>JBBRLA010000074.1:0-19777 GCA_038231615.1 Polyangia bacterium | reverse complement strand
TGGTCGCTGCCGAACCAGGATCCGCTGCCACCGCCGAAGCACCAGCCGATCCAAGGGCCGATCCCGTAGATAAATAGGCCCGCATCAGCAGCGCCGGCAACGCCGCCCGTCTGGCGTGTTCCGCCGGCCCGCGCAGGAGGGCCACCACCTCGTCGGGCCGCGACAGGGCCAAAAGGGCCCGCGCCCGCTCCACCAGCAGTTCCTCGTCGGGACCTTCGGGGATCTCCCCGCGGCTGCGGCGCACTTGGCCGCACAGGCGCAGCGCCCCGGTAAGGTCGCCATCCAGCCGGTAGGTCCGCGCCGCCAGCAGCAGGAACTCGGCGTCGGCCTCCTTGCCGATGAGGGCGTCCACCTGCGCCCGGGCCACTGGCAGGTCCCCCTGTGCCAGCGCCACCTGCATCAGCTCGCGCCGGGTCTCGGGCAGCTCCGATACCGCAAGCGCCGCCTTGAGCTGCACCATGGCCTCGGGCAGCCGCCCCAGGCGGTGGAGCAGCCGCCCCAGCACCAGGCGGGCCTCGCCCATCTCCGGCGCTCGCACCACCACCGATTCCAGCAGGGCGCGGGCGTCTTCCCGCTGTGGCGGGTGGACCGAAAGCAGCGCCTCGGCGCGCAGCACCTCGGCCTCGAGGGTCTGCCCCGGGTCGGGGTGCAGGGCCGGCCCGCCCCCGGGGACCGGCTTGCCGGTCAGCAGGGCGCCAAGAATGCCCTCGGCCAGAAGGCGCTCCTCCTGCTGGAGGTACGAGCGCGAGAGAAGCAGGGCCGCGTCCACCGCCGCGGCGCGCGCCTCGTCCCCGGAAGCCGCGCCGGCCAAGGCCAGGACCTGCTTGATGACCTCCTGCGCTTGCAGGGGCTGGTCCAGCGACAAGAGCGCCCGCGCCCGCAGCAGGGCCACCCCAAGCGGCGCCGCCCCCGCCAGGGCCGACCTCCAGCTCGCCGGGGCCGCGGGATCGTTCAGCACCGCCAGCGCCTCCTGCGCTTCGTGGCGCCGCAAAAGCGCGGTGGCCAGGTACAGGCGCGCGGCCGCGCGGTAGGGCGCGCGGGTCAGCACCGAACGGGCCTCTTCCTCGGCGGCGGGGTCCTTCTGCACGCGCAGGAGCAGCCCGGCCAGGGACTCCGAGAGCAGCACGTCGTCGGGGTCGCGCAGCCGCCGCGCGCTTTGCAGACACTCGCGGGCGCGGTCCACCTGGGGGGGCACCGACAGCAGGGTCAGTTCGGCGATGGCCAGGCAGGCGCGAGAAAGCTCGCCTTTGCTGGCCATGCCTCGCCAGCGTTCGCCATCTCGTTCGACCCACGGCAGCAGGGCCGCGATGGCCCGCTCCCGCTCGGCCGGGGTGGCCGCGGCCTGTCCGTCGAGGGACCGCTGGGCGATCTGCGCGCCCAGGTGCTCCGGGCTCTCCCGCAGGGCGGCGGACAGCTCCGACCGCGCCGCGCCGGCCTGCCCGCCAGCCACCAGGGCCGCCGCCAGCCGCACCCGCCACAACGGCCGGTTGGGCTGCATCTGCACCGCCTGACGCAGGGCCGAAACGGCCCCCGGCAGATCGCCCATCAGCAGCGCTGCCTGCCCGGTCAGGTAGGGCCAGGTCCCCGGATCGATCCGCAAAAGGGCCTCGCTGCTCAAACGCGTGCCGCCGCCATGGATGGCAGCCCGGTCCGGTGCAGATGAGAAGGCGCGGGCGCTAACCAGCGCCGCCTTCACGTCGCCCCCGAGCAGCGCCTGATAAAGCTGTGCCGCCTGGGCCGTGGGAAGCGGATCCGTGCGGGTCAGGTGCGCGGCGGCGGTGGCCTCGGCGGGCAGGTCGGGGGCCGCCGAGGTGCCGCCAAACTCATAGCGGATCTCGAGGAGCAGCAGGGCCTGTGCCGCCAGCGCCGGGCCGTGGCTCGGGTGCTGCCTGAGCAGGGTCTCGTAGGCCCGCCGGGCATCCAGGAAGCCGGACAGGCCGCCCCGGCGCCGGGCCTGAGTGGCGGTGGCGGCGGCGAGGCGCTCCTGTTCGCCCAGGCTGCTCTTCTTGTACAGGCGCATCACCAGGGTGCCCAGGCCGGCGGTGGCGACCACCAGGAGCAGGGCCAGCACCACGCCCCGCTGGGACAGTTCGCGTCGCAGCACGGCCCTTGGCTGGCGCATCGGCGAGAGGCGGGTCGACTCCCCGGGGGGCGGCTGGCGCCGCGCGCGGTGCTGGCGCGTCGGTGGATCCAGGCTGCCCGTTCTGAGGGGAAGGAGGTCGGCGTCGCCCAGGAGGGTGGCGTCTCCCGAGGACGGGGCCTTGGGGGGCCGGGCCATGGGGGCGGCGGGCAGGGACAAGGTGGCAGGGCGGGGCAGCGGGCGAATGCGGTCGGTGGCGACAAGCTGGCTCTGGCTGGTGAGCGGCAGGAGGCTGTCCCCGGACAGGGAGATCTCGGTCTCGTCGCGCGGGGAAATGACGGTCTGGTCGGTGCCCGGCCCCGCGGCACTCTGCCGATGGGAGAAGGAGCCGGCCGAAGTGGCGGCCTCAATGACGGTGACGGCGTTGGGGTCCAGGCGCAGGGTGCGATCGGGGAGGTCGGACGGAGGGGACGGGGGGCGTGGCGATGCGGACGGAGATGACGTCCGTGGCGATGCGGACGGAGGGGACGGGGGGCGCGGCGATGCGGACGGAGACGACGTCCGTGGCGATGCGGACGGAGACGACGTCCGTGGCGATGCGGACGGAGGGGACGTCCGCGGCGATGCGGACGGAGACGACGTCCGTGGCGGCAACGGCGGGGGCTGACGGGAGGCCGGGGTTGGCGGCCGGGGCTGGCTTGAGCGGGGCATGTGGGTGCCTCGGGGGACGGTGGTCTCGCCCGTCCCCGATCGGTTGCGGTTGCCCGACCGCTTGCCCCCGCTGCGCTTGACCCTGCTCAAGGCGGCGCTCCACGGCGCTTTCGCAATGCTATTCGCAAGACCAGCCGAGCATACTTGATTCCTGGCGGCGCCATGACTTCCTTTTCGCCGTGATGTGGTTTCTGCATTCGCGCTCAATCGGCGACCGTCACCCGGGTCCGCTTACAATGGCACCGCGGCGCCTGCGGCTGACCTTCGGTTTACAACCTCCCCAAAGGGGGCTACCTTTTCTCTGAAAAGCACCCATGTCTGCCCTCAAAGACCTAGGCGCCGCCCTGCTGCAGGAGCACGCACTCCGGGCGGACTCCCTTTCGCGAGCGCGCCACGAACAGGAGCGAACCGGGCGTCCCCTGTGGGCCGTGCTTGCCGATGGGGGGGAGTGCACCGACGAGGTGCTTTTCCGGGCGCTGCGACGCTGGGGCGGCGGGGCGGTGGTCTCCGAGGAGAAGCTGCGCGGCCACACGCTCTCGCAGGAGCTACGCGAGGCGGTGCCGCGGGAACTGGCGGAGGAACTGGGGGTGCTGCCCCTGGAGCGCTCGGCGGATGGCAAGCGGGTGGCGCTGGCGATGATCGACCCACTGGCCTCCCTGGGGGAGGTCCAGCCGGTGCGTCTGGCGCTGGCCCGCCTGGGGGTGGTCGAGGTGCACCGCTTCCTCATCCACCGGGCCGTGCTGCGGCGCTGCCTGCCGGTCCTTTATGGCACTGTCCATCGCGGCGGCGGCGACGTGCCCCTCTCGGACCGGCCCACGGGGATGGTGCTTTTGCCCGAGTATGAAGTCAGCCGGGCGAAGCCCCCCTTGGGGCCGGTCAAGTCCTCGGGCTCGGTGCCCGTGATTGGCGAGGCGACGATGCCGGCGGCCTCCAAGGTGTCCGCCGGGCTGCCGCTTGATCGTGCTGCGGCGCCCCGGGCTACGGTGCCCACGCCCGGGGCTGTCGGCGAGGTGCTGGCCAGTGCCGGGCAGGCGGGTGGTGCGCCGCGAGGGTCGGCGCTCTCGGCGATGCTGAGCGGCCTGACGGGACGCTCGCGGTCCCGTCAGGACGAGAAGACCGAGCGCATCGCCGGGCGGGCCGAGCCCCGGGTTCTGCGCCCGCCGGTCTCGCACAAGGGCGGCGATGGCAGCGTTGAGGTCCTGCTCTCGCCGCCGGTACAGCCCTTCCCCAGCAGGAATGTCACGTTGCCGCTGCAATCGGTCCCGTTGACGGCGCCGGAGGAGGCCCGGCCCTCATCGGTGCAGATCGACCCCCAGCTTGCCGAAGAGATCGAGCGCCTGGCGGTGTCCCGCCACGGGGAATTGTCCACGCCCGAGCGGCCACAGGAACCTTCTCCGGTGGCCTCGTCGTCGTTCCCATCGGTGGCCTCGCCGTCCGCCGCCACGGGTGCCGGAGCGATTGCCCCCAGATCATCCTCGTTCTCATCGGTGGCCTCACCGTCCGCAGCCACGGGTGCCGGAGCGATTGCTCCCAGATCATCCTCGTTCCCATCGGCAGCCTCACCTGCCGCCGCGGGTGCCGGGTCCACTCGCCCGTCGCCCCCCAGGCGACTGGCTCGTCCTCAGTCGGTGTCGCCGCCCGGGTCCCCTGTGCTGGCCATGCCGCCGCCGACCCCGGTTGCGAAAGTACCGCTGCCCCCGGCGACGACGCCTTCTCCGGCTGCGTCGGAGCAACTGAGCACGGCCCTGAGGGAGCTGGTGGCCGCGGTACCCCAGGGTACCGTGCAGCCTCCCTCGTCGTCCTTCCTCTTGGTCTCGACGGCCCCGCCCCCCCAGGCGCCGCCGCCCGCGGACCTGCTGGCCACGGCGCCGATGCTGCCGGCCCTCTTCGCACCGGGTACTGCGTTGACGCAGCCGCAGCATCCGTCAGGGGTATCCCCGACGGCCCCGCAAGGAGTGACCGCGCCGCCCGAGCCACACGTCGAGACCGCCGAGGACGCCACCCACCGGGTGCCCCTCGGGGTGGAACCGGCACAGGTGGCGATGGGGCCGTCCGCCGGCACGCCTGCCCGGCCGACCTTCGCGGCCGCCCCCTACCTGACGCAGGTGTTGCTGATGACCGTCGAGGCGCTGGCCCGGGAGCTGGAGGGGCGCCTGCTTTATGCCGGCGAGCTGGGGGCCATCGAGCTGTCGCAGATCGCCCGCCGCGCCGCCCGCTACCTGGGCCTTTTCCAGCGGGGCGCCGAGGAGATTGGCTTCCTGGCGCTGCTCTACGGCATCGAGCGCCTGCGCCTGGAGGATGAGGGGCCGCTGCCGCCGGCCCTCTCGGACGAGCTGGGCTGGGCCGGGCACGAGCTTTCGGGCCTGGCCCCCTGCCTGCGGGACCTGCAAGCTGTGCTGGCCGCCATCGATGCCGAAGACGGGCAGATGGCGCAGGCCCCGGCGCTTCTGCCCCTGGGCCGGCGCATCGTGCGCTGCGCCGCCACGACCCTGGATCTGGTACGCCAGGGCACCGCCGCCGAGGAACTGGCCGCGCGCCTGCACGAGCGGGTGGGGCCGTCCGAGGTCAGCGAAGCGGTGTTGCAGGTGGTGCTGGCGCAGATGGACGAGAAAACCGAGAGCCCGGTGGCGCAGGCGCGGGTGCGGCGACTTTCCCGGGACCGGCGGCGTCCGGCGCGGCGCATGAATATGGATATGGATGATGATGCGCGAACCTCCGGGCCCGGCGACCGCACCGACCCGGATCGAGACCCCGACCTGACCCGCGAGCTGGCCCTCCCCGAACCCCGCGAGGCTCCCCCGCGGATGGCCGGCGATCCGTCGGAGAGGGGCGACCCCAAAGCGCCCAGCGACCTGAGCGACCCGGAGATCGAGCTGACCGATCTTTCGGATGACGGCCTGGAGCATTATCACTCCGAGGAGACCTGACCCATGCTACCCGATGCCCCCCTGCGCGAGGCCCTGACCTTCGACGATGTGTTGCTGGTGCCGGCCGACAGCACCGTCATGCCCCGCGACGTGGACCTGGCCACTCAGCTCACCGAGCGCATCCGCCTGCGCATCCCGCTGCTCTCGTCGGCCATGGACACCGTCACCGAGGCGCGCACGGCCATCTGCATGGCCCGCGAGGGGGGGCTGGGGGTGATCCATAAGAACATGACCGTCGAGGCCCAGGCCATGGAGGTCACCAAGGTCAAGAAGTCCGAGTCGGGAATGGTGGTGGACCCGGTGGTGGTGCATCCCGACGAGCCGCTGCACCGGGCGCTGATGCTGATGCGGCGCCACGAGATCTCCGGGCTGCCGGTGGTGGAGGATGGGCGGGCAGTGGGCATCTTGACCAACCGCGACCTCCGCTTCGAGCGCAACCTGGACCTGAAGGTGCGCGACCTGATGACCCACAAGCTGGTCACCGTGGACGAGGGGATCTCCCTGGAGGCCAGCAAGGAGCTTCTGCACCACCATCGGATCGAGAAACTGGTGGTGGTGGGCGAGGGGGGCAAGCTGAAGGGGCTGATCACGATCAAGGACATCGAGAAGGCCCAGGCGCATCCCCTGGCGGTGAAGGACGAGCGGGGCCGGTTGCGCGTCGGCGCCGCCGTGGGGGTGGGGCCGGACCGGGAAGAGCGCATCCACGCCCTCTTGCAGGCCGGGGCCGACGTCATTGTCATCGACACGGCGCACGGCCATTCGAGCAACGTGCTGGACGCGGTGCGCGACTCGCGGAAAAACCACCCTTTGGCGCAGCTCATCGCCGGCAACGTCGCCACCGCCGAGGGCTTCGAGGCGCTGAGCCGGGCCGGGGCCGACGCGGTGAAGGTGGGCATCGGGCCGGGCTCGATCTGCACCACCCGGATTGTCGCCGGGGTGGGGGTGCCGCAGATCAGCGCCATCGCCGACTGCGCCAGGGTGGCCGGCCGCCTGGGCACGCCGGTGATCGCCGACGGCGGGATCAAGTATTCGGGGGACATCGTCAAGGCCATCGCCGCCGGGGCGCACACCGTGATGATCGGGTCGCTTTTCGCCGGTACCGACGAGGCGCCGGGGGAGGTGATTCTGTATCAGGGGCGTTCGTACAAGGTGTACCGGGGGATGGGGTCCCTGGGGGCGATGCGGGCGGGGTCTCGGGACCGGTATTTCCAGTCGCACGTGGACCTGGACATCGAGGGGGCGGTGGACAAGCTGGTGCCCGAGGGGATCGAGGGGCGGGTGGCCTACCGGGGGTCGCTCTCGCAGTCGATCTACCAGATGATCGGCGGGCTGCGTTCGGGGATGGGATATGTCGGCTGCGCGGACATCGAGTCGCTGCGAACGCGGGCGCGCTTCGTCAAGACGACGCCGATGGGCCTGCGGGAGTCCCACGTGCATGACGTGATCATCACCAAAGAGGCGCCGAACTACCGGCCGGTGGAGTAGGGGATGAGGCGCAGCGAAGCGGAGCGCGGTTCTCCGGTAGCGCGCAGCAAAGCGGAGCGCGGTTCTCCGGTAGCGCGCAGCAAAGCGGAGCGCGGTTCTCCGGTAGCGCGCAGCAAAGCGGGGCGCGGTTCATGAAACGGCCTGCCGGGCAAGGACGTGCAGGTGCCAAACGGGGTCAGTCTCCTGACCCTTTCGGTCTCCCGTGGCGGGGCTTGCGGGGGCTGCTGGTGAACGGGGTGCTGGTCCTGGCCACGGCGGTGACCCTGTATCCGGTGCTGTGGGTGGTGAAGATGGCGCTGGCGCCGTCGCAGGGGTTTTCGCTGACGCCGAACCCGCTGCCGACGCAGGTGACACTGGACAATTTCCGCTACGTGCTGGGCTCCCATGACAGCGAGGGGAGGTGGCTTTTTGGGCGGCAGCTCGCCAACTCGGTGATCGTGGCCGCGGCGGTGACCGTGGTGGGGGTGTTTCTGTCGTGCTCGGCAGCGTATGCGCTCTCGCGCTTTCGTTTTCCTGGGAGGCGGGCGTCGTTGCGGGGGTTCTTGTTCTCGCAGATGTTCCCGGGGGTGGTGACGACGATCCCGCTCTACGTGGTGCTGGAGAAGCTGCACCTGTTGAACAACCTGGCCGGGCTGGTGCTGTGCTATGCGACGACGGCGATCCCGTTCTGCGTGTTCATGTTGAAGGGGTACTTCGATACGCTGCCGGTGGAACTGGAAGAGGCGGTGCTGCTGGATGGGGGGACGCGCTTCGACGCGTTCTGGCGCGTGGCGCTGCCCCTGGCCCGGCCGGCGCTGGCGGTGACCGCGCTTTTTTCATTCCTGACGGCCTGGAACGAGTTCATCCTGGCGGCGACCTTCCTGAGCGAACCGGTGCGCTACACCCTGCCCGTGATGCTGAACCGTTATGTCGGGGATTACGCCACCGAGTGGGGGCACTTCGCCGCCGGGGCAGTGGTAGTGTCGCTGCCCGTGATGGCCCTCTTCTATCTGCTACAAGAGAGCCTGGTAGGCGGCCTGACCCAGGGCGCAGTGAAAGGGTAGGGGGCTACTTCCCGAGCATTAGTTTTTCCGGGGTATATACTTGGCCACCGCGGATGATGAGGACCGGGCGCTCCAGGTTGCGCATGTCGGCCACCGGGTCGCCGGCGTAAAGGACGACGTCGCCTCGGGCCCCGGCGATGACCTGCCCGACCTCGGCGGTGCGCAGGGCGTTGGCGGCGTCCACCGTGGCCATGCGCAGCACCTGCCAGGAAGACAGGCCGCTGCGGGACAGGGCCACAAGCTCCCACGGCAGCGAGACCCCGGGGAAGGCTCCCGGCGAGCCGGCGTCGGTCCCGGCGACCATGTGGACGCCGGCCCCAAGGAGTCGCTTGCACAGCGACATCGCCGGCATCACCTGGGCGTCGGTCTCGGGGGAAAGGGCCTCGATGTCCGGCGGAGGCCCCGGCTGGCTGGCCTTGTGAGCGGCCAGCGCCAGGGTGGGCACCGCCAGTTCGAAGAGCACCGGGTTCTGGCTGGGGTAGCCGCGGCGGAACTGGTGGGTCGAAAGCCCCAGGGGGTGCAGCAGGGTGACCACCGCCACCTCGGTGCGCGCCAAAAGGGCCAGGACGTCGGCCGCGGGACCGGCCTCGATGGCGAATTGCAGCTCGATCAGGGACACTCCATCGATGGCGGCGGTGACCAGGTCCTCCACGGAGCGGGCGCGGGCGGCCACGCGGATGCCCAGCGGGGTCGCGGCGGCCACCGCGGCCCGGCGCAGGTGCCGGGGCAGGGCGGGGTCCACCCGCGCCATGCGGTAGCCGGCGGCGGCCAGCCCCTGCACGAAGGTCTCGACCTCGGCTTCGGTCTTGAGCAGGGGCACCTCGGGCGCCGGTGCCACCCGGGGCATGGGGTAGTAGGCCGCCTCGCCTGCGGCCTGGTAGTCCAGGGCATGGTGGCCCGCACGCACGTCGCGGATGGTGGTGACGCCGTAGGCCAGGTAGGCACGCGGGTCGAAGGGGTGCAGGCGCCCCTGCATCTCGATGAGGCCCGGCAGGGCGAAGCGGCGCGAGCCATCGATGATCCGGGTGGACTTGTCCGTGGCGGGGGCGTTGGCGTCCGGGCCCACCCAGGAGACGCGGCCGTCCTCGATGAGGAGGGTGGTCGCAGGCTGGCTGCGTTCGGCGCCGGGCTCGATGAGGGTGACGTTGCGGACGACCAGCTTGGACACGCGCCCGGCCAGCACCTTGGGCCGGGGCACCGCCACCTCGATGTCTTCCTGGCGCAGCACCGGGGTCTCCGCGGCGGCCTTGCCGGCGAGGGCCGCGGCGACCCCGACCACCAGCGTCCCGGATTGCACCGGCACGGTCAGCTTGTCATCGCCGGTGAAGACCAGGGCGGCGGCGGCGGCGGCAGAGACCGCGGTCAGGCGCCGGCCATCGCCGTCCACCACGGGACGGTCAGGGCGAAGCGGGGCCAGCCAGGCCACGCCGTCGCGCACGTAGGCGATGGCCTGGCCGTCCGGGGAGCAGGCGCCGAAGCGCAGAGGGGACGAAAGGGAGGTGAGCGGCTTGCCCGCGGAGGCGCCTTCGGCGATTCGCCCTTCGGCAATTCGATACAGCACGCCGGGGCGGTCGCCGGCGCCGAAGTAGCAGATCCCCCCGGGCACGGCGCTGGCCTGGAGGTCCCGGCCGCCGTGGATCGGGAGCGGGACCGCCGGGCCGCCGGTGAGGGCGACACGATGCAACTGGGTCGCGCCGCTGGCATCGGTCACCGTGACCAGCACCGCCTTGCCATCGGTGGTGACCGCGGGGGCGGCGAGGAAGGGGGAGGTCAAAAGGACCTGCGGGGCAAACTCCGCCGGGGGCATGGATGCCCGCACCAGTTCGGCACCGGCGCGGGCGCCGCGACAGTAGACCAGGGTCCTTCTGTCGGGGGACAGGGCGGGGTCGAAGGCCAGTTCACCTGACGGGGTCAGGGCAGTGAAGGGGCGGCCGGTGGGGCCACCGGGTCCAGACGCATCGATCTTCGACCCGCCCTCGCGGCGCCACAGGCGGCCCCCGGCGACGTAGATCAGCTCCCCGTCCTGGCCCAGGAGCAGCCGATCGTGGGGGCGTTCGCGCAGGTCGAGGGCCGCCTCGGCACCGGGGCGCTCGCCCAGGGGATCGGGATACAAAGGCTGTCCCGGGGTGCCTCCCAGGGACATGGCCTCGGTCGAACGGGCGGCGATGGCCAGGGTCGCCTGGGCACGGAAGCGCGTCTCACCCGCCAGGGAACCATCGGGGCGCAGAAGGCGCAGGGCGCCATCGTCGTTGACCACGAAGACGCCGCGCCGGTCCAGCCAGCCGATCCCCGGCAGGGACCGGGTTGGCGAAAGTTCGCGCAGCACCTTCGGCTGTTCTCCCTCGGGGGAAAGGAGCACCATCGTCTGTCTGCCGCCGGGCCTCTGCGACAGGCGTGCCAGAAGCCCACCTGCGGGGTGCCGGGAAAGCGCGCCCAGGAAGCCGGGTACCACCAGCCGCGGTTCCTTTTCCGGGAAGCGAAAGAACTGGGTCTTGACCTGGGCCCCGCGCAGGGCCACCGAGTAGAAGAGTTTTCCGGTGGTGGTGAAGGCGATGCCGGTGATCTCACCGCTGGCGCGGGCCAGGACCTGGGCGGCGCCCCCGGCGATGGGCTTGCGGGTCAGTTCCCAGGTCTCGGGCGCGGCGGGGGTGCGGCGGTGGCGGGCGTAGACCAGGTCTTGCCCGTCGGCGGAGAAGAGGGGCCGGACGTGGACATAACCATCCTCGATGGCCAGAGGACGGGGATCGCCGTCAGGCAACCCGTGGGAGAGCGCCAGGAGGTACAGGCCGGGCAGTCCGTCGCGGTCTGAGCGGAAGGCCAAGAGGCGCCGGTCGGGTGAGACGGCGGGATCGGTGTCGTAGGCCGGGCCGGTGGTCAGGACCGTGGCCTCGCCGCCGCTGGCGTCGACGCGGTATAGATCGCCGAGCAGGCTGAAGTAGATGGCCGCCCCGGCCTCGCCGTCGTCGACACCGGCCACCGGGGACTCGCTGATAGCGGAAAGGGTAAGGTGCACGGTCTCGGCGGCGCCGGCACGGGCCGGGGCCAGCGTCGGCAAGGATGGGGTAGGCCGAGAAGAGGGTGTCGCCGGGGTGGTGGTTGGTGCGCCCACGGGGGTGATGCCGTGGACCCCACAGCCAGCCAGGGGAACGAGGCAGAGCAGGGAGGCGCGGAGCAGGACCGGCACGCGGGCCGGGAGCAGCAGGGGGGTCATCGTGGGCCTCGCAAGTCGTGGATCGGGCACGGATATCTTAGCAGAGACCGGGGGTCCGTGTCCCGGCCCTGATCTGACTCCACGACCGAGGACGCCGCACGCGACATTGCAGGCGGCGTCGCACGGCACGGCACGGCACCGCGTTGCGCCTTGAACCGCGCCTCACATTCCGGCTACGCTCTCACCAGCCATGCGCAAAGAATCGCCGCGGACCCTCATGCTGATCCTATTTGTCGCGGTATGGCCTCGGCAGGCCGCTGCCCAGGAGCCCCCGTCCGAGCCGGTCAGGAGCCCCTTTGCCGTGAATCTGGCAGTGGACCTGCCGCTTTTCCTGGGCGGCGCGGCAGTCAGTCTGATCCCAGAGCTGTTCAAGGGTGAGCTGGGCGGCCCGTCCTGTGCCCCCCTGTGCGATGCCGGGCGGCTGAACGCTCTTGATCGTACCGTCGTGGGGAACAGCTCCGCGGGGGCCCGGGTGACGTCCGATGCCCTTCTTGGGGCCAGCATTGGCCTACCCCTGGCCTTTGATCTGATCGACGTGCTGATCCACAAAGACGGCGGCGGCGACGGCATGCTGGGCTACGGGAAGGACGTGCTGGTTTTGTCGGAAGTGTTGGCGCTGAATTTCCTGGTGAACAACATGGTGAAATTCGCCGTGCGACGCCCTCGGCCGCTCACCTACGACTCGACGGTGGACGCCAGCGATAGGAATGACCCGGATGCCGGGCTGTCCTTTTATTCGGGGCACGCCTCGACCACGTTCGCGATGGCGACCTCGTACAGCTTTCTGTTCACCTTGAAGCATCGGCGCTCGCGGCTGGTGATCCCGGTGTGGATCGGGACCCATCTGCTGGCCGGGACCACGGCGGTGCTGCGCGTGGAGGCGGGGAAGCACTTTTGGACCGATGTGATCACCGGAGCGCTAGCGGGCAGTTCAGTGGGGCTCCTTTGTACCTACGTCCACCATCGCCTCGCCAGCGCTCCGACGGGTCATTATGCAATTCGCCTTCAGCCGGCCCCGCTGGCGGGTGGGATGAGCCTATCGCTGGTGATTGCGGAGACACGCTGAAGCGCATCCGATGCAAGAATTGTTGGCAGGCTGGGCCAAATGATTCGTCATGCCCTTCAGTCAGCCGATCAGCGGGCCGATGGGTTCCTTTGTCAGCGGATGGTCCGCTGATGTTCTGAGAAAAAGGAGTTCCCATGACCACGACCAAGAAGCCGACGACCCAGGCCCCCGCGACCCAGACCGCCGGCAAGACCGGCAAAACCACTCCGACCCAGAAAACCGCCAAGACAACTCCCACCGTTGGCAAGACGCGAACCAAGCAGCCTCCGACAGGCAAGACCTCCACCGGGACAACTGCCAAGGCCCCTGCCGCCAAAACCACCAGCAAGGCCCCCGCCAAGCGAGCGGTCAAGCGGGACGGCGCCAGTCGCGCTCGGTAGCGTCGCTGATCTCGGGCCGGTCCTGCCAACGTGCCCTTCGATCGAAGGGCACTGAGACAGGACCGTCCCGCTTTTCGTCGTTAACGTATCCTCCTTGACCTGCGCGCGCGCCCCTGCTAACTAGGCGCTTCTCCATGACTGCACATCCCACGTCTCCTCCCCCCGCTTTGTCGTTATCTAGCCGCTCGCCGGTTCGGGTGCGCATTGCCCCCTCGCCCACCGGCGACCCACACGTGGGGACGGCGTACATCGCGCTGTTCAATTACGTCTTCGCCCGAAAGAGCGCCGGCCAGTTCATCCTCCGCATCGAGGACACGGACCAGGTGCGCTCTACCAAGGACAGCGAGGAGGCCATCCTGCGCGCCCTCAAGTGGGTTGGCCTGTCCTGGGATGAGGGCCCGGACATCGGTGGTCCTTGCGGCCCCTACCGTCAGTCGGAACGTACGGAGATCTATCGCACCCACGCGGAGCACCTGGTGCAGCGTGGGGCCGCTTACCCGTGTTTCTGTACGCCGGAGCGGCTGGAGGCGGCGCGCAAGGCGCAGGCACCGGGCGGCCGGTTCATCGGCTACGACCGCCACTGCCGGGGTCTGGCGAAGGACCCGGCGCAGGCCCGGGTGGCAGCGGCGGAACGCCATGTCATCCGTCTGGCCATGCCCACCGATGGGCAGACGCGCTTCCATGACGGGCTGCGGGGTGAAATTGTCATCGAGAACAGCACCATTGACGATCAGGTGTTGCTGAAGTCGGACGGGTTCCCCACCTACCACCTGGCCAACGTGGTGGACGATCACCTGATGAACATCAGCCATGTGATCCGCGCCGAGGAGTGGATCACCTCGACGCCGAAGCATGTGCAGCTTTATGCGGCGTTTGGCTGGCCGCCGCCAGCCTTCATTCACATGCCGCTCTTGCGCAACCCCGACAAGTCGAAGATTTCCAAGCGCAAGAACCCCGTCTCTCTGGATTATTATCGCGACACGGGTTTCTTTCCTGAGGCGCTGCTCAACTTCCTGGCGTTGATGGGGTTCTCGTTCGGCGGCGATCGAGAGAAATTCACGCTGGCGGAAATGATCGATGCCTTCGACTTCACCAAGGTTTCGGCGGGGGAACCGGTTTTCGACCTGCAGAAGCTGACGTGGCTGAACGGCCTGTACATGCGCGAGATGAGTTTTGCCGAGATCCTGCGGAGACTGCGGGCGTGGCGGCTCTCCGACGAGTACTTGCTGCGGGTGCTGCCCCTTTTGCGCGAGCGGATCGAACGGATGGATCAGCTCATTCCAGCGGCCGGCTACTTCCTGACCGGCGATGTAGATCATGGGGCGGTCCTTTCGCAAATGGTGCCCAAGGGCCGGGACGCGGCGGCAACGGCTGCGGCGCTGGGGGCGCTGGCGGAGCACCTGGAAGAGACTGTGCGTGGGGCGTGGAGCAAGGAGGTGTTGGAGGCTTCGGTGCGGGCGTTTTGCGACAAGATTGCCTGGAAGAGCAAGGAACTATTCCCGGCGATCCGGCTGGCGGTAACCGGGCGCACGGCGGCGCCGCCGCTTTTCGACACGCTGGAAGTGGTGGGCAAGGATCTGTCGCGGCGGCGACTTCGTCTGGCGGCGGCGGCACTTTCGAGTGCGCCGGAAGGGCCGGCTGCTTCGGTGCCCGTTCCAGCCCATGCCGGGCAGCCAGGGTCGGTCGGTCACGACGAGCAGGTGCCTGGCGGCGGGCACAAGAAAAAGTGAGTCAGGCGCGGTCTCGCTGGTTTCTGTCGGTTCTGGCCTGGCCGGCGCGCTTTCTGGCCTGGTTTCCCGAGACCTGGCTTGGCATCGATCGACAGGCATCGGCGGAACGGGCTTCAGCGTCTCAGCAGGATGGCCTGCCTCCACGCTACGACTCCAGGCCGGCGCAGATCCTGGTGGTGGCCGCGCTGGTGCTGATCTTCGAGTGGTATTATGGAGATCGGCCCTTCTTTCTCGATCTTCTGGGTGACAAGGTCGCGGCCCACCGGGTGCTCTCGCGGTACCAGGACCTGCTGGCATTCTGCTGGTGGTCAGGCTCCAAGATTGTCGGGTTCCTGATGATTCCGGTGCTGCATGTCTGGGTCATGGGTGGGCGGTTGCGCGACTTCGGTATGCCCGGGTGGGGGAAAAGCGGCGGTGCCCACGGTGTCGGGCGGGTGCCATGGTGGCTGATCTACATCTGCCTGTACCTGGCCGTGCTGCCGCTGATCGTAGCAGCCAGTTTCACTTCGACATTTCAGCACACCTACCCGTTTTACCGACAAGCGAACCGGAGTGGGTTGGATTTTCTCGCATGGGAACTGCAATACGGGGCCACGTTCTTGACCGTGGAGTTCTTTTTCCGCGGATACCTGCTTTTTGGCCTGCGCAGGGCGCTGGGCAGTCACGCTATCTTCGTCATGATGGTGCCCTACTGCATGATCCACGCGCTCAAGCCAGCGGCGGAGTCGGTGGGTGCGATCATCGCGGGCGTGGTCCTGGGGACGCTGGCCCTTTCGACGGGATCGATCTGGTGTGGCGTGCTGATCCACGTGTCGGTGGCCTGGACCATGGACATCTTGGCATCGCTGCAGGGGCACGGTCTGCCGCGCTGGGGCCACTTTTTACCGTGAGCCCGAATGGGGTAACGCGATGAAAGTGATCATCTTCGACGATGTGCTCTGCCGTCGGCAGAGCGAATACCGCATAGCGGGGATGGAAATGACCTTTTACGAGGACGGCGATGATGCGGTCGCTGTCGTGCTTCGGGAGCGGCCGAACCTGGTGTGCATGGATTTCTCGATGGACTCTCGGCAATCCGGCGCGGAGGCAATCGGGTACCTGCGGGCTGATCCGCGGCTCGCCGGGCTGCGTGTAGTGGCGATTTCCTCGGATCGCGAGTCCAACGAGCGGCTGCTTGCGGCCGGCGCCGATGACGCCCTTCCCAAAACCCATCTGCGCGGCTACCTGCGGAGGTTGGCCGATCGGCGGAGGCTGGAATACCATATCCGCTAGCTGTGCTGGAAAGCCGTCAAGTCCGCTCATGATCCCGTCTGAAAAGCAACGGAGCTACCTGGCCCGACAACTCGGCACGCTGGCGCTTTCGCAGGTGCGGACGCCGAACTCGATGGCTCTCTTGCGGGCCGCGGCGTGGCATAACGTGGCCGCGCGCCTGGGCGTCTGCCTGCCGTTTTTCGTAATCTATGATCTCGGTTTGCTCTTGACGGCGACGCCGGGCACTGGAGGGATCACGCTGGCCGCCAACGACGGGGTGCTCCAGGCGCTTCGGCTGCCCCGGGAAACGCTGGGGCACCTGTCCCTGTACCGATCGCTGCTGGAGATGGCGCGGCAGAGTGAGATCTTCGAGAAGACCGCGACCTGGCGCGTGCGGGACGATCTGATCGGAGTGCTGATCGTGAAGATTCTGGGCGATGTCTACCAGCGCTGGCCGGATCTGGCGAAGCGAGTCGGGGCCGAAGATCTGCCCCTTCAGCCGATGCTCTACGAAAAGAACGATCTGGCGCTGCTCTTTTCCAGCTTCGATTCAGCCCCGGTGCTCGGGTTTCTTCGGTTTCTGGTGACGGGGAACCAGCCGCTGCACGTCTACACAGCGGTGGAGCAAATCGATGTGGACACGGTGCGCCTGTTGAGCATGTTCACGCCGCTGGGCCAGCACGGCGGAGGCCTGATGAGCGCCAGTCTGCATGCCGGTAGCAGGGGTGCGCAGCTGGATCTGGTGGACCTCTTGGGGGTGTTCCAGTCCGTGGAGGCCAGCAACGTGGTCCAGTTTTCTTTTGACTTGTTGCCCTCGGTGTTGGAGACCAAGCGCGCCTCGGCGGCGCAAGTCTTCTCCGCCAACGGCTACGCGTCGATCGAGCGCCAGGGGAGCATCGACTCGCTGATGCTGAGCGAGCTGGCCCATGACGACGAGATGTTTTTGATCAAGCTGCTGGAGAAAGAACTCTTCTATTTCGGCCACGAAAAGCAGCCCGAGGAGCAGCGTCGGCTCCAGTACATCCTGGTGGATGCATCGCCATCGATGCGGGGTCTGCGACAAATCTTCGCCCGAGGGTTGGCGCTGACGCTGGCGAAGAAACTGGGCCTGCAGGGCGACGAGGTCTGGATGCGCTTCTTCGACGCTCGTCTTTATGATGTGGTGCGGTTCAGCAAAAACGGCGCAGACTATGCGACACCCTATGTGCTTTCGTTTCGCACGGATCGGGGGCGGAACTACTCGCGGGTGTTCCGTCAGTTCCTGCTGGAACTTCAGCGACTGCGGCGGGAGGCGCGGCGGCAGGTGGTGGTCTACATCATCACCCACGGGCAGTGCCACATCCCGGTGGAAACGGCACAGGCCATGGCCAAGATGGCGTCGCTCTATGGGGTGTTCATCTTGCCCTCGACGGAGGTGCAACTCGACTACCTGCAGCACTTGCACCGTCACCAGGTGGTGAACGACAGCGTGCTGACGTCGCAGAAAGATCGCCGTGATCGAGCGCTGCAAATCGTCGAGGACGCCGCCCATCAACGGGACGGGACAGCCCGGCGAGGCGGGCCTCCCTGGAGGCGCACCCCGTCGCGCTGACGATCTATTTCTCGGGTTTCTTCTCCTCGGGTTTCTTCTCCTCGGGCATCCAGTCCTTGGGGGCCCAGTCCTTGGGGATATCGAGCTCCACGGATTTCTTGTTTGGCTCGTCGTCCTTGGGCTTTACGACCCTCGCGGTCGAACGGAGCGGGGGGCCGGGGACTGGGCTTGCCGGGGTGCCGGGCTGCGCCGGGGTGCCGGGCTGCGCCGGGATACCGGGCTGCGCCGGGATACCGGGCTGCGGCGGGCCCAGCAATGTCGGAGGAACACCAGGAACACCACCCGGAGGTACGACGCCTGGACCCGGAACGTAACC
This sequence comes from Polyangia bacterium, assembly GCA_038231615.1. GTDB lineage: Bacteria > Myxococcota_A > Polyangia > Palsa-1104 > JAEUJZ01 > JBBRLA01. Next base: position 1,986 of record JBBRLA010000074.1, on the reverse strand, counting down.
GGGTGCCGGAATATAGCCCTGGGGAACGTAGCCCGGCGGGACATATCCCGGCGGCGAGATCACGGCCGCCGGTTGGGTCACCGTGACCTCTATCTGAATCTTCGGAATCTGCTTTTCCTTGGGGTCCTCATGCTCCCATGCGTAACCGAAGGTGAAGAGCACCACGTGGGCCGGGCTGCCAGGGGTGAGCCCCTTGCCGTACATCCCAGAAAAGTTATATTTGTTCGAGGAAGCGCGGCGGAAGCCGATGTCCCACACCAAAGGGGTGCGTCCGCCGACCTCGGTGGTGGAAAACGAGCCGATCAGCTCGGTGTTGATGTAGAACTCCGGTGATACGGCTGCCTGCCCCGCGAACCCGAACTGAAGCTGATTGCCCAGGCCTGCGACGAGGTTTGCCAGGGTGTTCTGCTGCTCCAGAGGTAGCGTCGGACAGGGCTGGTGCTTGAGTCCTTTGGGGTCCGACATGTCGAGCGGCGTGGTGGCGGGGTCGCACTGCATCGGGCAGGGCATGCCGGGTTCGCAGTTGCGACCGGTACCGGCGATGCTGCCGCCGATGTTCCCTGCGAAGAGCACCCTCTTCTTGAGGTAGGTGGGGAGCCAGTCGATGATCAGCTTTGGGTAATAGCTGACCTGTCCTGCACTCAGGCGGGAGTCTATCCCGCGCTGCGAACCGACGGGGAAGCCGGCGCCGAACGAGACGGCGACTTGCGGAAATCCTGCCGGGATGATGGGGATTTTCAGCTTGCCCTGAATGCGCAGGTCCCCCACTGCCTGAGCCGACACATTGAGCCCGGTGCTGTCCTGCCACGCAGATATTGGCAGAAGAACGCCCAGGTCCAGAAGCTTGTTGATCGACAGGGCGCCGGAGGCCTGCAACACCAACCGGTCGCTGAGCATCTGATCGTCGCCAAGCGGACTTTTGGTATATACGGCGCCTATCCGAAGGTGGAACCCGAGGTCGGGAATATCCGTACCTTCAACGAAGAAGGAGTCCTTCCAGCCGGTGGCGGGGAAAAGCGGCAGGGAACGCCGCCCATCGATAAGGGGGGCGGAAGGCGCCGGATCGGCCGCATGCGCCACGTCCGCCATCAAGGTCATGGATAAAAGCAAGGCAGAAAATCGGAGAAAAAGAGACGCCATCAAGCATCTGCCTCCAGTCTGAGAGCGACAGTAGTTTGCTTGCTCCCTGGACGTCAATGGCCCCTGTCGTTCTTCTTGGAAATCAGGCATGAGACCTACCCACATGTCGTCGGCTGCGCCGATGTCGCACGTCTGGCCACAAGCCGCTCACGCCCATCGCCGCTACCCTGTCTGCTCGGCCTCGTCCGCCGACGCGACAATTGCAGTGAATGCCGACGGCCTTATTTTCAATACTCATCTGCATGGCATTTTTCTTCAGGGAGTGTACCACCGGCCCGTGGCTGATGAGCCGCCGGTGTTCGCCCCGCTGCCGCCGCCGACGGGTTCAACGTACACGCGCATACCCACGTGGGGGCGGAGCACAAGGCGGAGCGCGAGCGCCTGTGCCGCTACATTCTGCGTCCGGCGCTGTGCGGTCAGCGCCTGTCGCTGCTGCCGTCGGGCGACGTGATTTTCACTTTGAAGAGAACAGGATCGGACGGGACACGGTATCTGGTCTTCACGCCGATGGAGTTTTACGAGAAGCTGGCGGTGTTGGTATCACCACCTTACAAACATCTGGTCACGTATCACGGAATCCTGTCGTCGGCAGCAAAATGGAGAAATGAGATCGTTCCGGGCGGACAGGGTGCGGCGCAAGGGGCCGAGCAGAAGGAGCCGCTCGATGGGGCGCAGCCTGAGCTTGAGGCGCAGCGTCCTCGCCGTTTGTTGTGGGCTCAGTTGCTCCAGCGGACCTTCGGGTTAGACGTGCTCAAATGCCCAAAGTGCAGCGGGAAGATGAAGTTGGTGGCGGCGATCCTTATACCCGGTGCAGATCGCCCGGCTGTGCGAGAACCTGGGTGAGCC
>JBBRLA010000073.1:0-19851 GCA_038231615.1 Polyangia bacterium | reverse complement strand
CACCTGGAGGATCACCAGCGCCACCGGCCGGGCACGATCGCCGCCGGCATTCGGGTCCCGGCTGGTCTCCTCGTCGGCCTTGCGGCCTTCGCCGGCCCTCTGGCCCTTCTGGCCTTCGCCGACCTTCTGGCCCTCGCCGGCCTTCCGGCCTTCGCCGGCCTTCCGGCCTTCGCCGGCCTTCTGGCCTTCGCCGGCCCTCTGGCCCTCGCCGGCCCTCTGGCCTTCGCCGACCTTCTGGCCCTCGCCGACCTTCTGGCCCTCGCCGGCCCTCTGGCCTTCGCCGACCTTCTGGCCCTCGCCGACCTTCTGGCCCTTCTGGCCTTCGCCGGCTCTCTGGCCTTCGCCGGCCTTCTGGGCCTTCAGGCCTTCGCCGGCCCTGGCTGTCCCGCCGATGCTCCCGTCTGCCCTGCCGCTCCCACCATCGCTGTCATCCCTGGCGCTCCCACTCAAGCTGTCGTTCAACTGGTTCAATCTGGCAACCGGCTTCTTGTCCGGCGTCCCCGGCGTGTCCTGCATGCGAAAACCCTCGTCCTGCTGCGATGGGGCGCTTTCAGCGCCCGCTGCGATCAAGCTCGCCTCTGGTTGTCAGCACCGGAAGGCCAATGACAAGATCCTTCTTTTCAACCACCCCTGACTTGAGGCACTGTCTCTGGTTGGTGTATGGCGTTACTTCGGCCATTTTCGGAGGACTTGATCGATGCGGACGTACAGCGAGGCGGAAATTCGCGATGTAGTGCTCATCGGGCACGGCGGCGCCGGAAAGACTTCGCTTGCCGAGGCCATGCTCTTTGACGCCAGGGCCACCACCCGCCTCGGACGTGTCGATGATGAGACATCGAACCTGGACACCGAGCCCGAAGAGAAGAAACGCAAGGGCACGATCAACCCCCACGTCGCCGCCATCGAGTGGCAAAAGACCAAGATCAACCTGATCGACACCAGCGGCCAGGGCGACTTCATGGTCGATTCGCTCTTCGCCCTCTCGGCCGCCGATTCGGCCCTGCTGCTGATCGGCGCCTCCGACGGGGTGCAGGTGTACACCGAGAAGACCTGGCTGGAGGCCGATCGCCTGGGGCTGCCGCGGATGATCTTCATCAACAAGATGGAGCGCGAGCGGGCCGACTTCGGCCATGCCCTGGAGCAGGCCCAGCGCATGCTCTCGGACAAGGTGGCGGCGGTGATGCTACCGATCGGCCAGGAGGGGGGGTTCTCGGGAGTCATCGACCTTTTGGCCAACAAGGCGCTGCGCTTCTCCAACGACGGCCGCGACGTGTCCACCGGGGACATCCCCGAGGACCTGAAGGCCGCGGCGCAAGCCGCCCGGGAGAAGCTGATCGAGGCGGTGGCCGCCTCGGATGACGATCTCATGAGCAAGTTCTTCGACGCCGGCACCCTGTCGGAGGAAGAGCTGGAGGCGGGCCTGCGCAAGGCGGTGCGCCTGCGGCAACTCTTCCCGGTGTTCTGCGGCTCGGCGTTGCAGAACCGGGGGGTGCAGCCGGTGCTGGAGCGCATCGTCTCGCTGCTGCCCCCCGCGTCGGAGGCGGAACCCCGGGCGGGGATCGGCAAGGGCCCCGACAAAAACCCGGTGGAGATCAAGCGCGCCCCCAAGACCAGCGAGCCGACATCGGCGGTGGTGTTCAAGATCGTCCCGTCGGAGGTGGGCAAGATGGCGATGGCGCGGGTGGTCTCGGGAAAGCTGACCGCGGACACGGCGATCTACAACGCCACCGGCGATAGGGCCGAGCGCATCGGGCCGCTGTATCTGTTCACCCCGGGCAAGCGGGTGACGGTGCATGAGGCCCATCCGGGCGACATCGTGGGCATCGCCAAGCTCAAGGCGACCCACACCGGGGACACGCTCTGCGACGAGAAGGACCCGGTGGTCTTCCCCAAACCCCACGTGCCGGCACCGGTGGTGCGCTACTCGATCCACCCCAAGACCAAGACCGACGAGGCCAAGCTGGCACAGAAGCTCCACGACATCGCCGACGAGGACATCGCGCTGCGGCTGGAGCATGACCACACCACCAAGGAGCTTTTGCTGGGCGGCAGCGGACCGGTACACATCGAGGCGACGCTGGACAAGCTGCGCCGCGCCGGCATCGAGGTCGAACTGCACCCCCCCCGGATTCCCTACCTGGAGACCATCCGCGGGCGGGTCAAGAACATCGAGGGGAAGCACAGGAAGCAAACCGGCGGCAAGGGGCAGTACGGGGTGTGCTTCATCAACATCGAACCGACGCCGCGGGGGGCGGGGTTCGTCTTCGACGATGCGGTCGTCGGCGGATCGATTCCGCGGCAGTTCATCCCGGCGGTGGAGAAGGGCATCCGCGACCGCATGAGTCGCGGTGGGCTGGCGGGGTATCAATGCACCGACCTGAAGGTGACGCTCTTTGACGGGAAGTATCACGACGTGGACAGCGACTCGCGGTCCTTCGAAATGGCCGGGAGCAAGGCCTTCTTCGCCGCGTTCAAGCTGGCGACGCCGGTGCTGCTGGAGCCATACATGAAGATCGAGGTGACGTGCCCGGAGGAGACGATGGGGACGATCATCGGCGATCTGAACAACCGGCGGGCGCACATCGCGGGGATGGACTCCAAAGGGAAAAACCAGCTGGTCAAGGCCAAGGTGCCCATGTCGGAGACGCTGAGCTACGCGGCGTTCCTCAGTTCGGCGACCGGGGGCAGGGGCAGCTTTGAGGTGGAACTCTCGCACTACGAGGAGATGCCGGGCCACCTTTCGGACAAGGTGATCGCGGCGAAGAAGCACGTCGAGGAGGAAGAGGAGTAGGCCATCGTCGCCCATCTGGGACATGCGGCAAGCTCGGAAAGCAACATCGCCCATCGGGGACATGCAGCAAGTTTGGTGAGCAACGTCATCGTCCCTTCCCTGCTCGCGCTGCGGCGACACCCGCTGCTGTGGCCGGGCCTGGGCCTGCTCACGGCGGGTGCGACCGCGCTGGCGGTGCGAGCCACCGACGATGTTCCCGATTCCCTCCCGCTGCATCTGTGCCTCTGGCTGATCGCCGGGGGCCTGTGGCTGCTCGCCCTGTGGGTGGGGGCCGCCGCGGGCCCGACTGACCCCAAAGGCCCTGCCCACTCCAGGCCTCGCTGGGACCTCTTCTGGTTGCTGGCCATCGCCTTCTTGCTGCGCCTGCCTGGCTGGTTGACTCCGCCGCGGCACTCGGATGATTACTACCGCTATCTGTGGGACGGCGCGGTGCAGCGCGCCGGGCTGAATCCCTATCTGGGCCCGCCTGGCGATCCGATCTACGCGCCGGTGCGAGCGAAAGCCGGCGTGGAGGAAGGCATCTTCCGCCACATCAACAACCCGGAGTTGCCGACGATCTACCCCCCGGCGGCGCAGCTTGCCTTGCGCCTGGGCAGCGTGGTGGGCGCGCACCTCCCTCATATCCCAGAGGCCGCTGGCACGGCGCTGGCCGGGTGGAAGATCGTGGTGGCCAGTGCGGACCTGCTGGCCCTGTGGGTGCTGGTCCTTCTGTGCCGGGGCGCAAAAAACCCTCTCCGCGGGGCCGCCGCCTGGGGTTGGGCCCCGGCCTGCGGCATCGAGTTGGCGCAGGACGGCCACATCGATGGCATCGGGGTGCTCTTCCTCTTGCTCTCGCTGCTGGCCGTTCAGCGCGGGCGAAAAGGGCCGCGAAATTCGGAAGGCGACTTCCGAGAATGGCACTGGCCGGCGGCCTTTCTGTCGGGGGCCTTCCTGGGGGTGGCGATCCTGGTCAAGCCCATCGCCGCCGCGGCCCTGCCACCGCTGCTCTTGCAGGGCTTTATTCCAGGTGCGAAACCGGCCGCATGGACGACCCAGCGCCGCCGCCTGGGCCCGGCGCTTTGTCTGGGCCTGGGAATCTTTGCCGCAGCCCTGCTTTGTACCCTGCCCTACGCTGGCGCTGGCCGCCGGATCGCCGGGAGCCTGGGGGAATACGGCAGGAGGTGGCGCGGCAACGACGGGGCCTTCGCCGTCCTGCAGCGGGGCGCCGAGGTGGCGGTCAAGCACCTCTACCGGCCCCCTTACTGGCGGATCTGGCGGCAGCCCCGGCTGGCCCGGCTGATCACCGGCAGGGACCGGGACTCGGTGTGGCCCGACGAACTCTCCGGGTTTCTGGCCCGGGCAGCGGCGCTGGTCCTGCTCGCTGCGTGCGCCCTTTGGGCCGCGCGCGCGCGCCTGCCGCCGGCCCGGTTCTGCCTCGCGGTGCTGGGGGCCTACCTGTTGCTGACTCCGGCTCTTCACCCGTGGTACGTGCTCTGGGCGCTGGCCCTTTGCCCGCTCTGGCCGGGGCGAGCAGCGCCATGGCTGCTGCTGACGTCGCTGGTCCCCCTGGGGTACGTTCCGCTGGCGGCCTATCTCCATGCACAGGCGCAGCACCCGACGCCCTGGCTCGACCCCTGCTGGAACCGTGTCGTGGAACACGGGGCCTGCATTGGCATGCTCCTCTTCCAGTCCCATGCCTCCCGAAAAGGGAAACAACGCGCACGCGCCGACCTTGGACCTCCGATTTTATAGCGCGCAGCGCAGCGCCGTTCTCTAAATAGCGCGCGCCGTTGCATAGCAGGTCCCGAGTGAGAAGACGATTGACCAAGTCTGTGCAAGTAAGTATCCTAATTTGGGATTTGATTGGACAAGCGGATCGCATCATCATCTAGAGCATGTCTGGTCGCCCTGGGTCTGCTCGTCGGTGCGCCGGGCCAGGCCGTCGCCGCGCCGGTTCGGGGTAAGGTGCTCTTCCCCGACGATCCCCGGGGTGGGCTGCGTCACCCGACCTACTGGCGGGTCCCCAACGGGGTGCTGCCGGTGCTGCCGGCGGAAAAGGACATTCGTACCGAGTCGGTGGTCGTGCTTTACCCCCAGGGCACCGTCACCGGGGCACAGGTGGCCGCCGCCGAGGCACAGGAGCAAAAGGGTCCGGTCAAGGTGGAAATGAAGATCAGCGGACTCAAACTGATCCCCCCGGTGGTGGTCATCCCCTCGGGCGCCACCGTGAGCCTGCGCAACGAGGACCGGCAGACCCACGAGCTGGAGTTCGCTTGCACCCCGAGCGGAGTGGTCGCCCCCAGGCAGACCGTCGCCGCTGGCGAGACCGCCACCCTGAAGTTCGACAAGCAGGGGGACTGTCTTCTGCACAGCAGCGAGTACGCCCACCTGACCGGCGCGGTCCTCGCCGTGGACCGCGGCTTCTATGGCCGGCTCGATGGGAGCGGTGCCTTCCAGTTCGACGCGCCAGAGGGCCACTACCTGGCCCGGCTCTTCTCCCGGGGGTCCTTCGTCGCCAGCCAGCCGATCGACGTGCTGGCCGAAGGGGTCGAGCTGACTCTGAAGGTCGGCGGCACCTCGACCGCGGCGGCGACGTCCCCCGAGGACAAGCGCCGCGGCGGCAAGGGAGAGCGGCGGCGGCGATCCGACAAGGGGGCCCCGTGAAAGTGCTTCGGGCCGGTGAGCGGGGACGACCCGGAGGGGTCCTTTCGCCATGATGTCGCTGTCCAAGCTGTGGCTCTTTGTGCTGACGGTGGTCACGGGGCTCTTGGTGCTGCTCTTCCTGCTCTCGCCAAGCCGGGTGCAGCACACCCTGGGCGACGCCGCTACCAGCCGCCTGGACCTGGCGCAGCGATCGGCCAACTTCCTGCTTCAAAACAGCGCCCGTCGCTGGATCGACATTGCCTCGCAGCTTGCCACCGACGCGGTGGTGCAAAGCTCCCTGGAGGAGCGGGGCCGCGGGGAGGCGGAGCTTGGCATCCTGCACGACACGGTGCAGCGGCACCTGCGCAAGCTGAAGGACTCCCTAAAGGTCTCGTTCATCATCCTGACCGACGCCCGGGGCAAGGTGATCTGTCGGGTTGGCGCGGACGAGGAGGTGTACAACGACGCCATCGACGGCTACCCCCTGGTGGCGGATGCCATCCGCGGCTACCGGCTGGACGACCTGTGGTATCAGCGGGGCATCCTTTATCGCATGGCGGCGGCGCCGGTGATCTCCGCCGCCCGCGACCAGTACGTCGGCGCGGTGATCCTGGGACAGCGCGTCGGCAACGAGCTGGCCGAGCAGGTCCACACCGCCCTGGGCGTCGACGCGGTCTTCCTGTGCAACGGCAAGGTGGTGGCCACGTCGAAGGAACTGGCCAGCGGCGTCGAGGGCGAGCTGGGTCAACTGGCCAATGAGCACCGCGGCACGAGCGATGGCCACGTCGAGTCGGCGCAGCTCACCCACCAGCGGGACGAGCTGGCGGCGGTGACTTCCCTGCCCGGCGAGGCCGCGGCGCAAGGGGCGGCGCTGGCGCTTCTGGGACCGGCGCCCGAGGGCAGCTCGCTCAACGCGCTGATGACGGGGCTGATTCAGACCCTGGGCACCTCGGCGCTGAGCCAGGAACAGCTCATCGCCGTGGGCATCGGGATGGCCGGGACCTTCTTCGCCTTCCTCCTGGGACTGATCTTCCTGCGCGTCGAGGCCGAAACGCCCTACGCACGGCTCTTGACCGAGGTGCGCACCCTGGGCCGCAAGGGTGTGATGAAGGTGCAGGATCGGCAGTTCCGCGGCTTCTGGCGGGAACTGGCCCTGGCGATCAACCAGGGCGTGCGCACGCTGCGCCCGCGGGCCGCCGATGACTCCGACGAGGTCTCCGCACCGGAGGCAGACACCCTGAGCGGCGGGCCGGACACGGCGATCGGGCTCTCTTCCTTTGACCCGTCCCCCGAGCAGGCGCCGCCACAGGCGTCCGTCTTCGATGAACAGCGCTCCGCTTCGCTTCACGCTACCGGAGAACGGCGCTCCGCTTTGCTGGGCGCCATCGACACGGCGGCCCAGGCACCGGCGCTGCTGCAATCGGACCTCCTGGACCCCGGCGCCGGGGCCAGCGTCCTTTCCGCCCCCGTCGATCGGCGGACCGCCTCCAACCTGCCTTTGGCCAAGAACTTCCCATCGGTGGGAGTGAAAAGCGGACTCCCCAGCGGACTGGAGGAAATGTCGCCCAGCGCCGCCACCATGCCGGTGCAGCCCTTCGTTTCGCCCTATGCCTCCGCGGCCCAGCGGGCCCTGGCCGTGGCCGTGGCCCCCGAACCGCGCCCCGGCGAAGGTCCGGGCGGCTTCGTCTCCGATCTAAACCTGGGCCCGGAGCGCAAGCCCGCCCAGGTGACGGCCCGTGAGCCTTCTGCCCCGATGGCGATGCCTGGGGCCGCGCGGAAGCGCCCGCCACTCAGCCCAAGCGGCACCCTCCAAGTGGACGCCAAGGCCCCGGCCAGGCCCGGCGCCCCGCCGCCGCCGCCCCGGGATGTCCCTCCAATCGGGGCCGCGCGCGCCCCACTCTCAGCGGCGCTCACCGACACGCTGACCGACTCCTCCCGGACCCTTCATGACGACGCCCTGGAGGAGATGGGCCTGGGCGAGCGCGAGGCCCCGAGCCCCCCAGAGCCAGCGTCCCGCGAAGCGCCGCAGGTGCCGCGGTCCATCGATCGCGAAGCGCCGCAGGTGCCGCGGTCCATCGATCGCGAAGCGCCGCAGGCGCCGCGGTCCATCGATCGCGAAGCGCCGCGAAGCGGAGCGCCGTTTATCGACCCTCGCCGACGTGCACCCAGCACGGAAAGCAGCATCGATCATCCAACGGTGCGGGACATTCCCGCCAACGTGGTGCAGTCGGCGATCGAGCAGGCGCTGATGGCCTCTCCTGCGTCGTATCACGGCCCAGCCCCGGCGGTGCTGCGCGCGGCCCTGGCCACCGGGCCAATCAGCTCCGCGCCGCCCCCGCCCCTGCGCGCGGGGGGCACGCCGCGGCCCACCACCCCGGCGCGCAACATCTTCGAGGAGACCACTGCGGTTAACCGCACCGATCAAAAAGTGGCAGCGCCGGCCAGAGAGACGCCCCGCGAGACCCACGAGGAGCTGGAAGCGGCCTTCCAGAAGACCTATCAGGAGTTCATCGTCACCAAGCAGCGCTGCAACGAGCCCGTCGAGGGGCTGACATTCGAGAAGTTCGCGGTGAAGCTGCGCCAGAGCCGCGAGCAGATCCTGCGCCAGCACAACTGCAAGGCGGTGCGCTTCCACGTCTATGTCAAGGACGGCAAGGCGGCGCTCAAGGCCACGCCGGTGGCGCGCTAGCGCCTTCCCCCGTATCCTCTTTCATGCTCATCCGAGTCTCGGTGCCGGTCGCGCTGCTCGCCCTGCTGCCCCTTGCCGGACTGGGCGGGGCCGAGGTGGTGCTCCACGAGCCGGTGCCGGTACCCCAGTTGCGCTGCGAAGGGGGCGTCTGCCGCCGCGAGGACGCACCCAGTTCGTCCCTGCCCGAGGCGGTGCTCAGCGAGGACGGGCCCCTGCGACCCCCCATGGTCCCTGCGACCCCCAGGGAGCACGAGCCGATCTACAACCCGGTGTCCGCCGACGAAAAGGAGCCCCTCTCCCAAGACAGCGCGACCCCCGGGGCCGATCCGCCGCCCACCCGGCGCACCCGCGTCGGACCGGATCGCGACACCCTGCCCGAGGCCCCTTTTGAGCACCTGTACCACGAGGTCTTCAACCCCGCCGTCTTCCCCTTCAAGCGCATGACCGTCCTGGACGCGGTGAACGACGACGAGACGCTGCGCCTGCGCGACCCGGCGCGGTCGCTGTTGGCCCCCGTCTCGGCGGGGCGCCTGGCCGAAGGCCGCGACCCCTTCTTCGGCTCCGTAGTGATCGAATTCGCCGCCGAGCGGCCGGTGCCCCTGCCCTCCCCCGCCGCCGGAGTGCGGCTGCTCTCGTTCCAGTCCAACCCGCCAGCGCCGCTGCGCTTCTCCCGCGATGTCGCCGACAACCTCTACGTCACAAGCCCAGTCTGGGGTAGGCGCCGGGTAACCTATCTGGTCGACGCGGCGCAACGCTACTTCGCCGGCCCCCTGCTGCCACCCGAGGCCCCGCTCCCGCGCCTGCGCGACGTGCCCGCGGCGCAGCTTTTTCGCCTGCCCGCGCGGGTGCGGCGACACGCACTGCAGGTGCTCCAACACATCGGAGTGGCCGCGCACCGCGATGACGACTACCAGGCCACCCTCTCGCGTCTGGTGGACTACTTCCGCGCCTTCGAGCAGGGGCCGCTTTTCGGCCACAGCGGCTCGACCTACCTGGACCTGGCCCTCTCTCAGCGGGGCGCCTGCCGCCACCGGGCCTACGCCTTCACCATCACCGCCCTTTTTGCCGGCATCCCCACCCGCTACGTGGAGAATGAGCTGCACGTCTTCGTCGAGGTCTACGTCCCCGATCGGGACCGGGGCTACTGGCGGCGCATCAACCTGGGCGGGGCCCCGATGGAGCAGCGGCTCTTCGGCACCGACAACAAGGTCACCTACCGCGAGAAGGGGGGCGACCCGCTGCCGCGCCCCGAGGCCTTCCGCAACACCACCCCGCGCAAGGTTCTGGGCCTGCCGCCCAAGGTGGCCCGGGGGCCCGAGCGGGCCGGTGAGCCCGGCGCGTCACCGGGCGGCCCCGCAAGGGGTGGGCAGGGTACCGGCGGGGGCATCGGTAGCGATGGGCCCGCCAGACCGGGGGGGAACCCGGCAGGCCCCGGATCAGGTCCCGGCCAGGGAGGGAACCGGGGCCAGGACCGCGACGTCCGCCCCGGGACCGGATCGGGCAGCAGCGACACCGACAGCCCCGTCGAGAACGCCACCGCCCCCGAGCGTTCCGCGGCGGCGCCTGTCGAGGACAGTGGCCTCATCGGGCTGCCCGATCCCCGGCTGGACCCACCAGCGCAACCGCTCATCCCCACCAGCGTGACCGTTGGGGTGGCCCCGGAGCCTGCCGTCCCCGGGCTGATCGGCCATGGCCTCTACCGGGGCGCGACCGTGCGAGTGCGCGGACAGGTGCAGGCCCGAAGCGGCCCTTCAGGCGGGCTGGAGGTGGCCATCTTTCTCGACACCCCCAAGGGCCCGCTCCCGCTCGGGCGCACCACCACCGCCGCCGACGGCAGCTACACCGCCGAGGTGGAGGTTCCCGCCGAGGCCCCCTTCGGCGATCACCGAATCCTCACCAGGGTGCGCGGCGACGAGAGCCGCCGCGGCAGCAGCTCGGGCAAGTCCCGCGCCCACTGACCGTTCCTGCCCTCCATACGAGGTCAGTTTCCTGACCTTCTTCGTCCCGAAGTCCGTGCCACCCGCGGGTTTCTCGGTCCCGACAGCTGCGATGAACGGCCCTACTTCGCTGCGCGCTGACCGATCGATCGATGGCACGGCGCCCCACTTCGCTGCGCGCTACCGGTTGACCCGCCGGGCCACGCGGGTCATAACCTCCCCGGAGGATCCCGTGCCGAACCGCCTGTCGAACGAGACCAGTCCCTACTTGCGCCAGCACGCCGACAACCCCGTCGACTGGTTCCCCTGGGGGCAGGAGGCCTTCGACCTCGCCAGGCAAAAGGACCGCCCCATTCTCCTGTCGATCGGCTACTCCGCCTGTCACTGGTGCCACGTCATGGCCCACGAGTCCTTCGAGGACGAAGACACCGCAGCCCTGATGAACCGCGCCTACGTCAACATCAAGGTCGACCGCGAGGAGCACCCCGACGTCGACCAGATCTACCAGCACGCCCTGCAGATCTTCGGCGAGCACGGCGGCTGGCCACTAACCGTGTTCCTGACCCCGGCCGGCGAACCCTTCTTCGGTGGCACCTACTTTCCGCCCCGGGACAACTTCGGCCGCCCCTCGTTCCGCCGGGTGCTGGAGGCGCTGTCCGAGGCTTACAAGTCCCGCCGCGACGAGGTAGTCGAGCAGGGACGGAAGGTCATCGAGAACCTCGGCAAGCTGGAGTCCAGCGGGCAAGGCCAGGAGATCGAGGAACAACTTCCCGACGACTTCGCCGAACGCGCCGCCGGCAAGCTGGCCGTGCGCATGGACCCCCACGAGGGCGGCTTTGCCGGTTCCCCCAAGTTCCCCAACCCCTCCTCCCTGGAACTGCAGCTCCGCGCCTTCGCCCGCAGCCGCGAGGCCGGGGCCGCCGCGCCGGTGCTGCTGACCCTTTCCAGAATGGCTGCGGGCGGCATCTACGACCAGCTTGGCGGCGGCTTCGCCCGCTACTCTACCGACGATCACTGGCTGGTACCTCATTTTGAAAAGATGCTCTACGACAACGGTCAACTCCTGCGCCTTTACGCCGAAGGCCACCAGATCGCCACCGCCGCCGGCCGCCCGGAGGAAGCGCGTCGCCACGCCCAGGTGATCCGCGAGACCCACGGTTGGATCGAGCGCGAGATGCGCGACCCAAGCGGGGGCCTCTACACGGCGCAGGACGCCGACAGCGAGGGGGTCGAGGGAAAATACTTCGTCTTCACCCCGGCCCAGGTAAAGTCCCTGTGCACCCCCGAGGAGGCCGCGGTGCTCATGCGCTGCTACGACGTGCGCGTCGGAGGCAACTGGCACGACCCCCACGGTCACGGGCCCAAGGGCGCCAGCATTCTTCATGTGATCGACACCCCCCGCGACCCTGCCGAGGAGCAGCTCCTCTGCTTAGCGCGAGGCAAGCTCTTCGCCGAGAGGCGTCGCCGCGTGCCCCCGGCGACGGACGACAAGGTCCTCACCGGCTGGAACGGCCTGGCCATCACCGGCCTGTCCGAGGCCGGCAGGGTCCTCGGGGAGCCAGCGATTCTGGCCTCGGCCCGGCGAACGGCGGATTTCCTGCTGGCCAGGCTTCGCGATCCCAAAGGGAGGCTCCTGCGCGTGTTCACAGAAGGGCCAGGGCCAGGCCAGGGAGAAGGCAAAAAAAACGGCGCCCGGTTGCCGGCGACTCTGGACGACCACGCCTTCCTCGCCGAGGGACTCATCCACCTGGCTGGCGCCACCGGGGAGCTGCATTATCTCGAAGAGGCGAAGCGGCTGATGGACGCGGTGCTCGCCGACTTTTATGACCAGGCGACTCACGCCTTCTATCTCACGCCGGGTGTGCCCGGGGCAGCTCGTCCGGGTGGCCCCGGTGACGGGGCCGCGGCGCCTATCTCCCCTGCCTCCAATGACGGGGCGGATGTGCGTACCTTCGGCGACGAGACCCTCCCGATCCTGCCGGTGCGGCCCACCAGCCTCCGCGACAGCGCCATTCCCTCGGGGATGAGCGTGGCATGCCTCAACCTCTTGCGCCTCTCCGAGCTGTTCGGTACCGCGCGATGCGGACACTACCGGCAGGTGGCGGAGCAGGCCCTCCTGCGCCACGGCGATCAGGCCCTGCGCAACCCCTTCGGCTTGTCCAGCCTCTGCGCCGCCATCGACCTGTATCAGCACGGGCTGACCCTGGTGGTTATCGTGGCCCCCCATGACGCTGCCGCCGCCGCCCTGCGCCGGGCCGCGGACGCTGTCTACCTGCCCGATGGCTTCATCCTGTCCGTGTCGCCCGCGCAGGCGATGCCCGCGGGCCTTTCCGAACGGGTCGCCGGCAAGGGCCTGGTGAATGGGCAAGCCGCGGCCTACGTGTGCCGTGGCCAGACCTGCTCCGCGCCGGTGACCGACCCCGCTGCCCTCACCCAGTTCCTCTTTGGGACCGGGGGGGGAGGCTAGCGGCGGAGCGCAGGCGATGCGGCTGCTCCACGTGGTGCCGTCGTTCCATCCGGCGCACCTCTACGGCGGCCCGATCGTATCGCTGCACCGTCTGGCTCGCGCACAGGTGGCGCAGGGCCTCGACGTGCGGGTGCTCACCAGCGATGCCAACGGCGGCGAGCGCCTCGGCGGACTCGCCGGCAGGTGGGTGACCGAATACGGGGTGCCGACGTGGTACGCACGGGCGGCGCGGCTGCCGGGGCGGACCCTTCCTCGCCTGGTGCCGGGAGACCTGTCCCTGCAGGTGGCGGCCTGCCTGCCGGCGCTGCTGTCCTGGGCCGATGTGGTCCACGTGACCGCGGTCTTCAGCCCCACCAGCATGCTGGCGCTTTTGCAGGGGGCGGCGGCGGGCAGCACAATGGTGCTCTCGCCCCGGGGCTCGCTCCTGCCCTTTTCGCTCCGCGGCAAGCGGCACAAGGGGGTGGCCCTAGCCGCCCTGCGCCCGCTTTTGCGCCGCGTAGCCGGCTGGCACGCCACCTCCGACGAAGAGGCACGGGCCCTTCGCGATCTTGGGCTCTGTGGTCCCCGGGCCGCAGTATCGGTGGTGGAGAACGGCGTGGACCTCGCCGAGCTGCGGCCGGTCAGCGAGACCGCCTCGCCCGCTTGTTCCATCAAGGGGCCGACGATCACCATGCTCGGGCGGCTGCACCCAGTGAAGGGCATCGACCTGGCCATCGCCGCGCTCGCCCAGCTGCGTCAGCGCCACCCTTCCGCGGTGCTGGTGCTGGCAGGCCCCGACCCCGATGGGTACGGCGATGTCCTGCGCCACGAGGCCGAGCGCCACGGGGTCGCCGGGGCAGTTCGCTTCGCCGGCCTGATCACGGGACCTGCCAAGGCCGCGCTTCTTGCCGGCAGCGATCAACTTTGGTTGTGCTCGCAGATGGAGAGCTTCGGCAACGTGGTGATCGAGGCGCTGGCCGCAGGCACCCCGGTGGTGGCGGTGCAGCGCACCCCATGGCGCTGGCTGGAAGAGGCGCGGGTGGGCCGCTTCGTGCCGCCGACCGCGGAGGACCTCTGCGCCGCGGCGGACGGGCTCCTTCAAGACCTCGCCGATCCGGCACGGCGCCGCGCATTCGCGGAGCACGCCACCACCGCGGTGGCCGAGCGGTTCTCCTGGATCGAGATCGCCCGCAAGATGAGCGATCTCTATGAAGCCGCGCTTCAAGCTTGACCGATTTTCCGTCTACATCAAGCCCAGATACTGGCGGATGGTGAAATACTCCTCGCTCACCGAGAAGTGGATCAGCTCCAGCAATCGCTGCTTCGGCGAGAGCGGCGAGGCCCCGGGGGGGTCGGTCGCCAGCAGCAACGCCACCGTCTCCAGGTCCCCGGCCAGGACCAGCCCCGCCCGCACCGCCGTCATGTCCGACCAGCCCAGCCAAGCCGTGGCTGCCTGCTCGCCCCGCGTGCCGGCCTCCCGCAGCCCCTTGCCATACGCCGCCACCTGCTCCGCCACCGTCGGCGCCAGGGAACGCTTTAGCCCCTGCGCCGTCTCCATCACCTTGGCCGGCAGCCCGGTCTCCCCCCCCATTACCATCGCCGCGTCGATGATCATACCCAGCTGCGCCGCCGTCGGCAAGAGCGTCCGCAGGGTGCGCTTGGGACGCAGCATCGCGGCCAGGCGCCCCATCTCGTACATCACCTCGCGCTCCGGGCGCTTCGGATTGAGCAATTGTGCCCCGATCTGCACGCAGATCACCGGGGGCTGCCCCTTCTCCGAGCAGTGCACCACCGTGTAGGGCCGGTCCTTCTGGTCCGGCTGCAAGTACACCTCCGGCACCGCCGCGTCCAGCACCTCGACGCCGTAGCGCAACGCCCGCGCGTATAGGTGCTGCGACCCCGGGTCCACCCGATCCTTGCGGCTTAACCCGCTGTCCTTGAAGGGCCGTGCGTAACCCAACTGCACGCTCTGCAACACCGCCTGGAAGAGCGCCCCCAGTTGCAGGTCTTCCTCCGGGTGGGCCAGCGTCCGCGCCAGCTCCAGCTTCAGCGACCGCTTCGCCGGGGTCAGCGGCCTGGCCGCAAGCTCGGCCACCAGCTTCTCGTCTTCGGGCTCGCCCTTCTTCAGGATGTGCAGCGCGTAGGCTACGTGCGCCGCCTTCTCCCGCTGTTTCACAAGCAGATACAGCTTCTTGAGCGCCCGATAGCTCGATAGCTCGCCCTTGTTCAGGCGCAGGAGGGTCTGATGCTCCAGGATGGCCTTGTCCGCCCGATCCGGCCCGGCCTGCACGTACAGACTCGCCAGTTGCCGCCGCCGGTTGATCACCGCGGCACTGTGCGCTTCGCGATCTATCACCGTGCCGCTGTGCGCTTCGCGATCTTCGCGGTCCATCACCGAGACGCTGCCACCGCGGTCCAGGGCCACCGCCACCTCCAGCGCCGCCATGGCGGTCTCGGGATCGTTCAGGTGTAAGAGGCAAAGCTGCCCCAGGGCCGACCACAGGCGCAGCCGCTCCGCCCGCGACTCCTTGCTCGCCCCCTCGCTGTCCGGGCCGAGCTGCTTGATCTTGCGGCGGTAGATCCGCGCCAGCTCGCGGTGGTCCTGCTGCTCCTCCACCAGCCGCTCCAGGTCCGCCGCGGCCCGCTCCAGCGTCGGGTCGTCGTCCAGCGCCCCGTCGAAGTGGATCACTGCTAACGGATAATCTTTCAGCTCGTCCCGAGCGATCAGCGCCGCGGTCTGTCGATACCGCGCCCGCCGCCGGACGTTCTTCTCCTCGGCGATCAACTCGTCCAGCGTGGCCATCGCCCCGGCCCAGTCCTTCTTCTCGATTAGAAGGTCCAGGCATTTGTGCAGGAGCACATGGGCCCCCGGCCGCAACGCCAGCCCCTCGCGGAACGCCTGTAGCGCCCCGTCCGGGTCCTTGCCGACCTCCGCCAGAAGGTCCCCGATCTCCGTCAGCAACTGCACCTTCTCCTCGGCCGACGCGGTCAGGAGCAGCGCCCGTTTGACCTGGATCTGCTCCGCGCCGCTGGCACCCCCAAGCAGCAACTGCGCCTGCAACGTCAGCCGGTGCGCCGAATCGATCTCCACCGCCTGGGCGAAGTAAATCTTCGCCTGCTGCGTCCGCGAGAGCCGCCGCTCGCACTCCCCCAGCCAATAAAAGAGTTCGACACGCTCGTCGGCGCCCAGCTCGTCGCGATGATAGGTCAGCACCGCTACGTAGGCGTCCAGCGCCTCCTGCCAGCGCCCGAGTTGCACCAGGAGCTTCGCCCGCCCCCGCTGCGCCTGGATGTTGTCCGCCACGATCTCCGCCGCCCGAGTGTAGGCCTTCAGCGCCTTACCCTCGTCCCCCGACTTGAGCGCCGAATCGCCCAGCCGCACCAACCGCCGCCCCTGGTCGCCGCGCTCGCCTTCCTTGCGGGTGAGCATCTCCAGGATCGGGACAAGTTCCGCCCATCGCTCTTGATGCCACAAGAGGTCCGCCGCCCGCACCCCGGCCTCCACGTGCTCCGGGTCCACCGCCAGCGCCTGCAAATACAGCTCCGCCGCCCGCACCTGATCGTCGATGGTGGCGTAAAGCTCCGCCGCCTCGACCAGGTAGCGCGTCTTGTCCAGCCGGTTGTGGGTTTGGGCCACCGCCTCGATGAGCAGCCTGGCGGCGCGCAGGTATTCGCCCTGCTGCCGGTACAATTCCACCAGGGCGGTCATCGTCGGCAGGTGCTGCGGGTCCACCTCCAGCGCCCGGACGAAGCGCTCCTCCGCCCGCTTGTAGTCGAGCAGGTGATCTGCGGTCAGCCGCGCCGCATGGTGGCGCAGCGACACGATCTCCGCCTTGTCGTCGCTCAGGTTGGCACGCTTGTCGTAAAGGCGCACCGCTTCGTCCCAGTTCTCGGTGCGCTCGTGCAGCCGCGAGAGCGACTCCATCGCCACCTTGTGCTCGGGCTCCAGTTCCAGCACCTGGGTCCACGCCTCAATGGACTGCGGAGCAGCCAGTAGCGACTGCTGGGTATCCCCCGCAGGGATGTCGATCTCGTAGATCCGCCCGATGGCGGCGTAGTGCTCCGCTCGCCCGGTCTGCACGTTCCGAGCGTGCCTGCGGTAAGTATCCACCAGTAGCACCCAGCGTCTGTCCTGCCGGTAGAGCCGCTGCAAACCCCGGTAGGCGTCCTCTGCTGTGGGGTCCAGGTCCAGGATGCGCTCCAGGCACGCCGCTGCCTGCGGGCCGTGCCCGGGCAGTTCCTCATACTCCGCCGCCAGGCGACGGTACAGGTTCAGGCGTTCCTTGTCCGAGGGCACGCAGTCGGCCAGAGCGTTGAGCACCGCCAGGTAGTGTTCCGAATAGCTGCCCTCCTTGGCATAAAGCTTCTCCAGCGCCCGCAGCGCGTCCAGGTCCCTGGGCGTCCCCTCGCGAATCGCCTCCCATCGGTCGATGGCGTCCCGCGCCGCGTCGCGCCCCTCGCTCAGGTGCTCGGTGGCGATGCTGGCGGCCTCCTTGCGGGCCTTCTCAAAGTTCTCGCCTTCGCCGGTGCGTTTGAGCAGCACCGCCTTCTGGTCGAGCAGCGGCAAAAGCTCTGTCCAGTTGCGGTGCCGTCGCAATAAATGTTCCAGCGCCGTCATGGCGTCGCGGCTCTGGGAGTCGGCCTCCAGCGCCTTCTTGTACGCCGCCGCCGCGGAGACCCCGTCGGAGAGGCGGGACTCGTACAGGTCCCCCTGCTCCATGTAGAGGTCGATCTTGCGCTCCCGCTCCGTGACCTGCGCCCCGAGCTGCCCCAGCGCCTCGGCCAGGTCCTTCCAGCGTTCGGCGCGACGGGAAAGCTCGACCCGCAGCTCGCGCAGTTGTCGCCGGGTGCTCGGGTCGGCGATGTCCAGCTTCTGCGCCTCGGCCAGGGAGGCCAGCGCGTACTCCAGGTGGTTCAGCTTGTCCCCGTAGAGCCGCGCAATGCGCACCCACACGTCCGCCCGAGAACCCGCCGGCAGGTTGGCGATGATTTCCCGCAGCGCGGTCAAAAGCTCGACCCACTGCCCGGTGGTCCCGGCCAGGCGCTCCAGCTCGTCGAGCAAGAACGGCTGCGGGTCCTCGCGATAGGCCTCCAGCATGGTGGCGAAGGCCTCGGCCATCTGCCCCTTCTCATGCTCCAAAAGGTCCGCGGCCCGGCGCAGGCAGCCCGCGCGCCTTGCAGGTTCGGTCTCGACCTCGACGCGGCTGACGTACAGATCGATCAGACGCTCCGCGTCCCCGGCGGTGCGCAACCGCCCCTCCAGCGCGTCGAGTTTGGCGATGGCATCGGCTCGGCTCGGCTCCTGGATCAACACCCGCAGCCAGCCCTCCATGTCGTCGTCGTCGGGCAGGATCTCGCCAGCGGCCTCGCCGATGGCGTCGCGCAGGAAGCGCACCACTTCTGCCGGGTCCTGCGTCGGCAGCACCAGGATGCCGAAGGCGTCGAGCAGCTCTTGCCGGGCCAGGCGCGGCAACCCGGGGAGCACCGCGAAGTGCTGTGGTTCGCCGTCGGCGACTCGGGACTTGGCCCCGGCCATCAGGCGATCCACCAGGATCTCGAAGTCGGGGTCCTCGGGGTCAAAGCCCAGGAACAGAAAAGTCCGCTTCTGATACAGGTCATGCAGGACGTGGCGGAAGGGCTCCTCCGAGAGGATGCGCTGCAGGTCCACCGCGCCGAAGACGATGTCCTGTCCGTGACGCGCCGCGCCGAGCAGGTGAAGGATGTAGCGTCCGCGGCCGTCCTTGCGGATCTCCTCGGCGTCGAAGGCGGTGTACACCTTGGGCCCCTCGGTTGCGCTGACGCCGACACTGCCGGGCACGCAGAAAGCCCGTTCGAGCAGGTCGTCGTAGGCGGTGGTGAGGGCGGCGCGGAAGGGCAGGCGGCCCAGGGCCTCGATGTGTTCGGGGAGGGCGCCGT
Source organism: Polyangia bacterium (assembly GCA_038231615.1). Taxonomy (GTDB): domain Bacteria; phylum Myxococcota_A; class Polyangia; order Palsa-1104; family JAEUJZ01; genus JBBRLA01. The sequence goes on along the minus strand of JBBRLA010000073.1, from coordinate 1,450 downwards.
TCTTCGGGAGGGTCTCGGAAAGGGCCTGCTGGAAGCCGTCGCCCAGGGAGCGTTTGACGTAGCCGCTGGTGGTCAGGGGGTGGGCGCCCATCATGGCGCGGGCCTCGTCGGTGTCGCTGCTCTCGGCGAGGCGGTCGAGGAGTTGCCCGACGATGCCGCGCCAGGTAGGGCGGCCGGAGGCAGCACCCAGGGCGGCGCCGGTACACAGAACGACCTTGCCGGCGCGCAGGCGGTCGAGGAGCAGGCGGTACTCTTCGGGTAGTTCGCCAGCGCCGACGGAGCCGGAACTGGAGATCGAAATCGAGATCTCCGGCTCGTCATCGGACTCGGACCCTGTAATTTGCCCCCCCGCCTGGGCGGCCTGAGATGCATCGTACCCGCGGTGCTTCTTCTTTGCCATTGCTTTCGGGTTAACATAAATCACCCCTCAGTCGCAAGCTTTGTACACCCAGCGCCAGCGTCCGGGGGGAGTACGTCCGCGACGAAGAGGAAGCCGCCGCAGGCAAAGCAAGGCGGGGTTGTCGGGCGGGGCGTGAGTGTGGCACAAAGGAGAGATGCATGACAACGACAGGCAGCATCCTCGTTCCCGAGAACTCTTCGCCCGGGCGACGCGGGTCATCCCCGGCGGCGTGAACTCGCCGGTGCGGGCGTTCCGCGCGGTGGGCGGTGACCCGATCTTCTTCGCCCGGGGGGAAGGGGCCTTCCTCTTCGACGTGGACGGGCAGCGCTACATCGACTACGTGGGGTCGTGGGGGCCGCTGCTCCTGGGGCACGCCCACGCGCAGGTGCTGGCCGCGGTGTATGAGGCGGCGCGGGACGGCACCAGCTTCGGCGCACCCACAGAGCGGGAGGTCGAATTCGCGGAACTGCTCTGCCAGGTGGTGCCGTCGATGCAGCGGGTGCGGCTGGTGTCGTCCGGGACCGAGGCGACGATGTCGGCGCTGCGGCTGGCCCGGGGGTTCACCGGGCGGGAGAAGATCGTGAAGATCGACGGGGCCTATCATGGGCACGCGGACGCGCTGCTGGTAGCGGCGGGGTCGGGGGCGGCGACGCTGGGCATCCCGGGCTCGGCGGGGGTGACGGCGGGGTCGGTGCGGGACACGCTGACGGTGGGGTGGAACGATCTAGACGGGATGCGGCGGCTCTTCGCCAGCCCGGAGCACCGAGACGAAAAGAGCCAGTCCCGGATCGCTGCGGTGATCGTGGAGCCGGTGTGCGGGAACATGGGCTGCGTTCCACCCGAACCTGGGTACCTGGAGGGACTGCGGGCACTGACGCGGGACGAGGGAACAGTGCTCATTTTCGATGAGGTGATGACAGGCTTCCGGGTGGCGTTGGGAGGGGCGCAGGAGCGGTACGGAATCGTGCCCGACCTGACGTGCCTGGGGAAAATCATCGGGGGGGGCCTGCCGGTGGCGGCGTACGGGGGGCGGGGGGACGTGATGGACCT
>JBBRLA010000072.1:0-19856 GCA_038231615.1 Polyangia bacterium | reverse complement strand
GCTTTCATCGGTGTCCACGCTGCCGCGCTGTAGGACCAGCGTGAAAATCCTCGGGGTGATAGGTGAGTCCCCTTGCTCCAAGGGTTCTTTCCTTGGATGGGGAGGGTGGACATCCTCTGGATGACCCTAAAGACCCTTATCCGCATCGGTTGCTTGGGTCTTTTCCCCATCCACGCCCGTACCCCCGCGACCAAACCCCGTACCCCCGCGACCAAAACCCGTACCTCCGCGACCAAAACCCGTGGCCCAGCGAAAATCCTCCGCAGCCGCCGGGTAATCATCCGGCGGAGACCGTCCACCGCCTCCTGCGGAGTGCCCCTTTTGGAGGAGAGGCCAGGGGGATTTCCGCTACGGCGCGGAAACGTGGGTCGCTTCGCTCCGCCCGCGTGAGGGCTGCCGCACCTCCTTCGTCCCGTGCGCCGCCCGCAGTGCCGAGAGCAGCCGCGGCGCCGTGACCTGCATGCAGTAGCGCGCCTCGACCCGCTTGCGTCCCGCCTGCCCCAGGCTTTGCCTTAGTGCCGCGTCGTCCCGCAAGGTGCGCAGCGCCAGCAGCCACTCTTCGTTGGTCCGCGCCCACAGCCCCTGCACGCCGTGGTCTACGATCAACCGGTTCTCTCCCACGGGCGAGGCGATCACCGGCAGCCCGCAGGCCATGTACTGGATCAGTTTGAACCCGCACTTGCCCCGCGCCCATGGCGTGTCCGGCAGCGGCATGATCCCCACGTCGAAGCGCCGCAGCCGGTCGACCTCGCCGGATTCGGTCCAGGGCAAAAGCTGCAGCGGCACCCCCGGGGTGCGCGGCTTGCCGGCGCCGACCAGCACCAGCCGCACCGGCCCCTCCGCGGCCAGCGCCCGCAGCGCCGGGGCAATGTCGTCCAGATACACCGCCGTCGAGGGCGAACCGATCCAGCCGATCACCAAGGGCTCATCCTTTCGCGGCCGGGGCAGCGGCGTCGGCGGATAGCGCGTAAGATCGACCACCGTGGGCAACACCTCGACCCGGGGGTTCACTTCCCGGGCGTAGGCCGCCAGATACTCCGACCCGGCCATCACCCCCGCGGCCCCGGCCATGAACTTGCGGATCTTGTCTCCCAGAAAGTAGCGCACCGCCGCGTACCGGCTTTGGTCGTAGTTGTGGAAGATCGCGTCGTCGATGTCATAGACATAGGGCACGCCCAGCGCCGCCAGATACTTCTCGCACAACGGGGGCAGGTAGGGGACCGCCTCGTACTGGAGCACCAGCAGGTCATACGCCCGCGCCCGCAGCAGCGCCGCGCTCCGGCGCGAGACCGCCCGCAGCACCGCCGCCGGGCGGGTTTTCCCCTGGGTGAACTTCTCCTCCAGGTAGAGATCATCGAAAAGCGACGATACCGTACAATCGATATCGTGGCTTTTTAGATAGGGAAAATACTGCATCATGCGATAGCGAGAACTGGCCGCCATCGGGCCATATTTGGGCAAAAAGAGTACCTTCATGTCACTCGGCTCAGATTGTTAACCATCTTCAGCGCCGGAATTTTGACTCGAACCCGCGGGAAGTCAACCCGGTTTGTCCGTATGGCGCATGCAAAGATTGCGCACAGCCGCGAAACTTGCGTTCAGGCCCCCCGCTGCATCCGCCGCAGCCGGCTGTGCCCGAAGCTGTAGCCGAAGTAGCACACCAGGCCCAGCACCAGCCACACCGCGAAGCCCAGCCAGGCAGATCGCGGCAGATAGGCCATCAGCCCCATGCACGACAGGATGCTCAGTACCGGCACCACCGGCACCCCCGGGCAGCGGAAGGGCCGCGGCCGGTGCGGGTCGCTTCTGCGCAGCACCAGCACCCCCGCCGAGACCAGCACGAACGCCGAGAGCGTGCCGATGTTGCACAGGTCCAGGGCGAAGTCGATGTTCACCAGCGCCGCCGGCACCCCCACCAGAAACCCGGTGAGGAGGGTCCCGTTGGCCGGCGTGCGGAAGCGCGGATGGATCTTGGCGAACCACGGCGGCAGCAGCCCATCCCGCGCCATCGAATAGAAGATCCGTGGCTGCCCGAGCTGGAACACCAGCAGCACCGCCGTCATCGCGATCACCGCCCCGAAGGCCAGCACCCCCGCGGCCCAGTGGATGCCATTGCGCGAGAGCGCCTCGACCAGCGCGTTCTCCGATCCCAGTTCCCGCCAGGGCAAAAGGCCGGTCAGCACCAGCGTCACCACCACATAGAGCACGGTGCAAATGACCAGGGAACCGATCATCCCGATGGGCATGTCCCGCTGCGGGTTCTTGGTCTCCTCCGCCACCGTGGAGATTGCGTCGAAGCCGATATACGAGAAGAAGACCACCGCCGCCCCCGACATGATCCCCGAAAAGCCGTTCGGGGCGAAGGGATGCCAGTTCTCCGGCTTGACGTAGCGCGCCCCCACCACGACGAAGCCCAGCACCACCACCAGTTTCAGCCCCACGATGACCTTGTTGAACTGAGCGCTCTCCTTCACACCGACTATCAGCAGCACGGTCAGGAGCATCACGATCAGGAACGCCGGCAGGTTGCACAGGATGGGAAGGCCCAAAACCCGCGGCGCGCCGGCCAGGATCTCCGGGGTGCGCAGCCCCTTCAACAAATCCGTGCACAGCCACGGCGGCAGCTTCACCCCCAGGCCCGCCATCAGCTCCTTGAAGTACCCCGACCAGCTCACCGCCACCGCGATGTTGCCCACCGCGTACTCCAGCACCAGGTCCCAGCCGATGATCCACGCGGTCAGCTCGCCCAGGGTCACATACGAATAAGTGTAGGCGCTGCCGCTGACCGGAATAAGCGCCGCGAACTCGGCATAGCACAGCGCGGCAAAGCCACACGCCACCGCCGTGATCAGGTACGACACCAAAAGCGCCGGCCCGGCCCCGGGACGTCCTGCATCCCCGGCCACCGCCGACCCGGTGGCCGAGAAGATGCCGGCCCCGATGATCGCCCCCACCCCCAGCGCCATCAGGTCCCAGTAGGTCAAGGTGCGCGCCAGGCCTGGGGCGGATCCGTGGCCCTCCCCATCCAGGGCCGATGCCAAAATCGCATCCTTGGTGCCGCCCTGTAGATGGATATTATCCAGGGGCTTTTTCGCGAAAAGCGAGGAGAAGTCACTCATTCATGGGTCTTGTAACACCTCTTGCATCCCCTCGAACAGATCCCCCACAGGAATGAACGTCGCCGGGTACCAAAGAAGGGGCCGGAAAGGAGCCGGAAAACCGCCGGACTCCTTCCCGGGAACCTTGTTTCTCGACCCTTTGCGTGGTATCGAAGAAGGTGGTGTTTGGAGATCATGAAGGATTCCGCCGCCGCGGAGATCCGCGAGCCGGGCAAGAACCTGCCAGAATGAGGAACTAGATGGCCTCTCTGTTCGCTACCAAGCCCATGTCGCAGCTCCTGCAAGAGGGCGGCGACGAGGGCGAGCCCACGCTGAAGCGCGCGCTGGGCAAGTGGTCGCTGGTCGCGATCGGCATCGGCGCCATCATCGGCGCCGGCATCTTCGTGATGGCCGGCATCGGCGCCCACGGCTCGATCAACTCCGACGGGACCATCAAGATCCTCGGGGCGGGACCGGCGCTCATCCTGTCCTTCGTGATCGCCGGCCTGGCCTGCGCCTTCGCCGGTCTGTGCTACGCCGAGTTCGCCTCCATGATCCCCCTGGCCGGTTCGGCCTACACCTATGCCTACGCCTCCCTGGGCGAGATCTTCGCCTGGATCATCGGCTGGGACCTGGTGCTGGAATACATGATGGGCGCGGCCACCGTATCCGTGGGCTGGTCGGGCTATCTGGTGAAATTCCTCAAACTCTTCCACATCCATTTGCCCGACTGGCTGACCAACGATTACGTGACCTACAGCCGCATGCTCCACGACGGCGCCGCCGGGACCGTTTCGCTGGCGCCGGTGGTGCTGGGCGTGCCCATTGTGTTCAACCTGCTGGCGCTCTTGGTCGCCGTCGCCGTCACCGCGGTGCTGGCCATCGGCATCCAGGAATCGGCCAAGCTGAACGCCGGGGTGGTGCTGGTCAAGATCGCCATCGTCGGTATGGTGATCCTGGTCGGGGCTTTTTACGTCAAGCCGTCGAACTGGGGCGGAAACTGGTCCGAGTTCGCCCCCCACGGCTTCCCCGGGATCGCCTCAGGGGCCAGCTACATCTTCTTTGCCTACATCGGGTTCGACGCCGTGTCCACCACCGCGCAGGAGGCCAAGAACCCCCAGCGGGACATGCCCTTCGGGATCATTGGTTCCCTGATCGTGTGCACCCTCCTTTACATCCTGGTGGCCGCGGTGCTGACCGGCATGGTCCATTGGGACCAGATCGACCTGAAGGCCCCCATCGCCCAGGCCTTCGAACGCTACGGCCTGGGCTGGGCGGTGTTCCTGATCACCGGCGGGGCGCTGGCCGGCCTGACCTCGGTGATGCTGGTGATGCTATTGGGACAGACCCGGGTGTTCTTCGCCATGTCGCGGGACCGCCTTTTGCCCCACAAATTCTTCGGCGAGGTCCACCCCGTGCACCGCACCCCCTTCAAGATGACCTGGGTCGTCGGGTGCATCTGCGGCCTGCTGGGCGCCTTCACGCCCATCGATGACCTGGGGCAGATGGTCAACATCGGGACCCTTCTGGCCTTCGTGATCGTGTGCACGGCGGTCATCGTGCTGCGGCGCACCCACCCCCAGACCCCGCGGCCCTTCCGCACCCCGTGGTCGCCGGTGGTACCGGCCCTGGGGGCGATTTCCTGCCTGTACCTGATGGCCCAGCTCGGCCGGGTGACCTGGGTGCGGCTGGTGGTCTGGATGGTCATCGGCCTGGTGATCTACTTCGTCTATGGCGTGAAGCACAGCCGCCTTCAGCGGGAGATCACCGCGGCGAAGGGGTAGGGCGCCGGGCCGGCTCATGATTCGAAGACGCGGAGAGCGCGCCGGCATCGGACCCAAGCGTGCTTTCGGTGGACAACCGCGGGATCTGGCGTCATAAGACCATGCAGTGCGTCCGCTCATGACTTTATCGCCCGCCGCCCCCCGCCGCCCCCCCGATTGGGGTGGCAGGGCCGAGGCCCGGGCCTTCCTTCTCGCCGCCCTTGGCGAGGAGTTCGACCCGGGGCGGAGCAGCATGACCAGCGTCAGCGTTCCGGCCCCCGCCTGCCGGCCGGAGGTGTTCCTGGGGGCAATGCCCGGGGAAAAGGGCGTCCTGTGGCAGCCGACCACGGGGACCGCCTTCGCCGGGCTCGGCGCCGCCTGCAGGATCGATCTGGGCGGGCCCGATCGGCTGCGGGACCTGCGGGAACAGGCCGACGCCTTCTTGGCGCGTCTCACCACCCGTGATTTCCCCGGCTGCCGGGCGCCCTCGCCGCGCTGGTTTGGCGGCCTGGCCTTTGCCGCCACCGCCCCCAGCCCCCCCTGGGAGCCCTTCGGCGGCGGCGCCTTCACCCTCCCTCGATGGCGCTATGCCAGCGATGGCACCGGCGCCGTCCTGACGCTGACGCTCGGCGGCGAGCGGGACCGCCGGCCCGGCGAGGTCGGCGCCGAGTTCGACGTCCTTTTCGCCGCCCTGTCCTGCGGCGAGGCCCAGCGGGAGGTGCCCAACGAATGGGGCGGCCCGGCCTCGATCCATCACCTCGATCCGGCGATCTGGCAGGCGCGGATCGAGGCCATCCTTCACGCCATCGCGACGGGCCGTTTCGAGAAGATCGTGGCCGCCCGGCGATCCCTGGTGGAGCTGCCGCGTCCGGTCACCGACACCCAGGTGCTCTGGCGCCTGCGCACGGAGCAGCCCGGATGCACCCGCTTCGCTTTCCGCCAAGCCCTCCCCGGCGGGGCCCCGGTGACCTTCCTGGGGGCGACCCCCGAACGGCTGATCGAGCGGCGGGGGAAACATATCTCCAGCGAGGCGCTGGCCGGCTCCATCGCCCGTCTTGCCCGTCCGGCCCGGCTTCATCCCGAGAGCCGGGACGAGCAGGCCCTGCGCCTGCTCCACAGCGGCAAGGACGGCGAGGAGCACGCCCTGGTGGTGCGCGACATCGCCGCCCGCCTGCGCCCCTTCTGCACCTGGCTGCGGGTGCCGGAGCGCCCCGAGGTCCGCATCCTGAGTCAGGTGCTGCACCTGCACACCGCCATCGAGGGGGAACTCGCGGGCGGGGCGCATGTGCTGGAACTGGTGGCGGCGCTGCATCCGACCCCGGCGGTGGGGGGCGTACCGACCGAGGATGCGATGCAGTGGATCGCCGATCACGAGGAGGACCGCGGCTGGTACGCCGGCCCGGTGGGCTGGTTCGATGCCGGCGGCGATGGCGAGTTCGCGGTGGCGTTGCGCTCCGGGCTGCTTGACGGTGCGGGTATGCGCGCCTACGTCTACGCCGGGGCCGGGATCGTCCGCGGCTCGGACCCGCAGGCGGAGTATCAGGAGACCGCGGTGAAGCAGCTCGCCCTGTTGCGGGCGCTGGGCGCGGTGAGGACCTGATGGCGCCGACGGACGCCCCGGAGAACCTGCTGGCGGAATGGGCGGGCCTTTTGCTCCGCAGCCTGGCCGATGCCGGGGTGACGGACGTGGTGGTCAGCCCCGGCTCCCGTTCGACGCCCTTTTTGCTGGCAGCGGCGGCGTGCCCGGGGCTTTCACTGCACGACGCCATCGACGAGCGTGCCGCGGCCTTCTTCGCCCTGGGCCAGGCGCGGTGGACCGGGCGCCCTTCGCTTTTGCTGTGCACCTCGGGCAGCGCCGCCGCCCACTACCTGCCGGCGGTCATCGAGGCCGGGGCAGCCTACACCCCGATGCTCATTCTGAGCGCCGACCGGCCCTATGAATTGCAGGACTGCGCGGCGCCGCAGACCATCGATCAGACCCGGCTCTTCGGCGACCACGCCCGGGGCTTCTTCGATCTGGGGATGCCCGACGGGGCCACCTTGGCGCTGCTGGCGCTGCGACGGCGGGCGGCGCAGGCGGTGTTCCTGGCGACCTACCCGTCCCCCGGGGCGGTGCATCTGAACGCGCGGGCGCGAAAGCCGCTGGAGCCGCGGGCGGACGCTTCGGACGCGGGACAGCGGCTGGGGCAACGAGCGGAGGAAATCGCACGGGGGCCGATCGCCCGACCGCTAAGGCCCCGGTTGGTGCCGGATGCGGGCGACATCGCCGAGGTGGCGCGGATCTGCGCGGGTTCATCGGGGCTCATCGTGTGCGGCCCGGCCCCGGCTTCGCAGGGCGCGCTGCGGCTGCGCGAAGACATCCTCGGGCTGGCCTTGGCCACCGGGTATCCGCTGCTCTGCGAGGCGGCCAGTCAACTTCGGCTGATGCCGCCGGGGGCCCGGATCACGCGCTGCGACGCATTCGATCTCCTGCTGCGGAGCCCGGCGTTCCGAGATCGCCTGCGGGCCTGCGGGCCGGGCACCATTCTGCAACTCGGGGCCCCGCCGACCTCGTCGGGCTGGGAGACCTTCCTTGCCGAGCGGCCCGGCTGGTCGCGGGTGGTCGTGTCTCCCCACGGCTGGAACGATCCGCAGAGCGACGCTACGACCCTGCTCTTCTGCGAGATCGGCGAGGCGGTGCGGGCGCTCCTTGGGGCGCTGTCCGGGTCGCCGCCCCCCCCTTCGGCTCTCTCGCGGCTGCTGGGCGCGGCGGACGAGCGGGTCTTCGGGCTGATCGACGAGGTCCTCGCCAGAGACGGCGGGCTCTCCGAGGCGCAGGCGGTCCACGACGTGGTTGCCGCTGTACCTCGGGGGTCGCTCCTGATTTTGGGAAATAGCCTGCCCATCCGCGAGGTCGACGCCTTCTGCCGTCACGGGCTGGCGGAGGCTACGGTGCTGTGCCAGCGAGGCGCCAACGGCATCGACGGCCTCATTGCCGGGGCCGCCGGGGCTGCCAGCGCCGCCGGGCGGCCGACCACCTTGCTGATCGGGGACATCAGCTTTTTGCACGATCTGTCCGGCCTGGGCCTGTGCCGCGGCGTGCAGGGGCCGCTTTTGGTGGTCGCGCTGCAGAACCACGGCGGACGCATCTTCGAGCAGCTTCCGTTGGGACAGGCCTCGGGGCTGGACCCGACGGTGCTGCGCCATTTCACTACGCCCCACGACCTGACGCTGGAGCCGGCGGCGCGGCTCTTCGGCCACCGCTTTGCGCGGGCCGAGACCCGGCAGGAACTGCGCGCGGCCCTGGCCGCCGCCCACTCGGCGCCGGGTCACACCGTCACTATCATTGAAGCGGTGGTGCCGCCACAGAGCGCGCGGGAGGACCAGCGGTACCTTGTGTCGTGCATCGATCGCGAAGCGCCGCGGTGCATCGATCGTGAAGCGCCGACGCGGCGGGGAGGGATTTCATGACCGGGCGTTTTTGTCTGATCCATGGCTTCGCCGGGTCTCCGGCAAGCTGGGACGCGGTGGTGGCGCTCCTGCCGCCCGAGAGCACGGTGCTGTGCCCAACGCTCCTGGGCCACGAGCCTGCCGTGACCCTGGCCGCCCCGGCCTCCTTTCCGATGCCCTTCGCTCCTGACCGGCCGGATCCCGGCCCTTTCGACGAGGAGGCCGACCGCATCGCCCGTCTCATCGAGGACGCAGGCCTTTCGCCGCTACATCTGTGCGGCTACTCCCTGGGCGCCCGGGTGGCCCTGGGACTGCTCCTGCGCCACCCGCAGCACTTCACTCGGGCCACCCTCATCGGCGTGCATCCCGGCCTGACCACCGAGGCGGAGCGGGCGGAACGCTGGCAACACGACGAGGAATGGGCGCGGATCCTCGAACGCGACGGCCTGGACGGCTTCATCGACCACTGGGAGTCGCAGCCGCTCTTCGCTTCCCAGATCCGGCTGCCCGCAGAGGTGCGGGCGGCGCGACGGGCCCGGCGCCTGTGCCTGGGGGCAGCGGGGCTTTGCCAAAGCCTGCGGGCGCACTCGCTGGCGCGCATGCCCGACTATCGCCCCTTGCTGCCGCGCGTGCAGGTCCCCCTGCGGCTCCTTTCGGGTCAGGACGATGAGAAATTTCGCGCGATCTCCGAGGACCTGACCCGGCTTTTGCCTAACGCCGCCGTGACGGTGGCGGCGGAGGCCGGGCACAACATCCCCCTGGAAGCGCCGCAGGCCGTCGCGGCGGCGCTTTTGCAGATCGACTGAAGGGACCCCATGACAGACATCCCGTGGAACGCCCTTTCGGGCTACGAAGACATCCGCTACGAGAAGGCCGAGGGCATCGCCAAGATCACCATCAACCTCCCCGAGGTGCGCAATGCCTTTCGCCCGCAGACCGTCATGGAGATGGGCCGCGCCTTTTCCGACGCCCGCGACGACGCGGAGATCGGCGTGGTCATCCTGACCGGCGAGGGCCCCGAAGCCTTCTGCTCCGGCGGCGACCAGCGGGTGCGCGGCCACGCGGGCTATATTGGCAAGGACGGGGTCGCGCGGCTGAACGTGCTCGACCTGCAGCGGCAGATCCGCACCCTGCCCAAGCCGGTCGTCGCCATGGTCGCCGGCTATGCCATCGGCGGGGGCCACGTGCTGCACATGATGTGCGACTTGACCATCGCCGCGGAAAACGCGCGCTTTGGGCAGACCGGCCCCAGGGTCGGCAGCTTCGACGGCGGCTACGGCGCCGCCTACATGGCGCGGATCGTCGGGCAGAAGAAGGCCCGGGAGATCTGGTTCCTGTGCCGGCAGTACGATGCCCAGGAGGCGCTGCGGATGGGCCTGGTGAATACGGTAGTGCCCCTTGCCGACCTGGAGCAGGAGACGGTGAAGTGGTGCCGGGAGATGTTGCAGAACAGCCCCCTGGCGCTGCGCTGCCTGAAAGCGGCGTTGAATGCCGACTGTGACGGGCAGGCCGGGCTGCAGGAGCTGGCGGGCAACGCCACGCTGCTCTATTACATGACCGAAGAAGGGCGTGAAGGCAAGGAGGCGTTTCTGGAAAAGCGACCGCCCAATTTCAAGAAATTCAAGCGGCTGCCATGACAATGGAGGCAAAACACATCGAGGAGAATCCGCCCATCCCCGGGGTGGAAAAAGGGTCGCCCGGGGCCTGGCTCATGGCGTGCCGTCCTGCCACCCTGAGCGCGGCGGCGGTGCCGGTGCTGGTCGGCAGCGCCTGTGCCTGCCGGGCCGGGGGCTTTCGTCTGGGCCCGGCGCTGGCAGCGCTCCTGGGGGCGTTTCTCATCCAGATCGGCACCAACCTGGCCAATGACGTCTTCGACTTCGAGAAGGGCGCCGACACAGCCGACCGCCTGGGGCCGACCCGGGTGACCCAGGCCGGGCTGCTCTTGCCGGGGCAGGTGCGGGCGGGCATGATCGCGGCCTTCGCGCTGGCGGTGCTCTGCGGGGTGTACCTGACGTGGGTCGCGGGGATTGCCGTGGTGATCATCGGGGTGGCGTCGATCCTTTCGGGGATCGCCTACACCGGCGGGCCCTATCCGCTCGGCTACCACGGGCTGGGGGAGGTCTTCGTGATGCTCTTCTTCGGCTTCGTGGCGGTGTGCGGGACGGCGCTGGTGCAGGTCGGAGCGGTCCCGGCGCTGGCGGTGGTGGCGGCGCTGCCTGTGGGGGCACTGGCCACGGCCATCCTGGTGGTGAACAACCTGCGCGACCGCGACACCGACGCCCGCGTGGGCAAGCGCACCCTGGCAGTCCGCCTGGGGCGGCCGGGGGCGATGCTGGAGTATGAGCTTTTGCTGCTGGTGTCGTACGCGGTGCCGGCCATCCTGTGGCTGATGGGGCGGGGGCCGTCGTGGATGCTGCTGCCGCTCTTGACGCTGCCCATGGCGCTGAAGCTGTGGCGCACGACGTCGCGGAGCGAGGGCAGGGCGCTCAACCCGGCGCTGGGCGGGACGGCGCGGCTCCTGCTTTTGCACGGGGTGCTCTTCGCCGCGGGGATTGCCTTGAGCAAGGGATGAGGCGACGATGGGAATAAGGCGATTATGGGGATAAGCGTCTTGCAGGGCGAGGTGCTGCCTTTCGGTGGGGAACTGCCGCGGCCGGTGGGCAACGCCCAAAGGTCGTGGTCCTTTCGGGAGGGGGTGATCCTGCGCCTCAGCGATGGCGACGGGGTGATTGGGCAGGGGGAGGCCGCGCCGCTGCCGGGATATTCGCCGGACTCGCTGGAGACGTGCCGCGAGCAGATCCTTGCATTCTGCCGGGCGCTGCCGCTAAAGCTTTCCGGGGACGGCAGCGCGGAAGAGATGCTGCGGGCGCTGCCAGCGTGGACCGCCCTTTCAGTCGCGGCCCCGGCGGCGCGCTTCGCGGTGGAGACGGCGTTGCTGGATCTGTGGGGAAAGCGGCGTGGCGTCTCGATCAGCGCGCTGCTCGGGACGGTGCGGCAGCGGGTGCCGATCTCCGCGCTGCTTTCGGGAAAAACCCCGGAGCAGGTGCTGGCCTCCGCCAGTGAGGCGGTGGGCCGTGGAATGGGCACGGTGAAGTTGAAGATCGGGCGGGACTTCGCGCGCGAGTTGGGACTTGTGAGGAGGCTGCGCGAAACGCTGGGCCCGAGGATCGAGATCCGGCTGGATGCCAACCGGTCCTGGCCCGCCCGCCAGGTCGTTGAGCATCTGACGGCGCTGGCCCCGCTGCGGCCGGAGTTCGTCGAGGAGCCTTGTGCCGACCCGATCCTGATGGATGCGAGCGGCGCGGGGTCTTGCCGGGTCCCGCTGGCCCTGGACGAATCTCTCCAGGGCGGCGACGCGCTGGCCCTTGGTTTGCTGGAGGCCGGGTCGTGCCAGGTGCTGGTTCTCAAGCCGATGGCCCTGGGGGGATTCCTGCGCTGCCTGGACCTGGCCCGGCTGGCCGCGCTGCACGGCGCCGCGGTGCTCGTCACCCACCTTTTCGATGGTCCGGTGGCCCTGGCCGCCGCCGCCGAACTGGCGCTGGCGCTGCCGGGCAGGGTGCTCGCCTGCGGCCTGTCCCGCCACCCGGGAATGACAGCCGGACCCGCGATCCCGCAGCTCACCGCCACCGAGATTGTCCCGAGCGGCCGGCCGGGGCTCGGCCTTGCGCTGTGGAGTCCCTCGTGAGCCTGTCCTTCGCCGCCGCCGCCGCTGAATGCCCGGGGCAAACCGCCGTGGTCTTCGAGGGCACGTCCCATACCTTCGCCGCGCTCCGCCCCGCGGTCGCCAAGGCCCGCCGCTGGCTTGCCGAGCTCGGGGCCGGCGATTCCCGCACCCCGGCCCCCGTCGCCCTCGTCGCCGAGAACCGCATGGAGAGCATCCTTGTACTGTACGCCCTCATCGATGCGGACCTCCCGGTGGTGCTGGTACATCCCCGCCTGACTTGCCGGGAACGGGAAAATCTCCTAGCGGACAGCCGCCCTGTCCTGTACCTCGATGAAAAGCATCTCGACGATCTGAGCGCAGCCCTCCAGATACCCGCAAAAGACACAAGGGGAGACAACGAGGCGCCGCGATGCGTCGACCCTCCCGCCGACCCTCCCGCCGACCCTCCCCTCGCCATCCTCTACACCTCGGGCACCACCGGCCGCCCCAGGGGCGCCGTGCTCACCCGCGCCGCCTTCGTAGCCGCCGCCGCCGCCAGCGCCGACAACCTCGGCTGGCAGGACGACGACCGTTGGCTCCTGTGCATGCCCCTTTCCCATGTCGGCGGCCTCTCGATCCTCACCCGCTGCCTCATCGCCCGGCGCCCCCTGGTCATGACCCGCGCACCCGGCTTCGACCCGGAGGCGCTGTGCCACGTGCTGCGGCGCGACCGCGTGACCCTGGTCTCCCTGGTCCCGACGATGCTGCGCCGGGTGCTGGATTGCCATCCCCCTGCCGCTCCGCCGGTCCACCTGCGCGCAGTGCTCCTGGGCGGCGCCTCAGCACCCGACGACCTGCTCCACCGCGCCGTGGCCCGCGGCTGGCCCGTCCTGACGACCTACGGCCTGACCGAGGCCTGCTCCCAGGTGACCACCCAGCGCCGAGGTACCCTGGCCTCGCCCGATCTGGGCGCTGGACCCTCCGTCGCCGGTATGGAGGTCCGCATTGTCGAGGGCCAGATTCAGGTGCGCGGCAGCGCGATGATGAGCGGCTACCTCACCCAAGACATCGCGCCGTTTCTCCCGGGCGGCTGGTTCCCCACCGGCGACCTGGGCTACCTTGACCCGGGCGGCAGGCTGCACCTTTTGGCCCGGCGCACCGATCTCATCGTGACCGGCGGGGAAAACGTCTACCCCTTGGAGGTCGAGGGCATCGTGGAACGCTGCCCGGGGGTTGCCGCCGCCGCGGTGTTCGGTGTCCCCGACGAGGTGTGGGGACAGATCGTCGCCATCGCAGTGGTCCCCCGCGCCGCCGCCGGCCCAACCGACCCCGCGATCCTCGCCGCGGCCCTGCGCGCCCACGTGGATGAGCACCTGGCCACCCACAAGCGACCGCGGCGCTGGGCCCTCCTCCCCGAACTGCCCTTCACTTCCTCCGGCAAACTCGATCGCCGGGCCACCGCCCAGGCCGCCGGGCCCCTGTTGCATCCATTGACTTTACATGGGGCGCCCGATCCCATAAGAACATAAGCTCTACACAGAATGATGACCAGGACCAAGACCCCGATGCCCGAGACCAGCCCCCCGACCCGCGAAGCGCCAGGCGCCGCGGTGGAGGGTAGCGAAGTGCCAAGCGCCGCGGTGGAGGGTAGCGAAGTGCCAAGCGCCGCGGTGGAGGGTAGCGAAGTGCCAAGCGCCGCGGTGAAGGATGCCGTAGTCCGCTTCCGCGCCGTGAAGTACGGCGTCCCCGGGGCGCCCACGCCCATTGTCAGCGACCTGGACCTGGCCATCCACCGCGGCGAGATCCTGGTGCTCCTGGGCGAGTCCGGCTGTGGCAAGACCACCACCCTGCGCCTGATCAACCATCTCATCCTGCCCACCGCAGGCGAGGTCCTGATCGAGGGCCGGGCGACGAGCGACTGGGACCCCATCGCCTTGCGCCGGCACACCGGCTACGTCATCCAGGAGGCGGGCCTCTTCCCCCACTTCACCGTGGGGCGCAACATCGGCTTGGTCCCCTCGCTTCTGGGCTGGGCCCCGGCCCGCATCGTGGCCCGCGTCGCCGAGATGCTGGAGCTGGTCGGCCTGGACGGCGACCGCTTCACCGGGCGCTACCCCCGTGAACTGTCCGGCGGGCAGCGCCAGCGCGTCGGCGTCGCCCGCGCCCTGGCCGCCGACCCGCCGCTCCTGCTCCTTGACGAACCCTTCGGCGCACTGGATCCCATCACCCGGGCCACCCTGCAAAAGGAGTTCGGCGCACTGTGTAAAAAACTCAACAAGACCGCGGTGTTCGTCACCCACGACGTGCGCGAGGCGTTGCTCCTGGGCACGCGCATCGGCCTGATGGATCACGGCAAGCTGGCGCTCTTGACCACCCCCCAGGGCTTCCTGGCCTCCACCGATCCCCGCGCTGCCGCCTACCGCGACACCCTGCGCCTCGACGATCTCCTAGCGGTCTCCGGCCCGCAAAGGGCCCGCGCATGATGGCCTTCCTCTCGCAGCACCTCCGCGAGCTTCTGTCCCTGGTCCGCGAGCACTTGCTTCTGGTGCTGCTTTCCACGGGGCTGGCGGTGGCCGTCGGCCTGCCCGTGGGCGTCCTGCTGACCCGCCGGCCGGGCCTGCGCCGCCCGGTGCTGGGCCTGGCCAATGTGCTTCAGACCGTGCCCAGCCTGGCGCTCTTCGGCCTGCTCATGCCCCTGCCCCTCGTCGGCGGCATCGGCATCCGCGCCGCGGTGATCGCCCTGGTCCTCTACGCGCTCTTGCCGGTCATCCGCAACACCGCCACCGGCATCGAGGGCGTGGATCGCAATGTGCGCGAGGCCGCCCTGGCCATGGGCATGACCGACTGGCAGATCCTGTGGCAAGTCGAACTGCCCCTGGCCGCCAGCGTGATCCTCGCCGGGGTCCGGGTGGCGGTGGTGATCTCCGTCGGGGTGGCCACCATCGCCGCGGCCATTGGCGCGGGGGGCCTGGGGACCTATATTTTCCGCGGCCTGCGCATGAATGACAACCGGCTGATCCTTCTGGGCGCGGTGCCCGCCGCCCTGCTGGCCCTTCTGGCCGATTCCTTGATCGGTCTTCTGGAATCGCGCATCGGACACACGCGAGCGCGCCGCCTGCCCGGCGGCAGCCTGGCCCTGGTGCTGGGTGCTCTGTGCATCGCGACCTGCGGCTACGCCATGTTCCACGCGGCGGGCGCACTGGCCCGGGGAAAGCCCCACAATCCCGTGTTCCTCATCGGCTCGAAGGACTACACCGAGCAGGTGATCCTGGGCGAACTCATCGCCCAGACCCTGGAGGCACGGGGGATCGACGTCGAGCGCCGCTTCGAGCTGGGCGGCAGCCTGTGTCACGAGGCCCTTGTGGCCGGGCAGATCGACGCCTACCCCGAGTACACCGGCACCGCCTACACCGTCATCTTGCACCACCCCCCGCTGCCCGATCCCCGCCTGGTCCACGAGCGGATCCGCCGCGAGTACGCCGACCGTTTTGCTCTGGAAGTCGGCCCGCCCCTGGGTTTCCGCAACGACTTCGCCATCCTGGTTCGCGGCGCCGATGCGCGCCGGCTGGGGCTGCGCACCCTTTCCGAAAGCGCCCGCTACACCCCCGGATGGCACGCCGGCTTCGGCCAGGACTTCATGTCGCGCCCCGACGGCTACCCCGGCTTCGCCAAAACCTACGGCCTGCGCTTCGCCGACCGCCCGAAAGAGATGGACCTCTCGCTGACCTACCGGGCCCTGGCGTCGGGCGAGATCGACCTCATTGCTGGCAACTCCACCGATGGGCTGGTCGCCGCGCTGGATCTTTTTCAACTGGAAGACGACCGCGGCTACTTCCCGCCCTACGAGGCGGTGGTGATCGCCCGTCGCGATTCTCTCTCGCGGGTGCCCGGGGCGCGGGAGGCCCTGCTCGGCCTCGGCGGCGTCCTGTCGACCGAGCAGATGCGCCGGCTGAACTACGAGGTGGACGGCAAGAAGCGCGACGTCGCCGAGGTGGTACGCGGGTGGCGGAGGACCGGACATGTCGAGGCGCAATGAATGATCGACCCCGATGAATCCCTTTCCGCCAAGCTCATCTCCGCCTTCGCCGCGACCCGAGCGCGCAGCGAGCAGATCTTTGCCCTGGTCCGGGAGGGCCCCGGCTACGACCAGCGACCCATCAGCCTGCGCCACCCGATCCGCTTTTACGATGGGCACCTGGACGCTTTCAACTTCAATACCTTGTGCCTGGGCGTGCTGGGGCAGCGATCCTTCGCCCCGGCCCTGGACCAGCTTTTCGGCAGGGGCATCGACCCCGAGAACGAGGCGGCGGCCCAGATAGGCAGCGTCACCCTCTGGCCGCCCCGCGACGAGGTCCGGGCCTACAAGGAGGAGGTCGGCAGGCGCCTTCAGGCGGCCCTTTGCGAACCCGGCATGTTCTCCGGGTCCCGCCACCCGCACCTGCGCCGGGGCAAGCTCTTCTTCTTGCTCCTGGAGCACGAGCTGATGCACCAGGAGACGCTGCTCTACCTCTTGCATCAGCTTCCCCACGACTGGAAGCGCCCGCCCGCCGGGGTGCCGCGGGAGTCCCTGGACGGCGGCCCCGATGGAACCAGCGGTCCCTCCGAACAGGCCGAGGTCCCCGCAGGCACCGCAGTGCTCGGTGCGGACGAGGACGAGTTCGACTTCGGCTGGGACAACGAGTTCCCGCGCCACGAGGTGCCGGTACCGCGCTTCTCCATCGACGTCCACAACGTGACCAATGGGCAGTTTCTCGACTTCGTCGCCGCTGGGGGCTACTCCCGGCGCGAGCTGTGGGACGCCACCGCCTGGGCCTTCTTCAACGAGCGCGGGTTGACCCATCCGGCCTTCTGGAAGAAGGACCGAGAGGACTGGCTGCTCCGCGGCCTTTTTTCCGATCGGGCGCTGCCGCTTTCCTTCCCGGTCCAGGTCACCCACGCCGAGGCGCGCGCCTACGCCCGTTTCGTCCACCAGCGCCTGCCCACCGAACCCGAGTGGCACCGCGCCGCCCATGGCGATGACGGGCGCCGCTACCCGTGGGGAGAAGCCCCCCCGGACGCCACCCGCGGAACCTTCGACTTTGTCCGCTGGTCCTGCACCCGCGTGGGCGCGACCCCCGCCGGGGCTAGCCCCTTTGGCGTCCACGACCTTGTCGGCAATGGTTGGGAGTGGACCGACACCGTCTTTGGCCCCTTTCCGGGCTTCGCTCCCTTCTCCTCTTACCCCGGCTACTCCGCCGACTTCTTCGACGGGAAACACCGGGTGCTCAAGGGCGGGTCCTGCTTCACCGACGGGCGCCTTCTGCGGCGTTCGTTCCGCAACTGGTTCTTCTGGCACTACCCTTTCCTGTACGCCACCTTCCGCTGCGTCTCGTCCTGATTCGATTCGTCGCGCTTCAGCAGCATCAGGCCGAAGTATTCGGCGTCATCGGTCCATTTCTGCACGCAGCGAAAGCCCCGGCTGGAGAACCACGTGGCGAGTTCGTCCGGATCGAACTTGCGCGAAAGTTCCGTGAGGATGGTCTCCCCTTGGCGGAAGTGATAGGCGCCGCCAGGCGGCACGTGCACCGTCTGATCGCACAGACTGCTGAGGTGCATCTCGATCTGGTCATTGGATGGGTTGTACAGTGCCCGATGGGCGAAATTCGACGGGACGAAATCGGCGCCCAGTTCCCGGTTCAGGCGGCGCAAAAGGTTCAGGTTGAAGCGCGCGGTGGTGCCCTGGGCATCGTTGTAGGCGGCGTCGATGACGTGGGTCGGCTTCCGTTGGTGGGCGCGGCGATCGAAGCCCAGAAGCAGGTGGTTCCCCGGCCGCAGGAAAAGGGCCAGCCTGGTGAAGAAGGCGGACTGAAAGGTCGGGGTGAAGTTGCCGATGGTCCCGCCCAGGAATACCACCAGGCGCGAATTCGACGGCGGCAGCGACTGAATGGCGTCTTCGTACTGCCCGGCAAGGCCCAGCACCCGCAGGTGCGGATACTCTTTCACCAGCCGCCGCGCCGTCTGCTCCAGCATGGAACGGCTGACGTCGATGGGGATGTAGACCGGGGCCGACCCACTTTGATCCTTGGGGAAGACCTCGAAGAGCAACCGGGTCTTGGTCGAGGACCCGCTGCCCAGCTCGACGAGCTGTTGCGGACAGACCAGGCGCCGCAGTTCCGGGAGAATGCGCTGCAACAGGGCCGCCTCGGTGCGGGTGGGGTAGTATTCGGGCAGCTCGGTGATCTCCTCATAAATATCCGAACCCTCGCGGTCGTAGAAGTACGTCGGCGGGATCGACTTCTGCACCGGGTCGCCCAGGCCCTGGGTGACCTCCCGGACCATGCGCCCGCGGTCCTCGGCGCGGCCGGCGTCCAGCAAGAGCAGCGGCGGCGAGTCGGCGGCGAGAAAGTCCGCGGCCGGGGACGCCTGGGTACAGGAGGGACTGGCCGAAGAAGGCCGGAGAGTCCGAGAAGAAGAAGAGACGTACAAGCCGAGACCTCCTGATGTCGCCGATGTGTCAAAGGACGTCAAAAGACGCCTGGGGCCGCCAGCGGGCGGGCGCCTTGTCTATCTAGCGCGCCCGAGACAATATGACATCTCTGGGATGAGACACCACCCCGAAGAGGCGACAAATGAAGGCTGACGCTGGTTCTTTGCGGGCCGCCCGACCTGCGGGCGCTGATCAGGCTGATTATTCGTGGCCTTGCGGGTCGCGACGATCCGCTGGGTGGACGTGCATGGGCGGTCGGGCAGGTAGGCACGATCAAGCGCTGGGACGGCGTGGCCTGGACCTGGCAACTCGGCGGTGAGAATGACAAGGCCAATGCGGTCGCAAGCGGATTTGGGCTTTGGGGAAGTGGCGTGAACGATGTGTGGGCCGCTTTCAGCTACGGCCTCTTACACTGGGATGGGCTGAGCTGGGCACTCTTCGATACCGGTACGCAGGCCATGCCCATGAGTGTTTGGGGGAGCGGCCCCGCGGACGTGTGGGTGCTCACCGTGGACGGGGTGGTGCGGGTGGTGCGTCGATGGAACGGCATGTCCTGGCAGGTCTTGTTCGCCACGTTCGACCTCAGGCGGTTCGTTACGGGAAGCGGTCCTCGGGACGTGTGGGTATCAGGCGACAGGGTTTCCTTCCATTGGGAAGGCATGAGCTTGCAGCGATTGCTCGTTGACCTCCACCAGATCTACAGCTTCGGCCCCAGCGATGCCTGGGGGATCGGGACTGACGGCAATATCCAGCACTGGGACGGGACCCGTTGGACGCCCGTGGAGACCGGACCGACCCACTCCTCGCTCACCGAATGGGGTCGAAAGTCGAACGACGTGTGGGCCGCAGGCGAGCACGGCACGCTCATCCACTGGGATGGCAGTCGCTGGCGGCCCGTGTCCAGTGGGACGACGGCCTCGCTGAGCAGCATTTTGGGGACCGGACCCGACGACGTGTGGGTAGCAGGCACCGCGGGAGGGATCGAGGACCAGGGCAAGACTCTTTTCCGCGGCTATGGAGACTCGTTTCACAGCGTCCCCTCACCGGGGGGCGGCATCTCGGCCCTGTGGGGCGCCAGCCCAAACGACGTCTGTGCCCTCAGCGGAGCAAGCATCATGCGCTACCGCCCTTGATGATGACGAATCCGCCTACCGCCGGAGCGAGAACGACTGAGGAATGACCTGCGGTTGCCGTTCCGTGTACAACGTCAGTCCGAGGCCCAGGCCGACTCCGGCGGCAACGACGACGCTGCCGACTACGCCCCAGAACCAGGGCCGCCGGTAAAGCGGCGGGTTGTAGATCTGGTTGCCGAGATCACTCACGTAACCGAGCGCCTCCTTCCGTAACGGGGAAGCCGGGTCCTGTCGCAAGAAGCGCCGGTAGGTCGACAGCGCCTCCTCGGCCCACCCGCTGCGGCGAAACCCTTGGCCGATGTTGAAAAGGAAAATGGAGAAAGG